>JAGNWH010000107.1:0-7024 GCA_017986055.1 Limnohabitans sp. | reverse complement strand
CAAGCACACAGCACAAGTTAGCAACAAGCCACCATTTATGAAACAAGTTCTGGTCACCGGAGGCGCTCACCGCCTGGGCGCAGAGATCGTTCGCCAATTTGCGGCGGCGGGCTGGCGCGTGTGGTGCCATTACCAAAGCTCGGCCACGGCAGCGCAAGCGCTTCAGGCCGAACTGGGTGCCCAAGGGGCTTGCGTCGAATTGGTACAGGCCGATCTGGCGGAACACGCCGAAGTCGAACGCATGGTGGCCCGCATTGCGCAAAGCCACGGACCGCTGGATTGCCTGGTCAACAACGCTTCGCTGTTCGAGCCCGACACCGGGGCGGCAATGGACCTGACCGGCACCCGCCAGCAACTGGAGGTGAACCTGATCGCGCCACTGGCTTTGGCATCTTTGATGGCAAGGCAAAACGCACCCGAGGCCACGCCCGGCCAGCGCAGCGTGATCCACATCTTGGACCAGAAGGTGTTCAATCTGAACCCGGACTATTTTTCATACACCGTCTCCAAACTGGCGCTGGAGCGCTCGGTGGCCTTGCAGGCGCAGGCCCTGGCCCCTTTGCGTGTGTGCGGGGTGGCACCTGGCCTGATGTTTTTGAGCGGCCCGCAAACGCAGGACAACTTTGACCGCGCCAGCCGCGTGAACCTGATGCGCCAGCCGATCGACCCAGCTCAGGTGGCCGCCACCTGCCTGTTTCTGGCACAAAACCCTTGCATCACCGGCACCACGGTGTGCGTGGACAACGGCCAGCATTTGGTGCCCCTGGAACGCGATGTGATGTTCTTGGCCGACACGCCCCACCCGAAAGACGCGTCATGAGCGACAAACTGAACACGGCCATGACCGAATTGGCGCTCAACTGCCGCCGCCTTTTTTTGCGCAACCACACGGTGGACGTGCGCATTGGCGCACACGACTTTGAAAAACTCGGCCCACAGCGCATCGTCTTCAACGTCGAACTGTTCGTGCCCTACAGCGCATCCACACCCACACAGGACGACCTGTCTGAAGTGGTGGACTATGACTTCATCCGACACGTGATAGCCCGGCGCATCGCCCTCGGGCATGTGGTGCTGCAAGAAACCCTGTGCGATGACCTGATGCGCGAGCTGATCGCGCACCCGCAGGTTCAGGCGGTGCGCCTGTCCACCTGCAAACCCGATGTGTACCCGGACTGTGAAGCCGTCGGGGTCGAAATTTTCCAGATCAAACCAGCCTCATGAAAACCCCTGCCGGACACCAAACACTGGAGCTGACTGGTTTGCGCTTTGACGCCAACCTGGGCATCCTCGAACACGAAAAAATCGACCCTCAGCCGATTCAGGTCGATGCCGAGCTGAACCTGGGCACGCAGCCCCTGCTGCCCAGCGACGACGACATCCACCATGTGCTGGATTACCGCAAGGTGCGCAAGATCATCATCGACGAATGCACGGCAGAGCACATCAACTTGCTGGAGACGCTGATCGGCAAACTCTCGAATCGCCTGATGCAGCTGCCTGGCGTGCTGGGCGTGCGCGTCAAGATTGCCAAACTTGAAATTTTTGAAGATTGCGAAGTGGCCATTCGCATGGAAACAGGACAGTGGTGAACCCCATGAACACAACAACCGACAACACCTGGGTGGACGCCGAAGCCGAAGCCAGTGCAGCGGCGGCCAAAGCCGTCAAGATCGAGCGCGAAACCCACAAGCTCGAAAAACGCTTGTGCCGCCAGATGGGCCAAGCCATCAGCGACTTCAACCTGATCGAAGCGGGCGACCGCATCATGGTCTGCATGTCCGGCGGCAAAGACAGCTACGGCATGCTGGACATCCTGCTCAAGATGAAGGCCCGCGCCCCGGTGGACTTTGAGCTGGTGGCGGTCAACCTCGACCAAAAGCAGCCCGGTTTTCCCGACCACATCCTGCCCGCTTACCTGAAAGAGCTGGGCGTGGAATACCACATCGAAACGCAGGACACGTATTCGATCGTGAAAGACAAAATCCCCGAAGGCAAAACCATGTGCAGCCTGTGCTCGCGTCTGCGGCGAGGCATTTTGTACCGCGTGGCGCGTGAGCTGAAGTGCAACAAGCTGGCTCTCGGCCACCACCGCGACGACATGCTGCAAACCTTCTTTTTGAACATGTTCTTTGGCGGCAAGCTCAAGGGCATGCCCCCTAAGCTGGTCAGCGACAACGGCGAATTCATGGTCATCCGGCCGCTGGCTTATGTGGCCGAAACCGACCTGATCCGTTGGGCAGCGCACCGACAGTTCCCCATCATCCCGTGCACACTGTGTGGCAGCCAAGAAAACCTGCAACGCCTGCAAGTGGGCAACATGCTGCGCGAGTGGCAAAAGAAACACCCTGGCCGCATTGAAAACATGTTTGCAGCCCTGCAAAACGTGGTGCCCTCGCACTTGATGGACGCCAAGCTGCACGGCTTCAAGGACCTGAAGATCACTGGCATCGAATCGGATGACGGCGACAAGGCTTTTGACGAAGAGACATTCTCCGAACCCGGCTTGCCCGGCATTCAAGTGGTCTCGATGTAAATCCAGGAGGTGCGCCATGCACAAGGCAACACAAGAGCTCTCACGGCGTTTTTCAGTGGCCTTGGCTGCACTGGCCTTGACCCTTTTGACGGGCTGCGCCTCGATGCGCCTGATCGACAGCGATGTGGTTTCCGTGGCGGCAGTTCCGCCGGGCATGAGCCTGCAGGGCGCCAAGTACCGTTTTGAGCGCCTGCCTTCACAGACCAACAACCCCGAAGCCGGACTGGCCGAACAACAAGCCCAGGCGGCCATGACGGCCGTGGGCTTGGTGCGCGACGATGCAAGCGCCAGCCTGAGCGTGATGGTGGGCTTCAGTGGCACCCAATACCAAGCTGATCCTTGGGGTCGCCCGATCGGGCCGGGCTGGACACCTTACGGCAATGTCGGCGTGGGTATTGGCATTGGCATTGGTGCTGGCTCGCACATCGGACTGGGCACGGGCATGCGATTTCCGCCACCCACTCAGTACCGCCGCGAGGTCAGCGTGATCATGCGCGACTTGAAATCAGGCCAAGTGGTCTACGAAACCCGCGCCAGCCATGCTGGCCCATGGAGCGACAGCGTGCCGATTTTTGCCACGCTGTTCCAAGCCGCACTGGCCAACTTCCCCAACCCGCCCGCAGGCTTGCGCCGGGTGAACATCGAACTGCCGCGCTGAACCGTTGAACCCAAATCGAATTCATGGAACCCACCCGCATTTTGGCAATTCGCCACGGAGAGACCGACTGGAACGTGGACACACGGTTGCAAGGTCATCTTGACATCCCGCTCAACGATGTGGGCCTGCGCCAAGCGCAGCATTTGGCCAGGGCGCTGGTGCAGCGCGATGCCATCGATGCCATTTATGCCAGCGACCTGTCTCGTGCCCATACCACCGCCCAAGCGATTGCACAGCTTCTCGGCCAAAGCGTGAACACACACACAGGCCTGCGCGAACGCCACTTTGGCGCGTTCCAAGGGCGCACCTTTGCAGAGATCGAGACTGAACTGCCCGAGCACGCTTGGCACTGGCGCAAGCGCACCCCCGACTGGACGCCGCCTGAAGGTGGCGAATCGCTGATGGTGCTGCGCGAACGCATCGTCAACACGGTGGACGAACTGGCCGCCAGGCACCCAGGCCAGCAAATCGTGCTGGTGGCGCACGGCGGCGTGCTGGACATCCTGTACCGCGCCGCTACCCGATTGGCGCTGCAGGCACCGCGCACCTGGCAACTGACCAACACCGCCGTGAACCGCCTGCTGTGGACGCCGCAAGGCCTGTCACTGGTCGGCTGGGGCGACACCTCGCACCTGGAGTCGCTGGGCAAGGACGAAACAACCGTCTAAGCGGCAAGATAAAGACGTGCGAGCGGCGGCTTCTGCCCGAACATGCATTGGCGATCGGGGAAAGATGACCGGCGCTGACGCCGTCGATCTACCCATCCCTCATCACTGCCCAAACGACTTGGGCGGTGTCACGCCCAGATGCTTGAAAGCCGCCAAGGTGGCCATGCGACCCCGCGGGGTGCGCTGCAAATAGCCTTGCTGAATCAAATATGGCTCGATCACGTCTTCGATCGTGTCGCGCTCTTCGCCGATGCTGGCGGCGATGTTGTCCAGCCCCACAGGGCCGCCGTCAAAGCGGTGGATGACGGCTTCGAGCAGTTTGCGGTCCATCAAATCAAAACCTTCAGGATCCACATCGAGCATGACCAGCGCTTTTTGGGCGATGCCCTTGTGGATGGTGCCGTCGCCTTTGACATCGGCGTAGTCGCGCACCCGGCGCAGCAGGCGGTTGGCGATGCGGGGCGTGCCACGCGAACGGCGCGCGATTTCGAACGAGCCTTCCGGGTCAATCGGCGCTTTGAGCAAGCCGGCGCTGCGGGTCACGATGCGGGTCAGCTCTTCAGGCGTGTAGAACTCCAGTCTTGAGACGATGCCAAAGCGGTCGCGCAACGGGTTGGTCAACATGCCGGCCCGGGTGGTCGCGCCCACCAGCGTGAAGGGTTGCAGGTCGAGCTTGATGCTGCGGGCCGCCGGGCCTTCGCCGATCATGATGTCGATCTGGTAGTCCTCCAGCGCGGGGTACAAAATTTCTTCGACCACGGGCGACAGGCGGTGGATCTCGTCAATGAAGAGCACATCGTTGCGCTCCAAATTGGTCAGCAGCGCCGCCAAATCTTTGGGTTTTTCAAGCACCGGCCCACTCGTCTGACGCAGGTTCACCCCCAGCTCGGCCGCAATGATGTGGCTGAGCGTGGTCTTGCCCAAGCCCGGCGGGCCAAACAGCAAGACATGGTCCAAAGGCTCTTCGCGCATCTTGGCGGCGCTGATGAAAATCTCCAGCTGCTCACGCACCTTGACCTGGCCCACGTATTCGTCGAGCAGCTTGGGGCGCAGAGCGCGTTCAATCGCCTCTTCTTGGTGGGAAACGGGGGCCGCCGAAATGACCCGAGCTTCGGGTTGCGGGGCGAAATCGTCGGTGCGGATGCTCATGGCTCAGTTCGTCTTCATTTGTTCAAGGCTTTGAGCGCGAGCTTGATGCCCTCGCTCACGCCCACATCCACGGGCAGGCTCTTGAGGGCGGCAGCGGCTTCTTTGTCGTTGTAACCCAAGGCAATGAGTGCTTGCTGGATGTCGTTTTGCGCATCGCTGGTGTTCACAGCGAACAAACCACCCAAGTCACCGCCCAGCTTGCCTTTGAGCTCCAGCAACAAGCGCTCGGCGGTTTTCTTGCCGATGCCGGGCACTTTGACCAGCCGCCCGACTTCTTGCGTGGTGATGGCTTGGGCCAAATCGGTCACGCTCATGCCCGACAGCACGCTCAAGGCGGTGCGGGGACCAACGCCAGAGATTTTGATGAGCTGGCGAAAGGCCTCGCGCTCGCTCAAGGTGGCAAAGCCATACAGAATTTGCGCGTCTTCGCGCACCACAAAATGCGTGACCAGACTGACTTTTTCACCCGTGGCAGGCAGGTTGTAAAAGGTGCTCATGGGCACATTGACTTCGTAGCCCACGCCATGGCAGTCCACGATCACCTCGGGTGGGTTTTTGTCGCTCAGGATGCCGGTGAGTTTGCCAATCATGGAGGGGAGCCCTTGGGTTGCGCGGTATAGAGGAAAATCAAGGCTCCACGGCCTGCAACAAACCGGTCGAAACCACAACGAACAGGATTATCCACTTGATCGTCAGACACACCTTCACGCCGCACAACAATACCCGCTTGTCGCACCTGTGCGGCCCGATGGATGCCCATCTGCGCACCATCGAAGCGGGCTTACAAGTGAGCATTGCACACCGCCACGAGCAGTTCAAGGTGGACGGACCCAAAGCGGTGGCCCTGCGGGCCATGGAAATTTTGCAGGCCATTTACGAACGTGCCGACCGCCCGATTGCACCCGACATGGTGCAGCTCATGCTGGTGGGCGACAGTGGCGGCGAAGAAGCCGACCTGCCCAGCTTGCAAACCCGCCGCACCGACCTGAAGGCCCGCACTCCGGTGCAGGCGGCCTATCTGGAAAGCATTGCCAGCCACGACATCACCTTCGGCATTGGCCCGGCGGGCACCGGCAAGACGTATCTGGCCGTGGCCTGCGCGGTGGATGCACTGGAGCGCGCCAGCGTGCAGCGCATTGTGCTGACGCGCCCGGCGGTGGAAGCCGGTGAGCGTCTGGGCTTTTTGCCCGGTGACTTGTCGCAAAAGGTCGATCCGTATTTGCGCCCGCTGTATGACGCGCTGTACGACCTGATGGGCTACGACAAAGTTCAAAAAGCGTTTGAGCGCAACGCGATCGAGATCGCACCGCTGGCCTTCATGCGCGGACGAACGCTGAACAACGCCTTTGTGATTTTGGACGAAGCCCAAAACACCAGCACAGAGCAGATGAAGATGTTCCTGACCCGCATCGGCTTTGGTGCCAAGGCGGTGGTCACGGGTGACGTGAGCCAGATTGATTTGCCCAAGGGCCAACTGAGCGGCCTGATTGACGCCGAGCGTGTCTTGAAGCGCGTCAAAGGCATTGCATTCACCCGCTTTAGCAGCGCTGACGTGGTGCGCCACCCGCTGGTGGCCCGCATCGTGGACGCTTACGATGCACAAGGCAGTGCCGCCATGCGCGCGGGTGTGAACACCCGACGCAAACCTTTGCCCACCGACGATTGACGCAGCTGCGACATCTCGACCTTTTCCACGCAGGCTCCGCCACCCCCTTTGAACGACACCCGCAAAACAATGGCCCTGAAACAACTCCAACTGTCCCTGCAATTCGGTGACATTCCCTATGCAGCCCGCCACCGCGCCGCCCTGCCCCGCCATGCCGTGACCCGCGCCATCCGCCACGCGCTGGCGGACGATGCCGAAATCACCGTTCGCATCGTGGGCGAAGATGAGGGCCGCGAGCTGAACAAGAGTTATCGCAAGAAAGACTACGCCACCAATGTGCTGACGTTCGATTACGAGCAAGAACCCGTGGTGATGGCCGACTTGGTGCTGTGCGCTCCGGTGGTCGC
>JAGNWH010000106.1:0-7036 GCA_017986055.1 Limnohabitans sp. | reverse complement strand
ACCCGGCCGCGCCACATGTCGCGGTACATCACCCAGTCGCCCATGAAGCTGTAAAGCGGGCGTTTGAAGCTGGCGGGCTTGTTTTTCTCGAACACAAAGTGCCCGATCCAAGCACAGCCATAGCCGCACAGCAAGGCGTACAAAAAGTAAGCCGGCTTGCCCGTGATGACCAGCATGGCCAGGCACAGCAGTGACAGTGTGCTGCCCACAAAGTGCAGGCGGCGGCAGGTGCGGTTGTTGTGCTCGCTCAGGTAAAACGGGTAAAACTCGGCAAAGCTGGTGTGTTGAACGGCATCGGTCATGGTGGCTCCTTGAGTGGTCAGACTGTGTGAAATGGCGCGTTTAAAAAACCACGGAACCTCGCCCGCCCACCACGCAGAGGCGTTTGTGTGAGCTGGTAATCGGGGAAGCGTTGCAAAAACCGCCCGATGGCAATGCGGCCTTCGAGCCGCGCCAGGCTCAGGCCCGCGCACTGGTGCACGCCAAAGCCAAAAGCCAGGTGCTTGTTGCCGGTGCGGCGCAGGTTCAGTTGTTCGGGTTGGTCATACACCGCCGGGTCGCGGTTGGCAGCACCAATGCACAGCGTGACCAAGGCCCCTGCAGGCAGATCGACACCATTGACCTGCGTGGCTTGCAGGGCACGGCGATTGCCCAGCTGGTTGGACGATTCAAAACGCAAGAATTCATCAACGGCCAAACCCAAAATGTGCGCCCGGTCGTCCTCGCTGGTGGCGGCTTTCAGGTCGGCCTGGAGTTGTTTGAGTTGCTCAGGCCATTCCTGCAGCGTGATGAGCGCGTTGCCGATCAGGTTGGTTGTGGTCTCGTGTCCGGCATTGAGCAAAAACACGCAGTTTTGCAGCAGCTCGACTTCGCTCAGGGCGTCGCCGCTTGTTTCGCCATCCTTTTCTCCTTGGATCAGCCGGGTCAGCACATCGTGCTCCGGGTCGCCGGGGTGCTGGCGGCGCTGGGCAACCAGCTCGCGCAGATAGGCCAGAAATTCGTTGACGCTGCGGTTGCCCAGCGCTTCTTGTTCGGGTGTGAGGGCGGGTTCCAGCGCACCCAAAATGGCCAGTGACCAGCCGCGCAAGGGCTCGCGATCTGCGTGTGGCACGTCCAGCAAATTGCCGATGATCTCGACCGGAATGGCCGATGCAAAGTCTTCAATCAGATCCCCGCCACCCCGCTCTTGCAGCCGGTCCAGCAGGCCGTCCACCAGTTGTACCAGTCCGGGCTCCATGGCCTCAATGGCACGGCGGGTGAGGGCGCCCATGATCAGCCTTCGCACGCGGGTGTGTCGTGGTGCGTCATTGAAGACCAGACTGTTGGTGTGGTGCTCGAACAGCGGTGCCACGCCACCCGCTGTAGTGAACGGCGGTTCATTGAACGGTGCATGGTTGTATTTGGGGCCGAACTCGACTTGCTTGTCGGAGCTGAATACCTTGGCATCGCGGTACACCGCCACCAGATCGGCATGGCGCGTGAGGAAATACGAGCCGTCGGACATGCGTTTGAAGGGCTCGGTTTCGCGCAGCGCGGCATAGACTGGGTAGGGGTTGTTCAGGAAGTCGGCTGGCAGAGCCCGCAGGTCGAGTGACTGGGCAATCTCGCTGGCCCTGTCTGCCGACAAGGGCGGGGTGATGTTGGAAGTCAGTGTGTTCATTTTCAGGAGTGAGCCGCTGTTCGTGAATGTGTGCCCATGTCACGGCTTTAAAAAATCTTTGAGCGATTGCAACACGCCCTCAGGCGCTTCGGTCATGAGCGAATGGCCTGCGGGCAGCTTGACCACCGTGGGTTTGCCGCACAGGTCGATCAGGCTTTGCGCTGCTTTGGGCGGCGTCATTTGGTCTGCACTGCCCAGCACAAACAAGGTAGGGCAAGCGACCTTGGGCATGGCCGCTTCGCCGCCCTTGTAGCTGTCGCAGGCCTTGAAGCCGGTGTAGAACACATTGGATTGCGGGTTGCTTGCCAACACCCTGCGCATCAGGGCTTTGCTGCCGCCATACAACCAAGTGCCTGGCCCCAAAGCCGACGGGGGCGGTGCCAGTGTGGAATGCGAAAAACTGTTGACCATGTCGATGGCCTTGAACGGTGCACTGACCGACAGGTCGAGCAGCGCAGGCGAGACGCGCATCGGGTACGCAGTGCCCACCAAAACCAAGTGGCCCACGCGACCGGGGTGAGCCACCGCGTCTCGGGCGGCGGCTTCGAGTGCAATCAGCGAGCCAAAGCTGTGGCCGATCAGGGCGGCTTTGTCGATCTTCAGTGCGTCAAGCAAAGCGATGACGGTGTCTGCGGCTTCTTCGGCGCTTTGCGGCGGTGGGCCTTCGCTTTTGCAGTGGCCGGGTAAGTCCACCGCCAGCACGTTCCAGCCGTGGTGGGCAAAGTAACGGGTTTGCAAAATCCAGACGCTGTGGTCGTTGAGCACGCCGTGGATGAAGACGGCGGTGGGTTGCGCGGGGTTGAAGGGCTTGCCGCCGGTGTAGGCGTAAAGCAGGTGGCCTTGAACAGAGATTTTCATGGACGTGCTCATCCTCATGACCCCGCTTTCTCGGCGGCTTTGAGCGCCTTCTTCAAGTCGTCGATCAAGTCGGCAGGGTCTTCCAGACCGATCGACAAACGAATGGTGCCGGGACCAATGCCGCTGGCCACCAGGGCCTCGTCTGTCATGCGGAAATGCGTGGTGCTGGCCGGGTGGATCACCAGACTGCGGCAGTCACCCACATTGGCCAGATGACTGAAGACCTTGAGGGCTTCGATGAATTTTTGCCCTTGGGCGCGGCTGCCTCGGATGTCGAAGCTGAACACCGAGCCTGCACCGCGCGGCAACAGTTTTTGCGCCAGTGCATGGCTGGGGTGGCTCTCCAGCAGGGGGTGGCCCACGCGGCTGACCATCGGGTGAGCGGCCAAAAACTCGACCACTTTGGCGGTGTTCTCCATGTGCCGGGCCATGCGCAAGGGCAGTGTTTCGATGCCTTGCAAAATCAGCCATGCGGTGTGCGGGCTCATGCAGGCGCCAAAGTCGCGCAGGCCTTCGCGTCGCGCACGCAGCAAGAAAGCTCCGACGGTGCTTTCTTCGCTGAAGACCATGTTGTGAAAGCCTTCGTAGGCTTGGCTCAGTTCGGCGAACTTGCCCGATTTGTCCCAGTCAAAGCTGCCGCCATCGACCACCACGCCGCCCACCACCGTGCCGTGGCCGGACAGGAATTTGGTTGCTGAGTGGTAGACCAAATCAGCCCCGTGGTCAAAGGGTTTGATCAACCACGGCGAGGTGAGGGTGGAGTCCACCAAGAGCGGCACGCCCGCTGCGTGGGCGATGCCACTGATGGCTTCGATGTCCAGCACATCCATGCCCGGGTTGCCCACGGTTTCGCCAAAAAACAGTTTGGTGTTGGGGCGTATGGCGGCTTTCCATGCATCCAAGTCGCCGGGTTTGACAAAGGTGGTGCTGATGCCAAAACGGCTCAGGGTGTAGTGCAGCAAGTTGTGTGAGCCGCCGTACAAAGCCGACGACGCCACGATGTGCGAGCCCGCGCCCATGAGGGTGGCAATGGCCAGGTGCAGTGCGGCCTGGCCGCTGGAGGTGGTGATGGCACCGATGCCGCCTTCCAGCGCGGCCACACGTTGCTCCAGCACCGCATTGGTTGGGTTGCTGATGCGGCTGTAGACATGGCCTGGGCGCTCCAGATTGAACAGGGCCGCCGCTTGGTCTGTGGATTCAAAAACAAACGAGGTGGTGAGGTGAATTGGCACCGCCCGGGCACCGGTACTCGGGTCGGGTGCCGCACCGGCATGCAAGGCCAAAGTGTCAAAACCGGGATCGCTGTAACCAGCCATGAAGGGCCTCCGCAAAAAGAATGTGTCCGACAGGCTGGTGGCCTGCCGTTCGGTGTTCATTGTGGGCTATATTGATATCGAATCTCAACCGGATCGACCCTCAGGAGACACACCATGAAAGTCAGCGACATCCTCCGCGTCAAAGGCGGCACCTTGTTCACGGTTCAGGCCGACGAACCTTTGTCCCGCGCCATGAACGACATGGCCGAAAAAGACCTCGGCTCTTTGGTGGTCATGGCCAAGGGCGCCTTGGCTGGCATGCTGACTTTCCGTGAAGTGATCCGTCAGATTGTCAAAAATGGTGGGCAGGCAGGGACCGCTTTGGTGCGCGATGCCATGGACGCCCAGCCCCTGACCTGCACTGGCGAGACCGACATCGACGATGTGCGCCGCATGATGCTTGAGCACCACTCGCGCTACATGCCGGTGATGGACGGCGCCATGTTGATGGGTGTGATCAGCTTCTACGACGTGGCCAAAGCCGTGGTGGACGGTCAGAACTTCGAGAACAAGATGCTCAAGGCCTACATCCGCGACTGGCCCGATGGCTCTGCCCCTGAGTCCGAAGACGTCAAGCTCTGATTTTCTTCAGGGCTGTCGCCCCGAAAAAAGACGCGGGCCGCTCTGGGATAATGGGCAACATGAGCGGCAATACCTTTGGAAATCTCTTTTCGGTCACCAACTTTGGTGAATCCCACGGCCCGGCCATTGGCTGCGTGATCGACGGCTGCCCCCCGGGCATGCCGCTGTCTGAGGCCGATATCCAGCCCGACCTCGACCGACGCCGCCCCGGCACCAGCAAATTTGTCACCCAGCGAAACGAGCCCGATGCGGTGCAAATCATCTCTGGCGTGTACCAGGGCCTGACCACTGGCACCCCGATTTGCCTGCTGATCCAGAACACCGACCAGCGCAGCAAGGACTACGGCGACATCCTGCAGACCTTCCGCCCGGGCCATGCCGACTACACCTATTGGCGCAAATACGGCCTGCGCGACCCGCGTGGCGGTGGCCGTTCGTCGGCCCGCCTGACGGCACCCATGGTGGCGGCAGGTGCCGTTGCCAAAAAGTGGCTCAAAGAAAAGTTTGGCACCACTTTTGTGGGTTGCATGACCCAAATTGGCGATGTGCCGATTGGCTTTGAGAGCTGGGACCATGTGCCAAACAATCCGTTTTTTGCCCCGGTGGCCGACGTCTCGGCGCTGGAAGACTACATGAACGCGCTGCGCAAGTCGGGTGATTCGTGCGGCGCACGTTTGCGTGTGGTGGCGCGTGGCGTGCCCGTGGGACTGGGTCAGCCGCTGTTTGACAAGATCGATGCCGACATCGCTTTCGCCATGATGGGCATCAATGCCGTCAAGGGCGTGGAGATCGGTGCGGGCTTTGGCTGTGTCACGCAAAAAGGCAGCAGCGCCGGGGACACCCTCACACAGCAGGGCTTTGTGGGCAACAACGCGGGTGGCGTGCTGGGTGGCATCAGCACCGGACAAGACATCGAAGTGTCGATCGCCGTCAAGCCCACCAGCTCGATTCTGATTCCGCGCGACTCGATTGACTCTGCGGGCCAGCCCACCGAAGTCATCACCAAAGGCCGCCACGACCCGTGCGTGGGCATCCGCGCCACGCCCATTGCCGAAGCCATGCTGGCTTTGGTGGTGATGGAGCACGCTTTGCAGCATCGCGCTCAATGCGCCGATGTCGAGCACGACGTGGCCCCAATCCCAGCGGCCAAGCCCTGAGGCATGCCGCAACGCCGTCAGCTTTGGCCTTTTGCCGCCCTGTCGGCCAGTTATTTCGCGCACATCGGGTTTTTCAACCCCTACTTGCCGCTGTGGCTGCAAGACATGGGTTTGAGTTTGTTGACCATCAGCCTGCTCACGGCCGTGCAGGCGGCTACCCGTCTGTTTGCGCCTTATGCCTGGGGCGCCATCAGCGACCGTACCGGCGAACGCGTGAAACTGTTGCGCATCGGGGCTGGCGTGGCCTTTGCCTCGGCTTGTTTGTTGTTTCTCGATTGGGGGCCGGTAGGCCTGGGCTTGGTGTTGCTGGTCATGTTCACCCACACCAGTTCCATGATGCCCATGAGCGAGGCGGCCATGGCCCACTTGGTCAGCCAAGGTGGTGCTTTTGACACCAAACGCTACGGGCGTGTCCGGCTGTGGGGCTCGATGGGATTTTTGGTGACGGTGTTTGCGGCAGGGGCTTGGTTCGAGGCCTTTGGCATGCAGCACTTCCCGGGCTGGACGGTGTTGAGTTTGGGGGCGGTTTTGTTGAGTGTCTGGTGGCTGCCGGACATCAAAGAGGCCTCGCATCATTCGGACTTGCATGTGCCCGTGGGGCCTGTGTTGCGGCAAAAACCGGTGCAGTGGTTTTTTGCGTCCACATTTTTCCATGTGCTGTCGCACATCGGGATCTATGTCTTTTTCTCGCTGTATCTGGACTCCTTGGGCTACAGCAAAACCATGATTGGCGTCTTGTGGGCGGTGTCGGTGGCGGTGGAAATCGGCTGGTTTTTTACTCAATCGCGCTGGCTGCCTCGCCTGCCTTTGACGGGTTGGCTGGTGCTGTGTTCGGCCACCATGCTGCTGCGCATGGGCCTGACCGCTGCATGGGCCGATGTGTTGTGGGTGTTGCTTTTGGCGCAAACCTTGCACGCTGTCACCTTTGCCACGCACCACACGGTTTGCATTGCTTTGTTGTCGCACCATTTTCCGGGCCGTTTGCGCGGGCGTGGGCAGGCGCTTTACACCGTGGTGGCCTACGGTTTTCCGGGGGTGCTGGGCGCTTTGTTGGGTGGGCTCATCAGTGAGCGCTGGGGCTTGGTCAGTGTGTTCTGGGTGAGCGTGTTGACCAGTGGCGTGGCCACAGCCGCGGCGTACAAAGTCTGGCGTCTGCAACACCCTCGCCAGGTGTTGCCATGACGGGTGCTGTGCCATCACTGGCATGCTTGCCCGCCTTTTTGCCGCCCGATTTGGCCACTGCGCTGGCGGGGGGAGAACGTTGGGTCACCCGTTTTGACGGGGCCGACACCGTTTGGCATACCTGGGGTGATGCGCATCGGCCTTGTGTGGTCTTGCTGCACGGCGGCAGTGGCAGCTGGACGCATTGGGTGCGTAACATCGCACCGCTGCGCGATGCGGGCTGGCGTGTGCTGGTGCCCGATTTGCCCGGATTTGGCGATTCTGACTTGCCCGCAGGCTGC
>JAGNWH010000024.1:0-24938 GCA_017986055.1 Limnohabitans sp. | reverse complement strand
CTAGGCAGCTGGGAGGAGGGCGATGGTTCTACCGATCCCACGGAGCATCAGCAGATACAAGGCAGAAGCTACAAAAGCTGACAATTGATTTCATTGAATCCAAGCTCTGAGCTGCGTTGCAACTGTCTCTGTTTGATCTTTAGCTAAATAGATCAAATGCAACGAGCGACTAAAGTTTTTCCTTCAGCTTCCGATGCATATTTGCATCATTAAAAATTTTAGAAATGATTTCAATAGACAAAGTTGGCACCATGCCCCCTCTGAAAGACAGAGCTTCCTATCCTTTTAAAGAAATGGATATTGGTGATAGCTTTCTTTTGACTGAATATAAAAAAGCAGAGTCAGCACGCATTGCTGCTCTGCTTTTTGCAAAGCGTAAATCACTAGAATGGAAATTTAGTGTGCGAAAGGTATCAGAGGGTTGGCGAGTATTTCGAATTAATTAGTTAAATAATTATTTATAATTTAACCCGCACAATCGTATAAATTCGCAGTTATTGTGGTGTGAAAGGGGGCCCCTTGCAAAGATGTTCCGGCTTGAATGTAAACAACGTCATCATCATGAATAAAAATTCTAGATTCTGAAGCATCTACTTCTTCATGTTTAAAAATAGAAATTCGTTTCGCTCCCATCATGGCAGAACGGTATTTAAGTAAATTAAGGGACTCTGTAAATGTTGCAGTAGTTCTGACTTTGTATCTTTGCATGAACTGACACCCAGCAGTTTGTGCGAAAACATCAGAGCCTACTAAAACGGATTTAGATTGAGGAGTTTCCATAAATAATACATTTGGAATCGACACTGTTTTATCTATGTAGCTTCTTTGTTCTTCTAGTTGACGGCTAGAGGTGGGGTGAATACAGCCACTCAATAAAACCACAGCCATAGTTGTGAATACTAAATTTTTCATTTGAGCCTCCTGTTAAAAGTCAAATTTATACGAGTATTCGCAATTTATCAATCTAAACAGCCGTTAACTAAGTAAAGCAGTAAAGCAGTAAAGCAGTAAAGCAGTAAAATTAAATACTTAATTATATTTTTATAGTTAAACCCAACCCTGCAGCCAAACACCATCGTCTTGCAGTTCTCGCCAAGCGATGATCTGCGTGGCCTTGGAGAACACCGCTTCAATTTCCACCGATTCAATGGGCTCGGTAGGCTGCTCGGGTTGAATCACCCGGCTGACCAAAAAGTGCTTTTGTTTGGCCACGGGTTTGACCGCGGTCCATTTGGTCAGCAACAATTTTTTGGGGTTCAGTGGATTCATGGCTGTGTCGTCAATTTGTGGGAAAGCCTAGCGACTTGGCAACTTGAAAACCTGAGCCAAGGCGGTTGCAGGTGAGTTTTAAGACGCACTAAATCAGGCTGGGTTATTGAGAGCCCCAAAGGCTTGTGAGCAGCCTGATCATGAATTCGATGGCATCTCAATCAGCTTTTTCAGATAACGACCCGCACCATCGGCTGCACCCAAATCAGGGTGATTCAAGCAAAAGTCATCAATGCCGATGATTGCCGCTTCATGCGCTTTGGGATCGTCGTTGTATTTATCTTCTTTGCTTTTTTGAAGGCCCTTGAGGGTCAAACTGAGCGGGGCCAGAAAGGCATTTGTCCACGTACGCTTTTCGGCATATTCAAGCTTATGCCAAGACGCGCAAGAATGGTCGCCAAACAAGCTGGCCCCATGGCTTGTTTGTGCGGACAAAGCCATGACCATCCATCCCAGCTTCATAACGCAGCTGAATGTGGCCTTTGTCAATGGGATGCGCATCATGCCGCTTGGTTTCGTCATCAAGTTGTGAAGTTTCAGTGGGTCAGCGCTTGTTTTGCAATTCCCGCGCCACCGCCTCCGCCAACTCAATCACGGCCATCGCGTAATAACTGCTCCAGTTGTATCGGGTGATCGCATAGAAATTTTCGGTACCGGCCACATAACTGGGTGGGTTGCTGCCGTTGCGCAGCTCGATCAGGGCCAGCGGCCCGGTGTGGCTGAGTGCCGCACCTTCCAGTGCTGCGCCTTTGCCCACAAAACTGGCCACGCTGAAGGTGGGCAGAATGTCCGGGGCCATCAGGCTGTCCATGTCGGTTTGGCCTGGTGTGAGGGTCACGGGGTAGTGGGTGGGCATGCCGGTGCGCCACTGAAAGGCCTTGAAGTAGTTAGCGACCGAGCCTATGGCATCGGCTGGGCTGCCAAACAGGTCGATGCGGCCATCGCCATCAAAGTCCACCGCAAATTTGGCCCAGCTTGATGGCATGAATTGCGGCAAACCCAAAGCGCCTGCGTAGCTGCCCCGAATGGTCAAGGGGTCTGCGCCGCTGCGTGAGGTCAGCAGTAAAAATTGCTCCAACTCGCTGCGAAAGAAGGCTTGGCGTTCTGCGGCTCTGGGGTGGGCCTGCGGAAAATGAAAGGCCAAGGTGCCCAAAGCGTCCACCACACGAAAGTTGCCGGTGTTTTGGCCATACAGCGTTTCGACACCGATGATGCCGACGATGATGGCGGCGGGCACGCCGTACTCGCGCTCGGCCCGATCCAGCGTGTCCCGGTGTTTCTGCCAAAAGCGCAGGCCGGCCTGAATGCGCACGGGCTCAATGAAGCGTGCACGGTAAGCGCTCCAGTCTTTGGCCACGGGGCTGGTGGGGGGCAGCACCCATTTTTCGATCACCGGCAAGCGCTGGGTTTGCGCGATGGTTTTTTGCACCCAATCGGCATCGAGCTGCAGACGCCGGGCGGCATCTTGTGCCCAAATTGATACTTCAGGGTTTTGGTTCAAGGACGTGCCCGGTGCCGCAGCGGTTTTTTTGCCGGGGTGCTTGCGTGTCGAGGCGGAAGAATGGGCCGGTTTTTTCTTGGATTTTTTACTGGCGTGTTCAGCGTGCTTGGTTTTGGGGGCTTGCGCTTGCGCCGCATCCAGCCAGGCCAGCGACAAAGTCAGGCCAAGCAGTCCAACGCAGAGGGCGTTCAGGCGGCGCGGGGCCAGCCAGCTAAAGGGGTGAAGAAGAAAATTCATGCGGCTGTCAGTTTAATCGCCCGAGAGCGGGCTTACTGGGGCGAGTGGGCTTGGCGTGATAAGCTAAAAACAGTTAATCAATGCCAGTCATTTAAGAAATTCAACAACATTGTCAAGATGTTGAGCATGCAGGAAGACAAACCGTATGGGCGCGACAGGTTATTTCACACACCCCACATGCTGGAAACACGAAATGGGCGCGGGGCACCCGGAGTGCCCGGAGCGACTCGGTGCCATCGAAGACCGTTTGCTGATCACGGGTCTCGACATGGCTTTGCAGCGCCGAGAGGCGGGGCCTGCGGCCTTGGCCGATATCGAGTTGGCCCACGGGCGCATGCATGTGGCGGCTTTGCGCGGTTTGGGCGATGCCTTGCGAGAAGACATGGCGGCGGGCGGGCCTCGCCACACATCGCTGGACCCGGACACGATGATCAACGCCCATACGTGGGATGCGGCTTTGTTGTCAGCGGGTGCCGCGATCGAGGCCACCGATGCCGTGCTGGCGGGGGAACTGGAAAACGCTTTTTGTGCCATTCGCCCACCCGGACATCACGCGTGTCGCGACAAGGCCATGGGGTTTTGCTTTTTCAACAACGTGGCCATTGCGGCCAAGCATGCGGTGGAACGCCATGGCCTCAAAAGGGTGGCCATCGTGGACTTTGATGTGCACCATGGCAATGGCACAGAAGACATCGTGGCGGGCGATGAGCGCATTTTGATGGTCAGTTTTTTCCAGCACCCGTTTTACCCGGAAGGCGGTTCGCAATCGAACGCGGCCAACCTGGTCAACTTGCCTGTACCCGCCTACACCAAGGGCATGGACATCCGCGAGTTGATTGACATGATGTGGATACCTCGGCTGGAAGCGCACAAGCCAGAGCTGATTTTCATCAGCGCAGGCTTTGATGCGCACCGTGAAGACGATATGGGGCAGATGGGTTTGGTTGAGCAGGATTACGCCTGGATCACCCAGCGCATCAAGGATGTGGCGCTGCGCCACGCCAAAGGCCGCATCGTCAGTTGCCTGGAGGGTGGCTACAACCTGAGTGCCTTGGGGCGCAGTGTAGAAGCGCACTTGCGTGTGCTGGCCGATGTTTGAAAAGGTCGACTGGGTTTGCGCCTGAGCGGCCGATTTGACTTGTGGTTTAGGCACAATCGGGCGCATGACTGATTCAACTTTACCCATCGCTGCAGACCTGTTGTTGCACCAACGCGACGCGCGTGGCGTACACAGCCTGACCTTGAACAGCCCCGCCACCTTCAACACCCTGAGCGAGGCCATGCTCGAGGCTTTGCAAACAGCCCTGAACGCCATTGCACAAGACCAACAGGCGCGTGTGGTGGTGTTGGCTGCGACAGGCAAAGCTTTTTGCGCAGGGCACAACCTGAAAGAAATGCGTGCCCAGCCCGAGCAGGCTTACTACCAAAAGCTGTTTGCCCAATGCAGCCGCATGATGCTGTCGATTCAGAATTTGCCGGTGCCTGTGATTGCCCGTGTGCAAGGTTTGGCCACGGCAGCTGGTTGCCAGTTGGTGGCGCAATGCGATTTGGCTGTGTCGGTGGACAGCGCCACCTTTGGCGTCAATGGCATTGATGTGGGTTTGTTTTGCGCGACGCCCAGCGTGCCATTGGTGCGCAATATGCACGCCAAACAGGCCATGGAAATGTTGCTGACCGGTGGTTTTATTTCGGCCGATGAGGCCCGCAGCCGGGGGCTGCTCAACCGGGTGTGTGCCGCGACCGAGCTGGATGCACAGGTCGATGCCTTGGTCAATGCCATTTTGGGCAAGCCCCGCGAAGCGGTGCGCATGGGCAAGGCCTTGTTTTACAAGCAGCGCGAAATGGGCATTGAAGCCGCTTACCAATTGGCCGGTCAAACCATGGCCTGCAACATGATGGACGATGTGGCCCAAGAGGGCGTTCAGGCCTTCATCGACAAAAGGAAACCGACATGGCGAATTTGAAATCCCTGCACATTGCCGACCCGCTGGCTTGGCTGGACACCTTGGCCCGCGCCGAGTCGCTTCAGGTGTTGGGGGCGTTTGCGGTTTGTGTGGCGCTGGCCTGGCTTCTTGTCTGGGGTGTGCGCCGTGTTTTTGCCGCGCAAGATTTGTCGGTCTTGCTGGGCAAGCGCCTGATTGATGGGGTTTTGTTTCCAACAGTGTTGCTGGGCTTGACTTTTGCTGCCCGTACGCTGTTGACGGTTGACCACCCCGTGGCCTTGTTTGGCATTTTGTTGCCGGTGTGCATCTCGCTGGCCTTGATCCGTTTTGGCGTCAAGGTCTTGCAAGTGGCGTTTGGCGAAGCCCCTTTTGTGCGGGTTTTAGAACGCACGATCTCGTGGATCGCCTGGTTGGCTGTGGTGCTGTGGGTCACGGGCATCTTGCCGCTGGTTCTGGATGAGCTGGACCAGATTCGCTGGAAGGTCGGTGGCTCCATGTTGTCGGTGCGCACGCTGATCGAGGGGGCGCTCACGGCGGGTGCGGTGTTGATCTTCACGCTCTGGATTTCTGCAGCGCTGGAGTCACGTTTGCTCAAATCGGCCACGGGCAGTGACTTGTCGTTGCGCAAGGTCATCAGCAACACGGTGCGGGCCTTGCTGATGTTTGTGGGCTTGCTGCTGGCCCTGTCTTCGGTGGGCATTGACTTGACGGCTTTGTCGGTGCTGGGCGGTGCGGTGGGGGTGGGCATTGGCTTTGGTTTGCAAAAGCTGGCGGCCAACTATGTCAGTGGCTTCGTCATCCTGGCCGAGCGCAGCATGCGCATCGGAGACCTGGTGAAAGTGGACAACTTTGAGGGCCGCATCACCGACATCAAGGCCCGCTACACCTTGATCCGATCACCCACAGGCCGAGAGTCCATCGTGCCCAATGAGATGCTGATCACGCAGCGGGTAGAGAACCTGTCGTTGGCCGATGCCAAGGTGGCGCAAAGCACGGTGGTCTCGGTCGCCTACGATGCGCCTGTTGACCAGGTGATGGCCCTGCTTCAACAAGCTTGCCAGGCTCAGCCGCGCGTGCTGACCGACCCGGCCCCTTTGGTGGCCTTGTCGGCCTTTGGCGCTGATGGCTTGGAGTTCACCGTGAGCTATTGGTTTGAAGACCCCGCCAGTGGCCAGCTCAACCTCAAGTCAGACATCAATCGGGCCATTTTGAGCACCTTGCGCGAACATGGGATCGAGATCCCGTTTCCGCAGCGTGTTCTGCTCAGTCCATCAGGGACGGCAGCCACAAACTCAGGGCGGGGAAGGCCAACAACAGCCCCAGCGTGACGATGAGCACCAATACCAGCGGCCATACGCCACGGAAGATGGTGCCCAGCCCCACTTTGGGCAGCAAGGTGTTGAGCACGAACAGGTTCATGCCCACAGGTGGCGAGATCAAGCCGATTTGAATCACCATCACGATCAGCACACCAAACCAGACCGGGTCAAAACCCAGCTGGATCACGATGGGAAAGAACAAGGGAATGGTCAGCAACACCATCGTGAGCTCTTCCATCACGGTGCCCAGCAAGATGTAAACCAACATCATGGCGGCCACGATCATGATGGGGGACAGGCCCAATCCGGTGATCCATTCTTTGAGCTCAAAGGGCATGCTGGTGAAGTTGACGAAGTTGGCGAAGATGGTCGCTGCGATCAACAAGGTGAACAGCATGGCTGTGGTGCGGGCCGACTCCACTAACACCTCGAACAAGGCTTTCCAGTTCAGCGCCCCGCGTGCCAGCGCAAACAAAAACGCCCCCATCGCCCCCATGCCAGCGCCTTCAGTGGCGGTGAAGAAACCGCCATAAATACCGCCCAGCACAATGACCACCAACAACAAAACGCCCCAGATGCCGCGCAGCGCCGCCCAGCGTTGAGGCCAGGTGAACTTTTCGCCAGCAGGCGCGTGCTCTGGATCGCGTGCGGTCATGATGACCACGGCCACCATCATCAAGATGGCGGTCAATACCCCGGGAATCACGCCTGCGGCAAACAGTTTGCCGATGTGTGTCTCGGTGATGATGCCGTAGATCACCATGATGGTGGAGGGCGGAATCATGATGCCCAGGGTGCCGCCCGCAGCGATCACGCCCGTGGACAAGGCATCGCTGTAGCCGAGCTTTTTCATGGACGGGTAGGCGACCTTGCTCATGGTGGCGGCGGTCGCGATGGACGAGCCGCAGATGGCACCAAAGCCTGCACAAGCCGCAATCGTGGCATGCGCCAAGCCACCACGGCGGTGGCCAATGAAGGTGTACGCCGCATGAAACAGCTCGTGTGCCAAGCCAGCGCGGGCCACGAAATTACCCATCAAGATGAACAAGGGAATGACCGACAAGGTGTAGGCAAAACCGGTGTCATAGACCACTTGCGCGGTACTGGCCATGGCCGGCATCCAGCCGCGTGTCAGGCCAATGCCGACCAAGCCGACCAGACCCATCGAGAAAGCCAAGGGCATGCGCAACAGCGCCAGGCCAAAGATGGCCGCAAATCCAATCAGTGCTTCGATCACAGTGCGCCTCCTTCGGCTTCTTCATGGTCCAAAGGCTTGAACATCATGCTCAGATGGATCAGACCGGTGAAACCACACAGCAAGCCCATGCCATGAATGAAGGGGGCTTTCAGGATTTTCAGTTGTGCCGTGGTCTCGCCGCTGGTCACAAAATCATTGCCGGTTTGCCACATGAGCCAAGCCAAGCCGATCAAGGCCGCTGCGCACAGCAAATGCACCAGTGCCCGCTGAATTTTTTTCAAGGTATCGGGCAAGATGGCATCGAGCGAGTCAAACACAACGTGTTCACCCCGTTCAGACACCAAAGGCAGTGCGCCAAAAATAACCACCACCATCAACAACTCGGTGAGTTCCAAAGACCCGGTGATCGAGTGGCTCAGCAGTTTCCGGCCGCTTACGTCCAAAAAGGTCAAGACCATGATGGCAAAAAGGGCCAAGCCGGCCAGGATGCCGCAGGCCGTTTCCAAGAGTTTTTTCAAAATCATTCCTTGATACAAAAAAGCGGTATCTGCCTGTCAGGGCGGATACCGCTGTGGGCTGAGAGGTTCTCAGCCTACCCGCTGTGGTTTTGCTGCGGCTTACTTTTCGAGTTTGGCGATTTCTGCGCGGAACTCACCCAACACTTTGGCCGCATTTTTCAGGCCTTTGTCTTCCGCGGCCTTGACCCAGCCTTGCTCCAGTGGGGCTGTTTTGGCTTTGATGTCGGCCACAAATTTGGCATCGGCTTTGGTCACTTGAACGCCGTTGGCTTGCATCAGGCCAAATGCGCGACGGTCCACTTTGTCCCAGCCACGGCCAAAGATGCGGGCTGCGGTTTCACCGGAGATCGCGTCCACGGCTTTTTTGTCTTCTGCAGACAATTTGTCGTATTTGGCTTGGTTCATCATGAACACAAAGCTGGTGTTGTACAGGCCGCCTGGGAATGTGGTGGCGTGCTTGATGATCTTGTCGATTTTGAACGACTCGGTCGATTCGGCCGGGAACAAAGTGCCATCCATCACGCCGCTGGACAGCAGCTCATAAGAATCAGGCGCTGGCTTCAGGGTCACGTTCATGCCCAGGGCTTTGGACATTTCATTGACCATGCCGCCGCCAACGCGGAACTTCAAACCGCTCAGGTCGTCTGTCTTGGCAATGGCGCGCTTGGTGTTGAACACAATGCCGGGGCCATGCGAGAACAAGGTGATGACCTTGACGCCTTGGTGCTCAGCTGCAAATTCAGGGTGTTTGCCAGTCACGCGGCTCAGTGCCACCGAGATGGTTTCTGCGCTGTTGCCCAAGAAAGGCAATTCCGACATTTGTGTCATGACAAAACGGCCTGGGGTGTAACCGTGCACTGTGTACGACAGATCAGCCAAGCCATTTTTGATGGCGTCATAGGTGCCGGGTGCGGGTGTCACGCCGCGAGGCAAGATGTTGCACTTGATGCGGCCCTTGGTGTTGTCGGTCAGCAGGTCGCACCATTCTTTTTGCGCCATGCTGGCTGTGTGCGTCGGCGGGAGCCAGCTGGAGACGGTCAGCACCGTCTGTGCTTGCGCCACACCAGTCAAGCTTGTCAGGGCGACTGCCGCCATGGAAATCAGGGTTTTCTTCATCAGGATGCTCCGTCAAATTGGTTACAAAACATAATCTAATCTAGATTCGGCCAGAACGCACTCCATGCTAACCCTGATTCGCCAACCGATTGGTCGGTGAATTCCCGGGGTTAGGATATTGAAAAATGCCAAAATGCGATCTGAAAATACGAACGACCGTGCTTTTCTGCCGATAATTCATTGTTTTAAAAGTGTTTTGATGCACAATTGACGTTTACGTTAACGTCAATTGGTTTCCCTCAATGGCGTGTTTCAAAACATCGCTGGTTTTGATCTATCAATGGAGATGCTTTCATGAAAATTCTGGTTCCCGTGAAGCGGGTCGTGGACTACAACGTCAAGGTACGCGTCAAGTCCGATGGTTCGGGTGTAGACATTGCCAACGTCAAGATGAGCATGAATCCCTTTGACGAAATCGCCATCGAAGAAGCTGTCCGCCTGAAAGAAAAAGGCTTTGCCACCGAAGTGATCGCCGTTTCTTGTGGCGTGACACAGTGCCAGGAAACCCTGCGCACCGCCATGGCCATTGGTGCCGACCGCGGTATCTTGGTTGAAACCCCCGCCGATCTGGACCTGCAGCCCTTGGCTGTGGCCAAGCTGCTCAAGGCCTTGGTGGACAAAGAGCAACCGGGCCTGATCATCTTGGGCAAGCAAGCGATTGACGACGACTGCAACCAGACCGGCCAGATGCTGGCTGCTTTGGCCGACTTGCCGCAAGCGACTTTTGCTTCCAAAGTGGAAATCGTGGACGGCAAAGCCCAAGTGACGCGCGAAATTGACGGCGGCCTCGAAGTGCTGTCCATCAGCTTGCCTGCCGTGGTGACCACTGATTTGCGACTGAACGAGCCGCGCTATGTGACGTTGCCCAACATCATGAAGGCCAAGAAAAAACAGCTCGACACCTTCAAGCCTGAAGACCTGGGAGTCGACGTGGCCCCCCGCATCAAGACCCTGAAAGTGGCCGAGCCTGCCAAGCGCAGCGCTGGCATCAAGGTGCCCGATGTGGCTACGCTGGTGGATAAATTGAAAAACGTGGCCAAAGTGATCTAAGGACAAAAGAACATGACTTCTCTCGTTATCGCAGAACACGACAGCGCCTCCATCAAAGGCGCCACCTTGAATACCATTACCGCAGCGATTGCTTGCGGGGGTGATGTGCATGTGCTGGTGGCGGGGCACAACGCCGCTGCGGCTGCGCAAGCGGCCTCCAAAATAGCTGGCGTCGCCAAAGTCATCCATGCCGACAGCGAATCGCTGGCCCACGGACTGGCCGAAAACGTGGCGGCCCAAGTGCTCGCCATTGCTGGCAATTACAGCCACATCCTGTTTCCTGCCACTGCAGGCGGCAAAAACGTGGCCCCCCGCGTGGCGGCCAAGCTGGATGTGGCACAGATCAGTGACGTGACCAAGGTGGACTCGGCCGACACCTTTGAGCGACCGATCTACGCTGGCAACGCCATTGCCACTGTGCAAAGCACCGACGCGACCAAAGTGATCACCGTGCGCACGACCGGCTTTGACGCCGCAGCCGCAACGGGTGGCAGCGCAGAGGTAGAAATCGCGGCAGCGCAAGCTGACAGCGGCAAGAGCAGCTTCAAGGGCAGCGAGATCGCCAAGAACGACCGCCCCGAGTTGACTGCAGCCAAGATCATTGTCTCGGGTGGTCGTGCTTTGGGCAGTGCTGAAAAGTTCAACGAAGTGATGACGCCGCTGGCCGACAAGCTGGGTGCTGCCATTGGTGCGAGCCGTGCGGCGGTCGATGCCGGTTACGCCGCCAACGACTTGCAGGTGGGCCAGACGGGCAAGATCGTCGCGCCGCAGTTGTATGTCGCGTGCGGCATTTCGGGTGCGATCCAGCACTTGGCGGGCATGAAGGATTCGAAGGTGATCGTGGCGATCAACAAGGACCCTGAGGCCCCGATTTTCAGCGTGGCCGACTTTGGTCTCGAAGCCGATTTGTTTGCGGCAGTGCCCGAGTTGACACAGGCACTTTGAGCCATCGGCGCACAGAAAAAGGCATCGCACGCGATGCCTTTTTTGTAGCCCTTGAGCACAGCTACCGGTTTGTTGGATTTCCGTTTTCAATCTGTTGCAGGAGACAAAAATGAGCTACATCGCCCCCTTGAAGGACATGCTTTTCAATATCGAACATCTGGCTCGAATCGACCAGATCGCGCAAATTCCGGGCTTTGAAGATGCAGGTCTTGAAACCGCGCAAGCCGTTCTCGAGGAGTGCGCCAAGCTCAACCAGGACGTGATCTCGCCGCTGAACTGGGAAGGTGACAAGAACCCGTCTTTTCACAACGGCAGCGGTGTGACCACCACGCCCGGCTTCAAAGAGGCTTATCAGCAATACGCCCAAGGCGGCTGGCAAGGCTTGCAGCACCCGACAGAGTTTGGTGGTCAAGGCCTGCCCAAAACCATTGGCGCGGCTTGCGGCGAAATGCTCAATTCGGCCAACATGGCGTTTGCGCTGTGCCCCTTGCTCACCGACGGTGCGATCGAAGCGTTGATCACCGCTGGCTCTGACGAGCTCAAAGCCATCTACCTCGAAAAACTGATTTCCGGCCAGTGGACAGGCACCATGAACCTGACCGAGCCGCAGGCTGGATCGGACTTGGCCGCTGTGCGTACCCGCGCCGAGCCACAGCCCGATGGTTCTTTCAAAATTTTCGGCACCAAGATCTACATCACCTACGGTGAGCACGACATGGCCGAGAACATCGTGCACCTGGTGCTGGCCCGCGTGGCGGGTGCGCCTGAGGGCGTCAAAGGCATCAGCCTGTTCGTGGTGCCTAAATTCAGGGTCAATGCCGATGGTTCCTTGGGCGAGCGCAACGACGTGCATTGCGTGAGCATCGAACACAAAATGGGCATCAAGGCCAGCCCTACAGCCGTGCTGCAGTTTGGCGACAACGGTGGGGGCGTGGGTTATTTGGTCGGTCAAGAAAACCGGGGCCTTGAATACATGTTCATCATGATGAACGCAGCCCGTTATGCGGTCGGCGTGCAGGGTATCGCGATAGCTGAGCGCTCTTACCAGCGTGCCGTGCAGTACGCTCGCGACCGCGTGCAAAGCCGCCCTGTAGATGGCAGCTTGCCTGCAGCGGGCCCCATCATTCACCACCCCGATGTGCGTCGCATGCTGATGACCATGCGCGCCTATACCGAGGGATGCCGCGCCATGGCCTCTACCGCTGCCGCGGCTTACGACGCCTCGCACCACCATCCCGATGCCGAGGTGCGCAAGCAAAACCAGGCGTTTTACGAATTCATGGTGCCGCTGGTCAAGGGCTACAGCACCGAAATGAGTCTTGAAGTGACCAGCCTCGGTGTGCAGGTGCATGGTGGCATGGGCTTCATCGAAGAAACCGGTGCGGCGCAGTATTACCGCGATGCCAAGATTCTGACCATCTACGAAGGCACGACCGCGATCCAGGCGAACGACCTGGTGGGCCGCAAGACTGCGCGCGATGGTGGCCAAACCGCCAAGGCACTGGCCGCGCAAGTGGCGCAGACCGAAAGCGAACTGACCGCCTCCGGCAACGCCGATGCGCAAGCTGTGGCCCGTCGCCTCAAGGCCGCGCGTGAAGCCTTTGTGAACGTGGTCGATTTCGTGGCGGGCAACACCAAGGCCCACCCCAACGACGTGTTTGCAGGCAGCGTGCCGTACCTCATGCTGGCGGGTAACCTGATGGCGGGCTGGCAAATGGGCCGCGCTTTGCTGGTGGCACTCAGCCCGCAAGCGCAGGCGCAAGATGCCGCCTTCATGCTGGCCAAGGTCACCACCGCACGTTTTTACGCGGACCACATCCTGTCCAAGGCCCCCGGCCTGCGCGACAGCATCGTGGAAGGCGCTGGCAGCGTGACAGCGATGGCGCTTGACGCTTTCTGAATTTTCTCGACCGCGGCTGAAGACCGGCAGGCCCAACCTTCGGGCGTGGCTTGTTGGCTTTTGCTGTTTTCAAACTGGCTGGCGTGTCCCCGCGCCGACAGCCATCCCTGTTTCGGTCTTAGACAATTCGTCCACCATTTGAGGAGACCCCATGTCCAAGTTGCCACCCGTTCTGGCGAAGCTGCCATTTCCTGTCATCGCATCACCCTTGTTCATCATCAGCAACCCCAAGCTGGTCATTGAGCAGTGCAAAGCCGGCGTTGTGGGCTCAATGCCCGCTTTGAACGCCCGGCCTGCCGCGCAATTGGAAGATTGGCTGATCGAAATCACCGAAGCCCTGGCCGCCTACAACGCAGCCAACCCGGACAAGCCCGCTGCACCTTTCGCGATCAACCAAATCGTGCACAAGAGCAATGACCGCCTTGAGCACGATATGGCCATGTGCGTGAAATACAAGGTGCCGATCATCATCACTTCGCTGGGTGCGCGGGAAGAGATCAACCAAGCCGCACACAGCTACGGTGGTGTGGTGCTGCACGACATCATCAACAACAAGCATGCGCACAAGGCGATCGAAAAGGGCGCTGATGGCCTGATTGCTGTGGCCGCTGGTGCGGGAGGCCATGCGGGCGTCAAAAGCCCGTTCGCCTTGGTCCAAGAAATTCGCCAGTGGTTCGATGGCCCAGTGGCCTTGTCGGGTTCGATCGCTTCAGGCGATGCCATTTTGGCGGCGCAGGCCTGTGGCGCAGACTTTGCCTACATTGGTTCGGCCTTTATCGCGACCCACGAGGCGCGTGCCGCAGATGACTACAAGCAAGCCATCGTCGACAGCAATTCGGATGACATCGTGTACAGCAACCTTTTTACAGGTGTGCACGGCAATTACCTGGCCCCATCGATCCGCGCTGCAGGCCTGGACCCAGAGAACCTGCCCGAGTCCGATCCGACCAAGATGAACTTTGGCGGCGATGCCAAAAAAGCCTGGAAAGACATCTGGGGTTGCGGCCAAGGTATTGGTGCCATTCAGGCGGTGGTGAGCACGGCCGAACTGGTGGCCAAGTTCAAGGCGCAATACCAAGCAGCACGCGTGCGCTTGGCACTGTGATGACGGCGGTGTTTGTCTGAACCCGGTGGTTTCCACGTTAGCAAAGCGCCCTTCGGGGCGCTCTTTTTTGATTGATGCGATCAAGGCCTCCGGCTGCTTGCTCATCGTGCTGCACCACATGGCGTTTTATGGCCCCATGTCGGATGTGGTGGCCGTTGCCTGGCCTGCTGTGCTGGATTGGCTTTATGACCACGGTCGTTTGGCGGTGCAGTTCTTTTTGGTGTGTGCGGGTTTCTTGACCGCAGGCAGTCTGGCGCGGTATGAGGCACTGGATTTGTCAGAGGCTCTGAAACTGGCCTGGCAACGCTATTTGCGCTTGGCTATTCCTTTGCTGGCGGCGCTCAGTTTCACCGTCTTGGTCACCGAATGGGTACGCCCTGACTTTGACCATGCCAGCCTGTCGGCCACGCCCGATTGGGGGCAGGCACTGGCACACATGCTGCTGCTGCAGCATGTGCTGGACATGGAGGCGCTGTCGGCTGGTATTTGGTACGTGGCCATCGATTTTCAGTTGTACGCCATGACCTTGTTCAGTCTGATGCTGGTCAAAGCCTGTCGTTCGGCGCACGCGGTGCACTCGGCTCGGACTTTGCGCTGGGGCCTGTGGTTGTGCTTGACCTGCACTTCTTTGTGGGGGTGGAACTTGCACGCTGGCCTGGACAACCACGGCGTTTATTTTTTTGGCTCTTACGGTTTGGGTTTGCTCGCTTGGGAGGCGCGTCAGCATGCGAGCTCGGGCATGCCTGGTGCACCCAATCAGCGTTGGCTGGCGTGGGCGTTGATGCTGGTGATTGGTGCCGTCGCTTGGTGGCTGGAGCCTCGCTTGCGCATTGCAACTGCGTTGGGCGTGGCCTGTTTGTTGATGGGCGTGCCTGCAGCGTGGTTGTCCGGTGATTTCATCCGCTCTTCATGGTGGGTGCAAGCCGTGCACTGGCTGTCCACCGTGTCGTATTCGGTGTTTTTGATCCATTTTGGCGTGACCGTGGTCGTCAGCGCAGGGGTCAGCGCCGTGTGGCCCGATGTGCTGTGGGCCAACACACTGGGCATGCTACTCGCCCTGTTGTTGTCACTGGTGGGTGGCGCATTGCTCTACCGGCTGGTGGAACGCCAGTCAGCGACTTTGTGGCGATGGTGGCTGTGGGCCGGTGTGTTCAAGGCCAGTGTGGCACTGGCCTTGTTCATGAACCCAGCTGCTTGAGGTCAAGCGCCGCTGGCTTTGACTTTCTCGGTGATGTAGGCCAAAGCCTCTTCCACCTGGTCGATCAAAATCAGGCACAGGTCACCCGCTGACAGGCGGCTCAAGGCCGTGTCAATCGCGTTGAACTCGCCCTGAATGTCTTGCACATAAGTGGTCCGCGCAGCGCCTTGCAAACCTTCGCGCAACAAGGCGATGACTTCACCGTCTTCACGTCCGCGCTGGCAGGCATCCTGGTAGAGCAAGACATCGTCAAAGGCTTGGCCCAAAATTTTGGTTTGGTCGCGGATGTCTTGGTCGCGTCGGTCGCCTGCACCGCTGATGACCACCATGCGCTTTTTGGCAGGCATGTTGTCCACCGCTTGCACCAGCGCCTGAATGGCATCCGGGTTGTGGCCGTAGTCGGCGATCAGGGTGGCACCTCGGTAGTCAAACACATTGAAGCGGCCAGGCACGCCCTGGATGTCGCTGATGAAGGTGGCCACACCTTGGGCTATTGCATCCCACGGCACACCCACGGCCCAGGCGGCGCCAATGGAGGCCATGACGTTTTCGGTCTGGAACCCGATCTGGCCTTGTCGGGTGAGCGGCACTTGGGACAGCGGAATGCGGAAAATCTGTTTGCCCTTTTGGGCCACGATGTGGCCGTCTTCGGTGAACACGACACGCTTGCCTTGAGCGCGGTGCGTGGCCAGCACGGGCTGGTTGGCATCGAGCGCAAAAAAGGTCACATCACCAGGGCAGTGCGGTGCCATCGAAGCCACAGCCGGGTCGGCTGCGTTGAGCACGGCCATGCCGTTTTGCTCGACGTTGAGCACAATCACACGCTTCAAAACAGACAGGTCTTCGAGCGTGGTGATGTAGTTCAGACCCAGGTGATCACCGCCGCCCATGTTGGTGACGATGGCCACATTGCAGCGGTCAAAGGCCAGGCCTTCGCGCAGCAGGCCACCGCGCGCGGTCTCGAACACGGCCGCATCCACATCGGGGTGCATCAGCACATTGCGGGCGCTGCGGGGGCCGCTGCAATCGCCGGAATCGGTTTGGCGGCCATTGACGTAAACGCCATCGGTGTTGGTCATGCCCACGCGCAGGCCCTGCGCCTTGAGCAAGTGCGCCGTCAAGCGCACTGTGGTGGTTTTGCCATTGGTGCCCGTGACCGCGATCACCGGAATGCGGCCGGTTGCGCCATTGGGGAACATCTGGTCGATCACGGCGTTGCCCACGTCACGGCCCTTGCCGTAAGACGGGCTGATGTGCATGCGCAAGCCCGGCGCGGCATTGACTTCGACAATGCCGCCGTTTTGTTCTTCGAGTGGGCGCAAAACAGATTCGCACACCACGTCCACACCGCAAATGTCCAAGCCCACCATCTGGGCTGCTTCGACCACGCGGGCGGCCACTTCAGGGTGCACATCGTCGGTCACGTCGGTGGCGCTGCCACCGGTCGACAGGTTGGCGTTGTTGCGCAAAATGACCCTGCGGCCTTTTTCGGGCACCGACTCAGGCTCCAGATCTTGGGCGTGCAAGCGACCGATGGCAATGTCGTCAAAACGGATTTTGGTCAATGAGGTCGAGTGACCGGTGCCGCGGCGCGGATCGGCGTTCACCAGATCCACCAATTGGCGCACAGTGTGTTTGCCATCACCCACCACCAACGGGGGCTCACGGCGTGCGGCGGCGATGAGCTTGTTGCCCACCACCAGCAGGCGGTAATCATGGCCGGGCAAAAACTTCTCGACCATCACGGTGCCATAGCGCTCGGCGGTGGCATAGGCGTTGTCAAACGCGCTGCGCTCGGTGATGTTGACCGTGACGCCTTTGCCTTGATTGCCGTCTTGTGGTTTGACCACCACAGGCAGGCCCACTTCCATGGCGATGGCCCAGGCTTCGTCGGGCGTTTGGGCCGGACGGCCCAAGGGCACAGGCACACCGGCTGCGTGCAGCAGTTTTTTGGTCAAGTCTTTGTCTTGCGCGATCGATTCGGCAATCGCGCTGGTGGAGTCAATCTCGGCCGCTTGAATGCGGCGCTGCTGCGAACCCCAGCCAAATTGAACCAGGCTGCCATCGGTCAGGCGGCGGAAAGGAACACCCCGCGCCACCGCTGCATCGACGATCGAACCGGTGGATGGCCCCAAACGCACATCTTCGTCCAATTCGTGGAGCTGGGCCAAAGCGCTTTCCAGGTCAAACCCGTGACTTTGCATGGCGGACTGGCAAAGCTTTTCAGCCAATTCCAGCGCCAGACGGCCCACAGCTTCTTCAGAATATTGGACCACCACTTGGTAAACGCCGGCCTCTTCGGTGGCCGTGGTGCGGCTGAAAGTGACAGGGCAGCCCGCTTGGGCTTGCAGAGCCAGCGTGACTTTTTCGAGAGCATGAGCCATCGAGGGTGCTTGGCCTGAGCGGCTGCCCTCGATGGGGCCTACCTCGGGAAAGATGCGGCGCAGGCGCTGCTCGATCGGGTGGTTGGCCGACAGGCTGCGTTCGGCCTCCGGGCAGGTCACGATGGCTTCAATGGCCGTGTGACGGCTCCACAAATTGGGGCCGCGCAGGGCGCGAATTCTTGACACTTCCATGAACCAGGATTCCTGTGATGCGGTAAGGCCGAAGGGCTCGTCGGGTGTTAATGAGAGGTGTTCTGGCCGAAGCTCTTGACGCCAGCCCGGATCAGATCCGTGCTGATGTCCAGCGCCCAAGCCACACAGGAGGCAATCAGCATGTCGTCGGTGCTGAGTTTGCCGTTTTGCAGCAAGCGTGACACCGCAGGTCGTTTGGCGGACAACACGAGCGACTCGCGCGGGCCTTCACTCAAAACCAGTTGTCCGTCACGCCAGAAAGCCACGCGGCCCCCTGCGGCGAGGTGGGCCAAAAGGCGAGGGTTGTTTTCGTCGTCAGCGTAAAAAATCACACTGCCATCGCAATAGCGTGCCAGATCGGCCGCTTGTTCGTCAGCCGCATTCAGCACGGCCGTGCCATGCGGCAAGATCACGTCGATTTGTGTGCGCACGTAGCTCGGCATTTTCTCGTCGTTGCCTGCGTACAAGTCGTCCAGACCTTGGGCCTTGGGCATGCGTGTGACGACGCCCACTTGGCAACGGTCATAGGGCAAGCCCTCGGCCAGCAAATGGCGTACATCGCTTTCAAAAACAGCGACCTGAACAGATCGGTTGATTAAAAGTCGCTGGGCATTGTCCCAGTCCATACCGCCGTGGCTTTGCAGCTGGCGCTGGTTCATGTACAAGCCGTCCGCACAGGCCAATCCGGTGTACAGGCCTTTCAGGTGCAACAGCCAGTCCACCAATTGCGCTGGGCGGGTCGTGTCGCCATCGCCCATGAGGCCAACCACCGGAATGCGGCCGGTATCAGCTGGTTTGAACAAGTGATTGGCGATGGCCAGACCGACGGGGCGAGGCTGGCCGACCGCGGGTTTCAGGTGCATCAACAAGCCGGGCCCAGCATTGACCTCGACGATGGCGCCACCTTGTGCGGCCAAGGGCTGCGAAATGTCTTGTGCGACCAGATCAACGCCTGCAATGTCCAGACCCACGACGCGTGCGGCCAGCACGGCTTGCGCAGCCACTTCGGGGTGAACTTCGTCGGTCACATCCAGCGCCATGTTGCCGGTGCGCATGATGAGCACGGATCGGTCTTTGTCTGGCACGCTGTCAGCCGTCAGGCCTTGGCGTTTGAGTTCCAGCACCGAGGTGGTGTGTTCGTCCAGGCGGATGGTGTCGAGCGGAAAATCTTCTTCTTCGCCACGGCGGGGATCGGAGTTGATTTGAAGCTCGATCAATTCGGACACGGTGTGCACGCCATCACCCACCACGCTGGCTGTTTCGCCTTTGTTGGCCGCGGCCACATGGTCGCCTACCACCAACAGGCGATGTTCTTCGCCCCGGATAAAACTTTCAACGATGACCTCACTGCCTTCGGCGAGGGCGATGTCGTAGGCGGCTTCGATGTCTTCCTGTTTGGACAGTTCGAGTGATACGCCACGGGCATGGTTGCCATCGGTCGGTTTCACGCACACGGGCAAACCAATGTCTTGCGCTGCTTCCCAGGCCTGCGCGGGGCTGCCCACGATTTGACCTTGCGGCACAGGCACACCGCACATGCTGAGCAGTTGCTTGGTCAGGTCTTTGTCTTTGGAGATGCCTTCGGCAATCGCGCTGGTGCGGTCGGTTTCGGCGGTCCAGATGCGACGCTGCTGGGCACCGTAGCCCAGTTGCACCAGGTTGCCATCGTTCAAGCGAATGGCAGGGATACCCCGGTCGCTGGCTGCATCCACGATGCTGGCCGTGCTGGGGCCGATGCACAGGCTGTCGACCATCTGCTTGAGGCGGTTGACTTCGGTCTTGACATCAAAAGCACGGTCCTCGATGGCGGCCAGGATCAGCTCACGCGCTGTCTCCAGTGCGCTTCGGCTGACAGCTTCGTGGCGCGTGCGGATCACCACTTTGTAGACGCCTCGCGGGCCAGCTTCGCGGGCCTTGCCAAAACCGGTTTGCATGCCGGCCTGGGTTTGCAGCTCCAGTGCAACGTGTTCCAGTACGTGGCCAGCCCAAGTGCCTTCTTCCAGTCGTTGCAAGAAACCGCCACGTTCACCCACGCTGCAGCGGTGTTCAATCAAACCGGGCAGCCAGCTTGTCAGACGTTGGTTGAATCCTGGCAAGGTGTTCGAAGGGAAGTCTTCCAGCGCACCAATGTCAATCAGCGCCTCCATGACAGGACGGTAAGTCCAGATGTTGGGACCGCGCAAATGGGTCATGCGCAGAAATTGGATGTTTTTGGCGTTCATGAATGAAAAGGGCGGCTATACAATGACCGGCCCGTCACGGCGCTGGGAGATTGCTCTGGATTCAAAAGAGTCATGGACAGTTCATGTGCAGTCGTGTGCGACATCAATGGTTGTTTTTTGTCTCGTCGGCCGCCGTGGTCGTTCGAGTCGCTTCCGGTTCATCCTTCAATGACATCAACTTCTACTTTGGCCTCTGCATCCCGTCAGGTTCTTCCCGACGCTTGGCAGGTTGAAGTCCATTCTTGTCTGCAACCCGATGAAAACGCAACAGCCTGGCTGGAGGTTGACTTGGACGGCAGCTTGCGATTTGCCAAAAGTGCCGTCATTTTGACCGATCAGCGGGTCTTATCCCGCCTTGAGGGTGAAAAAAACTGGTCCAGCTGGGCTTTGCAGCCGGGTTTGTCTTTGAAACTCACTGACCATGCGGGTGTCGGGTGTCTGGCCTTGACCAGCCCAGAGGGGCAATTGGCGGTTTGGCGCTTCACGCTGGGTCTGCAGGCCGCAGTCGCCCGCTGGGCCGCACAGTTTGAAAGTCAGTTGGCGCAGCAGCTGATGCCATCGGGCAGTCCATCGGAAGGCCGTCCCTTGCAGGCGGTGTTGTCCGGCTCGGTGTGCCCGGTTTGCCAGACCGTCATGAGTGATGAGGATGAAGACTGTCCGAGTTGTGGTCGGGAAGACCTGGCGCCGCCTTCGACCTGGACACTTTTCAAGCTTTGGCGTTTTGCGCGGCCTTATCAGCGCTCTTTGCTGGCAGGTTTCTCTCTCACATTGGCGGCCACGGCCGCCACTTTGGTACCGCCATACCTGACCATGCCGCTGATGGACGACATTCTGATTCCTTATCAGAACGGCAAAGAAATCGATCCCACGTTGGTGTCCATGTATTTGCTGGGCTTACTGGCTTCTGCTTTGCTGGCTTGGGGTCTGGGCTGGGCCAAAACCTACATATTGGCGCTGGTTTCCGAGCGCATTGGCGCTGACTTGCGCACCACGACTTATGAACATTTGCTAAAACTCTCTCTGGAGTACTTTGGCGGGCGGCGCACGGGTGACCTGATTGCCCGCATTGGCAGCGAGACCGACCGCATCAACGTGTTCTTGTCGCTGCACCTGCTCGACTTTGCCACCGATGTGCTGATGATCCTGATGACGGCGGTCATCTTGTTCACCATCAACCCGACTTTGGCGCTGGTCACCTTGTTGCCCTTGCCTTTCATCGCCTGGTTGATCCATGTGGTGCGCGAAAAACTGCGCACCGGCTTTGAAAAGATCGACCGCGTCTGGGCCGAAGTGACCAACGTGCTGACCGACACCATTCCCGGCATTCGGGTGGTCAAAGCGTTTGCGCAAGAAGACCGTGAGGCCCAACGCTTCAAGGACGCCAACAAACACAACCTGTTGGTCAATGACCGATTGAACCGGGTGTGGTCGCTGTTCTCGCCTACGGTCACCTTGATGACCGAGATCGGCCTCCTGGTGGTCTGGGGTTTTGGCATCTGGTTGGTCTCGGACGATCAGATCACCGTCGGTGTGTTGACCGCCTTTTTGGCCTACATCGGCCGCTTTTACAGCCGCCTTGATTCGATGAGCCGGATCGTCTCGAACACGCAAAAGGCCGCTTCGGGGGCCAAGCGCATTTTTGACATCCTGGACCATGTGTCCAGCGTGCCCGAGCCCGTGAACCCGGTGGCTTTGCCGCCCCAGGTGCAAGGCCGCATTACCGTGCGCGATGCGGGGTTCCGCTATGGCAACCGCGCGGTCATTCGCCAACTCAACCTCGATATCCAGCCCGGCCAGATGATTGGTTTGGTGGGCCACAGCGGTTCGGGCAAGAGCACCTTGGTCAACCTGATTTGCCGTTTTTACGACTTGACCGATGGCGCGATTGAGCTGGACGGCACCGACATTCGCCAGCTGAAAGTCGCCGACTACCGCCGTCAAATCGGCTTGGTGTTGCAAGAACCATTCTTGTTCTTTGGCACCATCGCCGACAACATTGCCTATGGCAAGCCCGAAGCCACCCGCGAAGAAATCGTCGCGGCGGCCCGTGCTGCACATGCCCACGAGTTCATCTTGCGCATGCCGCAGGGTTATGACTCGCTGGTGGGTGAACGCGGTCAGGGTTTGTCAGGCGGCGAGCGCCAACGCATTTCGATTGCCCGCGCCTTGCTCATCAACCCGCGTATTTTGATTTTGGACGAGGCCACCTCCGCCGTGGACACCGAGACCGAAAAAGAGATTCAAAAAGCGCTGGACAACTTGGTGCGTGGTCGCACGACCATCGCCATTGCCCACCGCTTGTCGACCTTGCGCAAGGCCGACCGTCTGGTGGTGATGGACAAAGGCGTGGTGGTCGAAGAGGGCACGCACGATGTGTTGATCGAGGCCCAAGGCGCTTATTGGCGTCTGTACGAAGCCCAGCAGCGCCAGGCCGAAACCGAAGCGGTTTTGGGCGGGAGCCTTGAAGCTGCAGAACAAAAGGTGAGCGCATGAGCCCGTTTGACTTGCAACGCGATGCGTTTGGCCGCTGGGTGTTGACGATGCCCGACGGCACGCGGTATGTGCCTGTGACGGCTTTGCGTGCCTATCCCGTGTCGGCCCCTGACGCGGGCGTGGCGCTGATGGACGCGGACGGGCGCGAGATCGTCTGGATCGATGAGCTGGCGCAACTCGAAGCGCCACTGCGGGCCAGCGTGGTGCAAGCCCTGAACGAACGCGAGTTTTTGCCCGAAATTTTGCAGTTGACCGATGTCAGCAGCTTTGCCACACCCAGCACCTGGTCGGTGGTGACTGACCGGGGTGTCACGCAATTTTTGCTCAAAGGCGAAGAAGATATCCGTCGCCTGACTGGCACGGTGCTGCTCATCAACGACGCCAATGGCGTGCAATTCATGATCCGCGACCTGGCGGCCATGGACAAGCACTCGCGCAAACTGCTCGACCGCTTTTTGTAGGTCGGGCGTCGGCGCCGACCATGACAGCTTCTGCCGAGAAGCTGCAGCTTGTCCTGGACCTTGAAGTGCCTGTGCAGAGCAGGGTAGATCAGAGCAAAGTTAATCTACCGTTTGGCTACAAAGGCCAGACCGAACCGTGCTCGGGCACCATGGCGCGCCACTTGATTTCATGTTCGATGCGTTGGCGCAGCATGTCGGACGCCTCGCGTTCACCGTGGACCACATACACCTGACCTGGCGCACTGGGCATTTTGTGCAGCCAACTCAAAAGTTGGTTCGCGTCGGCGTGGGCCGAGGCCGATTCGATCTGTGCGACTTCAGCACGCACCGCGATATCCTGCGCATGGATGCGCACGCTGGATTGCCCGTTGGCCAGCGCCGCGCCACGGGTGCCAGGGGCCTGATAGCCCGTCAGGATGACCAAGTTGCGGTGATCGCCCAAGTATTGCGCCAAGTGGTGCAAGACCCGCCCGCCCGTGGCCATGCCGCTGGCTGCCAGGATCACCATGGGCCCGTGTCGGCGTGCCAGCGATTTCGATTGCTCGGGCGTTTCCAGCATGGTGGCCGCATGGTCCATGTTGCGCACCTCTTGTGCGTTCAGTCGGTGCTCACCAGGGTGGCGTTCAAACAAAGCGGTGGTGTGGATGGCCATGGGGCTGTCCAGAAAAATCGGCAAGCCTCGGGGTATTTCCCCTGCCGCCTTGAGCTGCGCGATGGTGTGCAGCACAGCTTGCGCTCGCCCTACCGCAAACACTGGCACCACGGCCACACCGCCACGAGCAGCCAGTTTTTTCAACAGAGGGCCGAGTTCTTCAAACAGTTTTTCTTTGGGGTGCTGGCGGTTGCCGTAGGTCGATTCGATCAAGACGGTGTCGGCCTGCGGCGGTGGCTCGGGCGGGTTCATCAAGGGGTCATCGGGGCGGCCCAGATCGCCTGAAAACAAAATGCGCCGACCGCCCACATCCAACAACAAACTGGCGGCACCCAAAATGTGACCGGCCGGCTGAAAGCGGGCCTTCCAGCCGCGGATGGGTTCGAACCACTGGCCCTGATGCTCTGCGTGCAATTGCTTGAGGCAGTGGATGGCCTCTTGTTGGGTGTACAGCGGCAGGGCGGGCGCGTGTTTGGAAAAGCCGTGCCGGTTGGCAAAAAAAGCATCTTCTTCCTGAATGTGCCCGCTGTCAGGCAACAAGATGCTGGCCAAATCGCAAGTGGCTGATGTGGCATGTACCCGGCCCCGAAAACCGTTTTTGACCAGCAAGGGCAGATACCCGCTGTGGTCGAGGTGTGCATGGGTCAGCACCACCGCATCGATGTGCGCGGGGTTGGCAGGCAGAGGGTTCCAGTTGCGCAAGCGCAGCTGTTTGTAACCCTGAAACAAGCCGCAATCGACCAGCAGCCGCTTCTGGTTGTGCTCAATCAGGTATTTGGAGCCGGTGACGGTGTCGGCCCCTCCAAGGAAGGTGATGGTGGCGCTCATGCTGGCATGCTGCGCTCAAAATATACAAGGGCGTTTGAGGCAAGTCATGTTGACGCTTGTTTTGCCAAACCGACGCACTGATAGTCATACCCGCGCACTAACTGTCATAGCGGCGTTCTAGCTGTCATAGCGGCGTTCTAGCTGTCATAGCGGCGTTCTAACTGTCATAGCGGCGCTCTAACTGTCATACCCGCGCATGCGGGTATCCATGGCGGCCGAAAGCATGGACCCCCGATCCAGTCGGGGGTGACACATTCACGTGTCATGCCCGCGCCCTATTTGTCATGCCCGCACCCTATTTGTCATACCCGCGGATGCGGGTATCCATGCAATTCGAAGGCCTAGACCCCCGATCGCGTCGGGGGTGACAAAGGTAAGGCAGGTCGCAGGTGACAAGCGCAGCTCAA
>JAGNWH010000023.1:0-25543 GCA_017986055.1 Limnohabitans sp. | reverse complement strand
GCAGGGGCGGCATCTGTCAAGGCGTTTTCGGTCAGAAAACGCACCAGTCGGGAGCTGTTGAAGTGGGCACGCGGCAGGGCTCGCGTCATAGGTGAATGGGCTCGGATTCAAAAAGGCAGAGCGGCAGTGCTCTGGGGGTGACGGGTACCAGACCAATGGCAAGGGGCAGCCGAATCAGCGAAATCATAATTTTACCCGCCGAAGTCATGGACCCCCGATCAGGTCGGGGGTGACGAGGCACGGGGTAGGGCCCCCCGATCAGGTCGGGGGGGGACGCGGTATGAGGTATGGACCCCCGATCAGGTCGGGGGTGACGAGGCATGAGGCATGGACCCCCGATCAGGTCGGGGGTGACGAGGCATGAGGCATGGACCCCCGATCGGGTCGGGGGTGACGAGGTATGAGGTATTGACCCCGATCAGGTCGGGGCTGGCGAGGCACGGGTTCACGCTTGTCTGTCATACCCGGCTTGACCGGGTATCCATGAACCCTGCATTCAGGCTGTTTTCGGCTTGTAGTCGCAAAAAGCAGCCACCGCGCACTGCCCGCACTGCGGTTTGCGCGCCTGGCAGACATAGCGTCCATGCAGGATCAGCCAGTGGTGGGCGTCAACCAAATACTTGCCCGGAATGCGCTTGAGCAGCTTTTGCTCGACTTCGAGGGGCGTTTTGCCTGGGGCCAGACCCGTGCGGTTGCCCAAGCGGAAGATATGGGTGTCCACCGCCATGGTCGGCTCGCCAAAGGCCGAGTTCAGCACCACATTGGCGGTTTTACGACCCACACCCGGCAGGGCTTCAAGGGCTTCGCGCGTGCGGGGTACTTGGCCGCCGTGTTGCTCGACCAACATCCGGCAGGTTTCCAGCAGGTGTTTGGCCTTGCTGTGATAAAGGCCGATGGTCTTGATGTAACTCTCCAGGCCTTCCAGACCAAGGTCCAGGATTTTTTGCGGCGCACCCGCCACGGGAAACAACTTGCGCGTGGCCTTGTTCACGCCCACGTCAGTGGCCTGTGCCGACAGCAGCACGGCGGTCAACAGCTCGAACACGCTGGTGTATTCCAGCTCGGTGACGGGCATCGGGTTGGCCGCTTGCAAGGTGGCAAAAAAAGATTCAATTTGAGCGGGTTTCATGAGGCGTCCGGATGTTGGCAAAATGTCGGCCAAGTCAACACGGGAAGATACACCATGCCTTTGCAATTTGCCGATCGCCTGAACAACGTCGAAACCTCCGCCATCCGCGAGCTGTTCAAGCTCTTGGGCAAGCCCGGCATCATCAGCTTTGCGGGTGGATTCCCTGACAGCGCGATGTTTGACGTGGACGGCATCCGTGAAGCCAGCAACGCGGCTTTGACGCAAGACCCCGGCGCGGCGTTGCAATATGGCGCAACCGAAGGCTACGGCCCGTTGCGCGAACAATTGGCCCACTTCATGGCCCAAAAGGGCGCTCAAGACGTGACCCCCGATCAGTTGATCGTGACCACCGGCAGCCAGCAGGCGCTCGATTTGATCGGCAAAACCATGATCAGCCCTGGCGACAAGGTGATCGTGGAAGGCCCGACATTCCTCGCTACCATCCAGTGCTTTCGCCTCTATGGTGCAGAGCTCATCAGCGCCCCTGTGGACGGCCACGGTGTCAAAACCGATGAGTTGGAAAAGTTGATCGCCGAGCACAAACCCAAGTTCGTTTACCTGATCCCCACTTTCGGCAACCCCAGCGGAGCCTTGCTGAGTGCTGAACGACGCCAGCAGGTTTTGCAAATGGCCGTGAAGCACCAAACCCTCATCGTCGAAGACGACCCCTATGGCGATTTGTATTTTGGCGAAGTGCCTCCGCCCAGCTTACTGGCCCTGAGTGCGTCTGTGCCCGGCAGCCGTGAGCTGCTGGTGCATTGCGGGTCTCTGTCCAAAGTGTTGTCACCCGGTTTGCGTGTCGGCTGGATGATCGCACCGCCTGAATTGCTGGCCCGCGCCACCATGTGCAAGCAGTTCAGTGACGCGCACACCAGCACCTTTGCCCAAGCCACTGCAGCGCAATATTTGCTGGCTGGCCGCATGCCCGCCACGCTCGACAAAGTGCGCGCCGTTTATGCAAAACGTGCTCAAACCATGGGCGATGCGCTGCGCCGTGATCTGGGCGATGCCATCGAGTTTGTGCAACCGCAAGGTGGCTTGTTTGTCTGGGCCCGCCTGACGGGCGCAGGCGGCAAGTTGGCCGATGGCAATGTGTTTGCCAAACGTGCCATCGACAACGGCGTGGCCTTTGTGCCCGGCACACCGTTTTTCTGCGCCAACCCCGACAACGCCACCTTCCGCCTGAGCTTTGCCACTGTGGGCGAAGACAAGATTTTGGAAGGCGTCTCGCGTCTGGCCAAGGCGCTTTGATTTGACGCCCACCTGTTTTAAGCGATGACCACAGAACTGTCCCTGGATGTTGATGGCACTGAAGTCTTGCTGCAGGGGCAGGGGGATCAGGTCATCCTTATGCTGCATGGCTGGCCCGATACCCGTGCCTTGTGGGATGACACCGTGCTGGCCCTCAGGACTGACCATGTTTGTGCGCGGTTGACCTTGCCGGGCTTTACGCGTGGTCCGGTGTCTGCCATCTCACTCGACGAGATGAACCAATTTTTGCGCCGCGTGATCAACCGCATCAGCCCGGGGAAACCTGTGACGCTGATGCTGCACGATTGGGGATGCGTGTTTGGTTATGAATTTGCCATTCGTCACCCCGAGCGCGTGGCCCGTGTGGTGGCGGTGGACGTGGGCGACCACAATTCGTCACGTTTGCAGCGCAGCTTGGCACTGCGTGAAAAGTTCGCGGTTTTCGCCTACCAGTACTGGCTCGCTGTGGCCTGGAAAATTGGCCGTTCTTTCAGCCCGGGCATGGGCAATCGCATGACCCGTGCCATGGCCCGATGGTTGCGTTGCCCAACAGACCCGGCCAGCATCACCTACCGCATGAACTATCCCTATGCCATGCAGTGGTTCGGCGCAGCCGGTGGTTTCAGGCGTGCCGCCCCGGTGCAGTTGCCCATGCCCATGCTGTATGTGTATGGCGCACGCAAACCCTTCATGTTCCATTCACCAGAATGGCTGGACAAATTAGCTGCCCGCCCGGACTGCGCTGTGCAGGGCCTGGCTTGTGGGCACTGGGTCATGGTGTCAGAGCCCGAGGCGTTTCAGGCCCGTGTGCGCCAATGGCTAGGCGGCCAAGGATGAGGTGTTCAGCATGAAACCCGAAGACTTGGAGAAGCTGGTCACCCTGCCCATGCCCTTTGGCAAACACAAGGGCGTGCTGATCGCCGACTTGCCCGGCAACTACCTCAACTGGTTTGCGCGAGAGGGTTTCCCCAAAGGCGAAGTGGGGCAATTGCTGCGCTTGATGCAAGAGATCGACCACAACGGCCTGAGCGACCTGCTCAAACCACTGCGCCAGCGCAAGTAGATCGGGGCTTTAGCCCCGACCTGTGGCCATCATTCAGGGCAGCACCACTTCCAGCAGGCGGTCGAGCCCGCCATCTTGAATGGCCACCATGGCCTGCTCACGCACCTTGGGTTTGGCGTGGTAGGCCACCGACAGACCTGCCGCGCCCATCATGGGCAAATCGTTGGCCCCGTCGCCCATGGCGATGCACTCGTGCGCCTCGATGCCCAGCAAACTGGCCACCTCCAGCAATGTCCGGCGTTTTTCGGCGCCATCGCAAATGTCGCCCCAGCTTTGCATGACCAGGCCACCGGTTAGTTCGCCACCCACGATCTCCAGTTGGTTGGAGCGGGCGAAGTCGATGTTCAGGCGGTCTTTGACCCGGTCGGCAAAGAAGGTGAAGCCACCCGACACCAGCAGCACCTTCATGCCCACTTGTTGGCAAGCGGCGATCAAATTGGCTGCGCCGGGGTTGATCTGAAGGCGCTCGGTGTACACGCGCTCCATGTCGGCCAGCGTCACGCCTTTGAGCAGGGCCAGACGACGGCGCAAGCTTTCTTTGAAGTCGGTGATCTCGCCGCGCATGGCGGCCTCGGTGATGGCCGCCACCTCGGCCTTGCGGCCCACGGCATCGGCAATTTCGTCGATGCACTCGATGCTGATGAGTGTGGAGTCCATGTCAAACGCGATCAGCTTGAACTGGGACAAGGACAGCGGGGCGGTGAAGCCTTGAATGGCAAGGCCGGGGGCGAATTCGGTGGCGGTGGTCATGGGCAGGATTATCGAAGATCTTGATGGGGCTCAGGCAGCTGCTGTTTCGGTCTTGGGTTGGCCCAATGAGCGCAGCACATCCCGCACCATCTGCGCCCGCGCCTTGGGGTCGGGCAGTTCGCGCTCAATCCGCAGTTTGTCGTTGCCCGCCAGCTTGATGTGTTTGTTCTTTTGGATCAGGCCAATGATGGCCATGGGGTCCACGGGTGGGTTGGGTTTGAAGGTGATCTGGATGACGCCCGGGGCGGCGTCGACCTTGATCACGCCGTAGGGCTGGGTCAACACGCGCAGGCGGTGCACGTCCACCAAGGTTTGGGCCTGCGCTGGCAATTTGCCAAAACGGTCCACGATTTCTTCCAGCAGGGCGTCGATCTGGTCGCTGGTTTTGGCAGTCGCCAGTTTTTTGTAGAAGCTCAGGCGCAAGTGCACATCGCCGCAATAGTCGTTGGGCAGAAGGGCGGGGGCGTGCAGATTGATGTCGGTGGTGACTGACAAGGGACTGAGCAAATCGGGCTCTTTGCCTGCTTTGAGGCTGCGCACCGCTTCGGACAACATTTCGTTGTAAAGCTGAAAGCCCACTTCGAGCATGTTGCCGCTCTGGTTTTCGCCCAGCACTTCGCCCGCGCCGCGAATTTCCAGATCGTGCATGGCCAGGTAAAAGCCGCTGCCCAGTTCTTCCATTTGCTGGATGGCGTCGAGCCGCTGGGCGGCCTGTTTGGTCAGGCCTTCGATCTCGGGCACCATCAAATAGGCATAGGCTTGGTGGTGTGATCGGCCCACGCGCCCGCGCAGTTGGTGCAACTGGGCCAGGCCAAATTTGTCGGCGCGGCTGATGACGATGGTGTTGGCCGTGGGCACGTCGATGCCGGTCTCGATGATGGTCGAGCACAGCAAGATGTTATAGCGCTGGGCCACAAAATCGCGCATCACGCGCTCCAGTTCGCGCTCGGGCATTTGGCCGTGGGCCACGGCGATGCGGGCTTCGGGCAAGATTTCTTCAAGTTTTTGCTTGCGGTTTTCGATGGTCTCAACCTCGTTGTGCAAAAAGTAGCACTGGCCGCCGCGCTTGAGCTCGCGCAGCACCGCCTCGCGGATCACGCCCGTGCCTTCGTTGCGCACAAAGGTTTTGATGGCCAAACGCCGTTGCGGCGCGGTGGCGATCACGCTCAGGTCGCGCAGACCTTCGAGGGCCATGCCCATGGTGCGGGGAATCGGGGTGGCCGTCAGCGTGAGCACATCGACCTCGGCCCGCAGGCCTTTCATGGCCTCTTTGTGGCGCACGCCAAAGCGGTGTTCCTCGTCGATGATGAGCAGGCCCAGGTCGTGGAATTTCGTAGATTCGCTCAGCAGTTTGTGCGTGCCGACCACGATGTCCACCGTGCCATCGGCGATGCCTTTGAGGGCGGCAGTGACTTCTTTGCCTGAACGAAAGCGCGAGACTTCGGCCACCTTGACGGGCCATTTGGCAAAGCGGTCTTTGAGGGTTTGGAAGTGCTGCTCGGCCAGCAGCGTGGTGGGGGCCAGCAGGGCGACTTGCTTGCCACCGGTCACGGCCACAAAGGCGGCGCGCAGCGCGACCTCGGTTTTGCCAAAGCCCACATCGCCACAGACCAGGCGGTCCATGGGGCGGGGGCTGATCATGTCCTGAATCACGCAGTGGATGGCGGCCTTTTGATCGGCGGTTTCTTCGAAGCCGAAATCATTGGCAAAGGTTTCGTAGTCCTGCGGGCTGTAACGGAAGGGGTGCCCCTCACGCGCGGCCCGGCGGGCGTAGATGTTCAGCAGCTCGGCGGCCGCGTCGCGCACCTGTTCGGCGGCGCGGCGTTTGGCCTTTTCCCACTGGCCGCTGCCCAGTTTGTGCATCGGCGCTTCGTCGGCGCTCACGCCCGTGTAGCGGCCAATCAGCTGCAACTGGCTCACGGGCACATAGAGCGTGGCCTTGTCAGCGTATTCAAGGTGCAAAAACTCTTGCAGGGCGGGCGTGCCGTCTTCGTTTTTCTGCCCCATGTCCATGTTGACCAGGCCCCGGTAGCGGCCGATGCCGTGCGCGCTGTGCACCACCGGGTCGCCCACGTTCAGCTCGCTCAGGTCCTTGATCAGCGCTTCAACGTCGCTGACTTGCTCCTGCTTTTTTCGGCGGCGTGTGGTTGGGCCTGCAGCAAACAGTTCGGTTTCTGTGACCAGGTCGACGTCGTGCTCGAACCAATGAAAACCACTGACCAGCGCTGCGGTGGCCATGCCGATTTTTTCGGCGCTGTCCAAAAACTCCTGCAAGCTGTCAAACACCGGAGGCGTGAGGCCGCTGGAGCGCACGAAGTCCAAAAGGCTCTCGCGGCGGCCATCGCTTTCGGCCAGGATCAGCACCCGGCTGGCACTGCTGCGGATGTGCGCTTGCAGTCGCGACAGCGGGTCTTCGGCACCACGCACCACGGTCAGCTCGGGCAGGTTTTGGGCCAGGGTGTTGTCGGGCACGTCGGCTGTACCTGAGCGCAGCGCCAGTTGCGCGTGGCCGTTGGTCAGCGTGTAAAACTGCTCGGCGCTCAAAAACAGCGCATCGGGCGGCAGCACCGGCCGCTCGGGGTCACCCTGCACCAGCCGGTAGCGGTCGCGGGTGTCTTGCCAAAAGCGCTGAAAGGCCGGTTCAAGATCGCCGTGCAACACCACAGTGGCGGCATCCGCTTGACCCACGCCCAGGTAGTCAAACACCGTGGCAGTTTCTTCAAAGAACAGTGGCAGGTAGTACTCGATGCCCGCTGTGGCCACGCCGTTGCCCATGTCCTTGTAGATACGGCTTTTGGTCGGGTCCCCTTCGAGCAGTTCGCGCCAGCGGCTGCGAAAGCGCGCACGGGCGGCCTCGTCCATCGGGAACTCTCGCCCGGGCAGCAAGCGCACTTCGGGCACGGGGTAAAGGCTGCGCTGGCTGTCGGGGTCAAAGGTGCGGATGGAGTCGATCTCGTCGTCAAACAAATCCACCCGGTAAGGCACCAATGAGCCCATGGGAAAGAGGTCGATCAAGCCGCCACGCACCGCGTATTCGCCGGGGCTGACCACTTGGCTGACGTGCGAGTAACCCGCCAGCGTGAGCTGGGCCTTGAGCTGGACTTCGTCCAGCTTTTGTTTGACTTTGAACTCGAAGGTATAGCCCGCCAAAAAGGACGGCGGAGCCAGCCGGTACAAGGCGGTGGTGGCGGGCACCAGCACCACGTCGGCGGATTCTGCATGGTCGCGTTGGCGAATGCGCCAGAGCGTGGCCAGGCGCTCGCTGATCAAGTCCTGGTGCGGCGAGAAGGTGTCATACGGCAGGGTTTCCCAGTCCGGAAACATGACGCAGCGCAGGTCGGGTGCAAAAAACACCAACTCGTCCATCAGGCGTTGTGCATCAGCGGCATCGCTGGTGACGATGGCGGTCAGCTTGCCGGCCTTCTTCTCGCGCTGGGCCAGCTGGGCCAGCAGCACAGCGTCCGCCGATCCGACGGGGCGGGGCAGGGTGAATCGTTTGCCGATGGTGAGGCTGGGGAGTTGCATGGCGGGGCGACCGGAAAAAAGCAAAACACCCCCCGCCGGGATGGAGGGGGGTGGAAATGATCAACAGACACCGTCATTGTAGAAGCGAGGCCAGAGAGCCCCCTTGCTGGCCGTGGGCATGGGTGCAGGCTTCGGCCGCCGAGGGGACCTCCTACAATTCAAGCCCATGTCCAAGACCTCTGCCTCCTGTTTCCATACTTTGGTGCCTTGTGCTGGCACGGGCAGCCGTGCGGGCACCGCCCAGCCCAAGCAATACCAGGATGTGGCCGGCCAGCCCATGGTCATGCACACGGTGCAGGCCTTGGCCCGGGTGCCGCAATTGACGAGTGGCTGGGTGATTTTGTCGCCGGTCGATGATTTCAGTTGGCCCGAGCAGGCTTGGCCCAGCCATTTTCGGCGTGTGCCTTGTGGTGGTGCAAGCCGAGCCCAAAGCGTGTTCAATGGCTTGCAGGCCATGCGCCAAGCCGGTGTGCCCGACAGTGACTGGGTTTTGGTGCACGATGCAGCGCGGTGCCTGATCACGCCCGAGGCGGTGTCGCAACTGATCGAGGCCTGCCGGGATGACGCCGTGGGCGGTTTGTTGGCATTGCCATTGCCTGACACTTTGAAATCACATGCACTCGACGAGCAGGGCGCACGGGTGGCCAGCACGGTGCCTCGTGCCGACAAATGGTTGGCACAAACGCCACAGATGTTCCGTTTGGGCGCTTTGCATGAGGCTTTGGCCAGCGTGTCGGCCAGCGGTTTTGAAGGCATTACCGACGAGTCCAGCGCGATGGAGCGCCTCGGATTGTCTCCGCGCTTGGTGCCAGGTTCGGCCCAAAATTTGAAAGTCACTTACCCGGCAGACTTTGCGTTTGCCGAGGCAGTCCTGAAAGGCAAAGCATGAATATCCGCATTGGCGAAGGCTGGGACGTGCATGCCCTGGTGCCCGGTCGCAAGTTGATTTTGGGCGGCGTGGAGATTGCCCACACGGTGGGTTTAATGGGCCATTCAGATGCCGATGTGCTGTTGCACGCCATCACCGACGCGGTGTTGGGTGCAGCGGGCTTGGGCGACATTGGGCGGCATTTTCCGGACACGGACGCGCAATTCAAAGGGGCTGATTCGTCAGTGCTGCTGGCAGAAGCCATGCGCAGAGTCCGGGCCCAAGGCTGGGAACTGGTGAATGTGGACAGCACCATCGTGGCCCAGGCACCCAAGCTGGCCCCGCACATGTCCGCCATCAACTCAGGGGTGGCCAAGGCGCTGGGCGTGCAAACCGATCAGGTGAATGTGAAGGCCAAAACGGCCGAAAAATTGGGGCCGGTGGGCATGGGCCAAAGCATGGAGGCGCGTGCGGTCGTGCTGCTGAAGAAGGTTTAAGCGGCCGAATGCCTGAGGTGCCTTACGCCTCGTTTTGTGCCTGCCGGAACTTCATCAGCGCCATCAAACCACCCGAGCTGTTGTTGAACACTGAAAACGTGCCGCCCATGCGCTGCACCGAGCGCTCCACAATCGCCAGACCCAAGCCGGAGCCTGTGGCCGATGTTCTGGCGGCATCGCCGCGAAAAAACGGTTGCGTCAGGTTTTTCAAGGCTTCTTCGGACACGCCGGGCCCTTGGTCGCGCACGCGCAGCAAGACCCAACCTTCGTGCACCCGGGCCACGATCTCGACCCGTGTCACGCCGTCGCTGGGGCTTTGGCCATAGCGGCGGGCATTTTCCAGCAGGTTGGACAGCACACGCACCAGCTCCACCTGCTCGGCTTTGACTTGCAGGTCTTCGGCCACATCCACATTGATTTCAAAGCGCGGGTTGTTGCGCCAAGGCGCAATGCTGCGGCTGATCACGCCAGACAACAGCACAGGCCCCAAGTCGGTGGGCTCGGGCCGTGCGTAGTCGAGAAATTTGTCGATGATGTCGTCAAGCTGGGCAATGTCAGCCGCCATCAAATCACGGGTTTCAAGGTCGGCAACGCTCAACTCGGTCTCTAGCCGCAAGCGGGCCAGTGGCGTGCGCAGATCGTGCGAAATGCCCGCCAACATCAAGGCCCGCTCTTGCTCGATCTTGGCCAAGCGCTCGGCCATCCGGTTGAAGCCGATGTTGACCTCGCGAATCTCGCTGGTGGCCGCATCTTCGTCCAGTGTGGAGGTGTTGAAATGCCCTTCGCGAACTTGGCTGGCGGCAAACGACAGGCGCTTGAGCGGGCGGTTGATCAGCCCGGCCATCATGGCGGCCCCGGCCAAAGACAGCGCCAAAGTGACACCCAACCAAGTCAGCCAAGCTGAGCCCCCCAAGGGTTGCAGACGCTCAGGGTCCATTTGCAGCCAATAACTGTCCCGCTCGATCTTGAAACCGACCCACAGCCCATATGTGTCGTTCACGCTAGAAGCGATCAGGGTGCCAGGCCCCAGGCGTTTGACCATCTCTTCGACCAGTCGGTTTTCCATGCCCGATGCCCCAAAGGGGATGATGCGGTCGCCGGGTTCGCGGGTCTGAATGCTGAAGGATTCTTCATCTGCCAGCATTTTGAGCAAGGACACCCGAGCGATGGCGTCGGTGTGAATCAGCGCAGTTTTGGTCAAATTGACCACAGTGGCTATTTGGTGCGCGTTGCGCAAAATGCGGGGCTCGTACTCTTGGGTGCGGAACATCTGCAGCCAAGCCAGGCTGCTGCACAAGATCAACAAACCGAGCAAAAAGAAGGTGCGCCAAAACAGGCTCAGCTTGAGCCTGCGTGCCGGCTTCTCGACCTCTTCGCTGTCGTTTGTGGCGTTTTCAGGCGCGTTCACGGCTGCCCATCAGGGATAAACACATAGCCCACACCCCAGACGGTTTGAATGATTTTGGGGGTAGCCGGGTCGACCTCGATCATTTTTCTCAAGCGCGAAATTTGCACGTCCAGGCTGCGGTCAAACGGCTCGAATTCACGGCCTCGGGCCAATTGCGCCAATTTGTCACGTGTCAGGGGTTGTTTGGGGTGTCTGGCCAAGGCCTTGAGCATGGCAAATTCGCCAGTGGTCAATGGCATGTCCTGACCGTTTTTGGAGAATGCACGCGTTCCCAAATCGAGTGTAAACGCGCCGAATACGATGACTTCATGGTCACCAGAGGAGGGCGCGCCTGGTACTTCGCTTTGGGGTCTGCGCCGCAGGACCGCATGAATTCGGGCTAACAGTTCACGCGGGTTGAAGGGTTTGCCTAGGTAATCGTCCGCACCGATTTCCAGGCCCGTGATGCGGTCTACATCTTCGACTTTGGCGGTCAGCATGATGACGGGCGTTTTGACACCCGCAGCCCGCAGGCGACGGCAAATACTCAAGCCATCTTCACCTGGCAGCATCAGGTCGAGCACCATGAGGTTGATGGTTTCGCGTTGCAAGATGCGGTCCAGCGCACGGCCGTCTTCGGCCAGCAACACGTCAAAACCTTCTTGCGACAGGAAGCGGCGCAACAAGTCGCGAATGCGAGCGTCATCGTCAACGATGACGATTTTGTCCAAGCGTGGGGATGTGCTCATGGGTTTATTGAGCGGTCCAGCCGCCGTCCATGTTCCAGGCCACGCCGCGCACGTTGTTGCCTGCGGGTGAACAGAAGAACACAGCCAAGTCGCCAAGCTCTTCGGGGGTGGTGAACTCCATGGAGGGCTCTTTCTCTTGCAACAAAACTTTCTTGGCTTCTTCGTTGGACAAGCCCATGGCTGCGGCCTTGGCGTCCACCTGTTTTTGCACCAGCGGCGTCAACACCCAGCCGGGGCAAATGGCGTTGCAGGTCACGCCCGTGGTGGCGTTTTCAAGAGCGGTGACTTTGGTCAGGCCGACCACGCCGTGCTTGGCGGCAACATAAGCCGACTTTTCTGCCGAACCCACCAAGCCGTGAATGGATGCCACGTTGATGATGCGGCCCCAGTTAGATGCTTTCATGGCGGGCAGTGCCAGACGTGTGGCATGAAATGCACTGGTCAGGTTGATCGCAATGATCGCGTCCCAGCGCTCAACCGGAAAGTCTTCAATCCTGGCCACATGCTGGATGCCCGCGTTGTTGACCAAAATGTCGACGCGCCCAAAGGTGTCAGCGGCAAACTTCATCATGGCTTCGATCTCGCTGGCTTTGCTCATGTCGGCACCGTGATAGGCGACTTTGACACCCAGTGCCGCAATCTCGGCTTTGGGGCCCTCGTAATCGCCAAAGCCATTCAAAACGATGTTGGCGCCTTGACGCGCCAAGGACTTGGCGATGCCCAGTCCGATACCGCTGGTTGAACCAGTGACCAAAGCTGTTTTACCTTGCAACATGATTTCCACTCCAGAGATGAATTAGGATGTTCAAAAGTCCATTATGGCGCTGCAAAAGCTCAGTTTTAGCTGACGAGCGCCCAGATTGTTTCCGAATGTCATGAACACCCAAACTGGTCAACCTTTGCTTGAATTTGTGTCTTGCCCCCACCCCGAGGGCCAGCACCGCATGGCGTATTGGCGTTGGGGCGATGTCAATGCCCGCCGTCTGGTGGTGTGTGCCCACGGTTTAACGCGCCAAGGCCGTGACTTTGACCGGCTCGCACAGGCACTGGTGTCTCAAAGCCCGCAAGCGCTGCAAATCATTTGTCCTGACGTGGTGGGGCGCGGCCGCAGCGATTGGCTGAGCGATCCTGCCGGTTACCAGGTACCACAATACGCCGCAGACATGCTGGCCATGTTGGGCCAAGTCAACGCCCAAATGATGGTCCAAACGGGAGATGACAAACCGATTCAAACGCTGGACTGGGTCGGAACCAGCATGGGGGGCTTGATCGGCATGGTGTTGGCGGGTCAGCCCGGCTTGCCTTTGCCAGCGCCCATTCGCCGCTTGGTACTCAACGATGTGGGTCCGGCGATCACCTGGAGCTCCGTCCAGCGCATGCAGGGCTATGTCGGGCACTTTGGTCAATTTGCAGACCTTGATGAGGCCGCTGCAGCCATGTGGGCACTGTCTCAAGGCTTCGGCCCGGTGGCAGCCGATGTCTGGCGCGACATGTCAGCGCACATGACCCGACCCGGCACAGATGGCAAATTGACCTTGCATTACGACCCCGCCATTGGTGTTCCTGTTCGTGCCATGACGCCCGAAATCGCAGCCGCTGGTGAAGCGGCATTGTGGGCTTTGTACGATCAGATACAGGCGCAAACACTGCTTATTCGGGGTCAAGACTCGGACTTGCTGACGCCAGAAACCGCGACCGTCATGACCCAGCGCGGCCCCCATGCCCAACTGGACACTTGGCCTGGTTTTGGCCATGCACCCACCTTGACGGGTGATGACCAGATCGCGGTGGTGGCTAATTTCTTGCTGGGCGTTTGACACCATGGTCAGCCCTTCATCCAGTCATTCTGCAAGCCCGATATCGGCATCGGGCCGATTGCATGCGCCTCACTCAACCTCTACGCATTTGCCGCCTGTGATGCTGGCCACCGCAGACGCGGCTGAGCAAGCTGAAACCCTGGCCAAAGCCCGCGCCTTTGCCGATCCTTTGATCGCCGGTGAAACGCTGGACACCGGAGAAAACATCCTGGTCCATGCCGATGCCGTGGCCGCGATTCTGGCTGACATTGGTGGTTCGGTTGCCATGCAAGCAGCCAGTTATCTGGTCTATGCCTGCCCGCACCTGAACAAGCCCGAAGAGGTCATCGCCAAAGCCTTTGGTCCCAATCTGGCGCAATTGGCCATGCAAACCAACCAACTGGTGCATGTGCAGCGTCTGTCCAGGGCGGCAGAGTCGAAAACCCAGGGTGCCGATAACACGCCGCTCAGCCCGCAGTTGCAAACCGAAAACGTGCGCAAGATGCTGCTGGCGTTCAGCCGCGATTTGCGCGTGGTCATGCTGCGCCTGGCTTCGCGGTTGCAAACCCTGCGCCATTTCGCGGCCACCAAATTGCCCGTGCCCCCTGCATTGGCCAGTGAGTCTTTGCAGGTGTTTGCCCCGCTGGCCAACCGCTTGGGCATCTGGCAGATCAAATGGGAAATGGAAGATTTGTCCTTCCGCTTTCTGGAGCCCGCCACCTACAAAGACATTGCCCGGCTGCTGGATGAAAAACGCGCCGAGCGTGAACGGTACATGGTCGAATTGCGTCAACGCTTGCAACAAGCCCTGGCGAGCCAAGGCATCAAAGCGTCCGTCGAGGGGCGACCCAAACACATCTACAGCATCGTGCGCAAAATGCGCGGCAAGTCGCTGGCGTTTGACCGCGTGTTTGACATCCGGGCGCTGCGCGTGGTCGTACCCAGCGTGGCTGACTGCTACCAGGTGCTCAGTTGGGTTCACGAGCACTTTGCCCCCATTGCAGAAGAGTTTGACGACTACATTGCCAAGCCCAAAGCCAACGGCTACCAGTCTTTGCACACCGTGGTGCGTGATGTTGATGGTGGGCCGATTGAAGTGCAAATTCGTACCCAAGCCATGCACGAACATGCAGAACATGGTGTCGCCGCGCATTGGGCTTACAAAGAAGCCGGTGCCAAAGGCTACGCCGGGGTCTCGGCCAACAGTGAATACGACACCAAAATTGCCGTGCTGCGTCAGCTGCTGGCCTGGGAACGCGACCTGTCGGGCGCAGCGCAGCAGGGCAATGCACAAGGCAACGGCTTGTTTGACGACCGCATTTACGTGCTGACGCCTGAAGCTGCGGTGGTCGAGCTGCCACAAGGCGCTACCCCCATCGACTTCGCTTACACGGTGCATACCAATCTGGGCCACCGATGCCGTGGTGCCAAGGTGGACGGCGTCATGGTGCCGCTGAGCACCCAATTGGCCAATGGCCAGACCGTAGAGATCACGGCCATCAAAGAAGGTGGGCCATCTCGCGACTGGCTGAACCCCGAACTGGCGTATCTCGCCAGTCCGCGTGCACGGGCCAAGGTGCGGGCCTGGTTCAACGCTCAAATCAGCGAAGAAACCATTTCCCGTGGCCGCGAAGCCGTAGAAAAATTGCTGCAACGCTTGGGGCGCACCGCCATCCGCCTGGAAGATTTGGCCAGCCAGCTGGGTTTCAAGTCGGCCGATGGCTTGTTCGAAGTGGTGGGCAAAGACGAATACTCGCTGCGCAACATCGAGGTCTTGCTCAACCCGCCCGAGCCAGCGCTGCAACCAGACGAATATTTTCAAAAGAAGTTCAAAGGCGCAGTGGCCCGAAAATCGCCATCGGGCGTGCTGGTGGTTGGGGTCGATTCACTGCTCACGCAACTCTCGCGCTGCTGCAAACCCGCGCCGCCCGATGCCATCAGCGGCTTTGTGACACGCGGTAAGGGTGTGAGCATCCATCGCCAGGACTGCAGTAATTTTCGCGAACTGGCCTCGCGGCATGGCGAACGCGTAATCGATGTTCGATGGGGTGAGCACAAAGGCGCCGATGCCTCGGTTTATCCGGTCGATGTGGCGGTGGAGGCTTTTGACCGTCAGGGCCTGCTGCGCGATATTTCTGAAGTCTTTGCCAAAGAAAAAATGAATGTGATCGGCGTGCAAACCCAGTCTGTCAAAGGTACGGCCTGGATGACCTTCACGGTAGAAATCAGCGATGCGGTTACTTTGAACAAAGTTTTAGGCAGCGTGAGGGGTGTCAAAGGGGTGAGGGCGGCACGAAGACGCTAAAACACGTCAAATTGAAAAGCGCCCCCGAAAAGAGCGTTTTTTGCAGCTATAATTCGAAGCTCAACAGGCGCGTAGCTCAGTTGGTTAGAGCACCACCTTGACATGGTGGGGGTCGCTAGTTCGAATCTAGTCGCGCCTACCAAATTTGGTAGGAAAATCAAGCACTCGGCAGAAATGCCCGGTGCTTTTTTTTCGCCTGATCGTCAGGAAGTGACATTCCCCAATGCGTTTTGTCCCCGACTTGACTCTCGCTGCTGGCGCCAGAACTTCTGCCGGCCTGAACAGCTTGCTGGGCTTAAGGTTTGTCGGAAGACTGGATCGCATGTGACTGCAGCTGCGCCAGTGTCACAAACAAAAGTGCCCGTTCATGTGTGCATTCCAGAACAACAGGGGGTGCAACGCCAGCTTCCAGGGCTTCTTTCCACCGCATGGCGCACAGGCACCAGCGATCGCCTGCTTGCAAGCCGACAAAGCGGTGTTCGGGTCGTGGGGTGACGAGATCGTTGCCCCGAGCCAGCGAAAAATCCAAAAATTCTTGCGTGACTTTTGCGCACACCACATGGCTGCCCTGGTCATGGTCATCCGTATTGCAGCAGCCATCCCGGTAATACCCGGTTAACGGATCATAGGAGCAGGGCACCAGCACAGCCCCCAGAACGTTCAGTGCGTTTTGGCTCATGGTTTCTTTTGACTTTTAGCGCGTTGAAGGCCCGGCCTGAGCCCTAAAACGTCAGGGCGAGGCGCTGGGTTTAACGCTGGGGTTGAGGCTCAGGCAGCGACCATGCCCTGGTGCCGCAGCAAGGCGTCCAGGCTGGGCTCGCGGCCACGGAACGCTTTGAACGATTCCAGTGCAGGTCGACTGCCACCAGCTTCCAGAATGGCTTTGCGGTATTGGCGGCCGGTTTCCACGCTGGGCGAGCCATCGGCGGCAGCGGTTTCTTCAAACGCAGCATAGGCGTCGGCGCTCAGCACCTCGGCCCATTTGTAGCTGTAATAGCCAGCGGCATAGCCACCCGCAAAAATATGACTGAAGGTATGCACCATGCGGTTGAAGGCGGGTGGACGGATCACAGCAACTTCGTCGCGCACCTGGTTCAACAGCGGCATAAAGTCTTGCGATGGATCGTGCTCGCCGTGTACCAGCATGTCGAACAGCGAAAACTCGATCTGGCGCAGGGTTTGCAGACCGCTCTGAAAATTCTTGGCAGCCAGCATCTTGTCAAACAAGGGGCGCGGCAGAGGCTCACCCGTTTGCACATGCGAGGTCATGTGGCGCAGCACAGACCATTCCCAGCAAAAGTTTTCCATGAACTGGCTGGGCAACTCGACCGCATCCCACTCGACGCCGCTGATGCCCGAGACATCGCGCTCGTTCACTTGCGTGAGCATGTGGTGCAGGCCGTGGCCAAACTCATGGAAGAGGGTGATCACGTCGTCGTGCGTCAGCAAGGCGGGTTGGCCGTTCACGCCTTCGGCGAAGTTGCACACCAGATGCGCCACGGGGGTTTGAAGCACGCCCGTGTCGGGGCGCTGCCAGCGGCCACGCACGTCGTCCATCCAGGCACCGCCCCGTTTGCCTGCGCGGGCCGGTGGGTCGAGGTAGAACTGGCCCACCAATTGGCCATCGCGCTCGATGCGGTAAAACGCCACTGCCGGGTGCCAGACAGGGGCCTGGTCGGGGAGGATGTTCACCTCGAACAGGGTTTCGATGATCTTGAACAAGCCGGCCAGCACCTTGGGTGCCGTGAAGTATTGCTTGACCTCTTGCTCGCTGAAGCTGTAACGCGCCTCTTTGAGCTTTTCAGACAGGTAAGGAATATCCCATGCATTGAGCGCGCTGCTGAGGCCGAGGGCATTGGCTGCAAATTCGCGCAGATCGGCCAGGTCTTTTTCGGCAAAGGGGCGGGCTTTGACCGCCAGATCGCGCAAAAAGCCGGTGACTTTTTCGGGCGACTCGGCCATTTTGGGCACAACCGACACTTGCGCGTAGTTGTCAAAACCCAGCAGGCGGGCCTCTTCCTTGCGCAAGGCCAGAATCTCTTGCATCAAGGCGGTGTTGTCAAAGTGCTTGGCGTCTTCGGACGCTTGGTCCGAGGCGCGGGTGACGTGGGCTTTGTAGAGTTGCTCACGCAGAGCGCTGCTGTCGGCAAACTGCATCACGGGCAGGTACACCGGCATCTTGAGCGACAAGCGATGGCCTTCTTTGCCTTCTTTTTGGGCAGCGTCGCGGGTGGCCTGCATCACATCGGCAGGTACGCCTTTGAGCTGGTCTTCGCTCACGTACAGGGCAAAGCTGTCGGTGGCGTCCAATGTGTTTTCACTGAATTTTTGGGTGATTTCAGCCAAGCGCTCCTGAATGGCGGCATAGCGCTCTTTGTCTGCGCCTTGCAGTTCAGCGCCGCCGAGCACAAATGCACGCAAAGCATTGGTTTGGGCCTGTTTTTGTTCAGCATTGAGGCTGGCAGGATCAATGGCTTTGTATTTGGCGTACAGGCGCTCGTCGCTTCCCAGTCGTGTCCAGAATTCGGTCACACGGGGCAGGGCTGCGTTGTAGGCGGCGCGCAGCTCTGGCGTGTCGGCCACGCTGTTGAGGTGGCTTACAGCACCCCAAGCCATGCCCAGACGCTCAGTGGCAACATCCAGCGTTTGCGCGATCGACTTCCACGCTGCCGGAAAGTCTTTGGCTGTCACGGTGTCCAAGGCTTTCTCGGCATCGGCCAGCAACACATCAAGGGCTGGGGCCACATGCTCAGGGGCAATTTGGTCAAACAGGGGCAGGCCAGTGGTGTCGAGCAAGGGGTTGGTCATGGTGTTCTCCAGAGACTGGGCAAATGGGGACGAAGGATGTTGAAGACATGGATCCCGGGTCAAGCCCGGGATGACAAGATGGGCGGGGTCTCACACAGTGGATCTCCTCTTCCACCGTGGATCTGCTCTCACACAGTGGCGCTGCTTTTACACAGTGGATTTGCGCTTGCACAAGGGGTCTGGTGTGACGCAGCGCCGATCTTCGTTTCTTGTTGTATCAGTTAGGGGCGCGCTCGGCGGCTTCAAGGGTGTTGACCAGCAACATCGTGATGGTCATCGGGCCCACGCCGCCGGGCACGGGCGTGATGTAGCTGGCGACGTCTTTGACGCCGTCAAAGTCAACGTCACCGCAAAGCTTGCCTTCGTCGTTGCGGTTCATGCCCACGTCCAGTACCACGGCGCCGGGTTTCACCATGTCGCCAGTCAGCACATTGCGTTTGCCCACCGCCGCCACGATCACGTCGGCTTGCAACGTCATGGCTTTGAGGTCGGCGGTGCCACTGTGGCAAATGGTCACCGTGGCGTTCTTTTGCAAGAGCATCAGCGCCATGGGCTTGCCCACAATGTTGCTGCGGCCAATGACCACGGCGTGCTTGCCTTTCAGATCGTAGCCAATGCTTTCCAGCATTTTCATGCAGCCATACGGCGTGCAGGGCCAAAAGCCGGGCATGCCGGTCATCAAGGCCCCGGCGCTGGCGATGTGAAAACCGTCCACATCTTTGGCCGGGCTGATGGCCTCGATCACCTTTTGTGCATCGATGTGCGCGGGCAGTGGCAGCTGCACCAGGATGCCGTGGATGGATGGGTCGTTGTTGAGGGCTTCCACGCGGGCCAGCAGGTCGGCTTCGGTCATGTCGGCTTCGTATTTTTCGAGCACCGAGTGCAGGCCGCTGTCTTCGCAGGCCTTGACCTTGTTGCGCACATAGACCTGGCTGGCCGGGTTGTCACCCACCAACACCACGGCCAAGCCGGGGGTGACGCCTTTGGCCTTGAGGGCTAGGGCGCGGGCGGCCACTTCGGTGCGCAGTTGTTTGGACAGGGCGTTGCCGTCGATGATTTGGGCAGTCATGTTTGAAAAACTCGAAAGGTCGGTAAAAAATGCAAAACGCCCGACGGGTGCGGGCGTTTCAGGTGCAGTGCGATCGGTCAGGCCTTGGGTGCGTTTTGCCCCAGGGCAATCTTCAGAAGGTCGGCCACGGTGTTGGCGTTCAGCTTTTCCATGATGTTGGCGCGGTGCGCTTCGACTGTTTTGATGCTGATGCCCAGATCGTCGGCGATCTGTTTGTTCAGACGGCCTGCAACGATGCGCTCCAGCACTTGGGCTTCGCGGCCTGTGAGCTTGGACAGCAGGGCATCGCGGCTGGCGGCTTGCTGGTAGCCCGCAAAAGCGTCACGGGCTTCATCGAGCATGCGCTCAACCAAGCCCAGCAGCTCTTCTTCTTTGAAGGGCTTCTGGATGAAGTCCATCGCGCCTTTTTTCATGGTGTTCACCGCCATGGGCACATCGCCGTGCCCGGTGATGAACACGATGGGCAAAGGTGAGCGGCGCTCGATCAGGCGGTCTTGCAACTCCAGTCCGGTCATGCCGCCCATGCGGATGTCAGCGATCAGACACGCCACTTCTCGGGGGTCGTAGCGGCTGATGAAAGATTCTGCACTGTCAAAACAACGCACCCGGTAGTCTTTGCCTTCCAGCAACCACTGCAGTGAATCGCGCACGGCCTCGTCGTCGTCAACGACGTAAACAGTGCCTTTTTTCGGAATCAAACTCATTCATTTACCCCAGTGGGTTGTTGTTTGGTCAAAGTGCTTTCGACCGGAATCCAGAAGGAGAACCGGCAACCGGTCACCTCGCCGGCATTGTAGAGGTTCTCGGCAGCGATCCTGCCCTGGTGGGATTCGATGATGCTGCGGCACAAATTGAGGCCAATGCCCATGCCTTCGACCTTGGTCGAGAAAAATGCCTCGTAGACCCGCTCGATGTCTTCCGGTGGCAGGCCTTGTCCCGTGTCTGTGACTGAAAACTCCACCACCGACTGGTTGTCAATCTGTTTGGGCACGATGCGCAATTCGACCTGCCGTTGACCGGTGGGCCGATTGGCGTTATCGATGGATTCGGCCGCGTTTTTCATCAGATTAATCAACACCTGTTCGATCAAAATAGGGTCAACCATCAGTTGAGGCAATCGAGCGGCCACATGGTGGGTCAGGCGCACGTGGCGTCTGCGCATTTCAATTTCAGCCAGCTCCAACGACTCACTGACCATGGCCGACACGTCCGACAAGCTCCGATTGGGCTCGCTGCGCTTCACAAAGCTGCGGATGCGCAAAATGATCTGTCCGGCACGCTGCGCCTGGCGGGCGGTTTTGTCCAGCGCCCACAACAGGTCTTCTTCTTTGACCTGCTGGGTCTTGATGCGCGAGATCATGCCGCTGCAATAGTTGCTGATGGCCGTGAGCGGCTGGTTCAGTTCGTGCGCCACGCTCGACGCCATTTCGCCCATGGTGATCAGGCGACTGGCCGTTTGGGCGCGTTCGGCTTGCTGGGCGGCCAGTTCTTCGGCTTGACGTCTGGGCGTGATGTCGCTGGCAATCACCATCTGGGCCAGTCGGCCATCTGCCCAATTGATGTAGCGAGATCGAACCTCCAGCCATTTGCCGAGTTCCGACACAAAGATTTCGGCATTTTCGGAACTGGCCACCGTCAGGCTTTCGGTGGGCAGACCGACCATGTCATCGACATCGTCAGAACGGGTGGTGGCTTCGGTGGTGCCGGCTTTTTGAACCAAGTGAAGGTGGCCCACGGTGTTTTGCCCAAACCAGAGCCGGTACAACTTGTTGGCAAAAAGCAGTTCTTCGCTGCCCAGAGGGGCCACCGAAACCGAGGCGTCCAAGGCCTCCAGCACGATCGTGAACCGCTCATGCGAATTGGCCAACTGCTCTCGAATCCTGTTGGGCTCGGTGATGTCGGTCATTGACGTCATCCAGCCTGTTTGCTTGCCTGTCGCATCAATCAACGGGGACACGTACATTCGGGCATCAAACAACTGGCTGTTTTTGCGCTTCACACGCACCTGAAATCCGCCCGCTGAATGCTGCCCACTGATCTCTTCTTCCAGCCGCTTCGTCAGCAGTTCCCTGTCCTGGTCAGGCCAATAGGGAAAGGGGGCCACGGCACCCACCAAATCGGACTCACTCCATCCGGTCATTTGGCAAAAAGCAGGGTTCACATAGGTGATCCGGCCACGCAGATCCAAGGCTCGCATGCCCGTCAACATGGAGTTTTCCATGGCACGGCGGAAATTCGTTTCGGCCACCAGGGCCTTTTGGGCTTGAATGCGCCGCCGAGTGTGTCGCCAGTTGCCAATCAGCATCCAGGCGGTCATGACGCTCAAGACACCGACCAACCAAAACAGGCCGCCGCCCACCAAGCCTTGCGAGGTGCGCCATGCTTGCGCACGCAAGATCAAGTCGTTGCCGACAGGCGAGACCGGCACCTCGTAATCGTTGTTGGGTTTGTCGCTGCCGGGCAGCAAGCTCCAAAGCGCAATGCGCCCGGGTATGGTTTGGCCAGCCAGCAAATGGCCTTTGCTGTCTTGCAGTGCCACCGCGTACTTGGCCAAGACCTCGGTAGGAATGCCATAACGCAGCAGGCCTTCCATGGTGTATTCAGCCAGAATCACACCGCTGAAACGACCTTGGTCATTGCTCAAAGGCGAGTGCAGTTGCAGCACGGCCGTTTGCGCGTCTTTGTCTGCGTCGACATCGATTTGGCCGTAAATGGGTTGCATCAAATCCCGGGCCAAGCTGAAGTGGCTTTCTGTTTCACCCACTTTGAGCACGCTACCCGCACGCAAGTACTGGCTTGGCGAAACGCTGGACACCGTTTGGTTGGCGACGATGCGCCTGCGGTCGTCGATCCAGCTCAAGGACATCATTTCGGGGTATTGCTGAACCAGTGCTTCGGCCCGAGACAAAAACTGATCAGGCCGAATTTCTTTGTTGGACACATCGCGGGCCAGACGCATGACCTGCTCTTGCCGTTCCAGCAAGCGCAAACGCAAGCGTTGCTGGGCGTACTCGACATCTCGTTTGATGGCTTCTTGCTCCCGCTCAATCTCTTCCACCCGCAAATACCAGAAGGCGCTGGCGATGGCAGCCAAAAACAGCACCACGGCGGCGACGGGGGCCAGATTGGCAAACCGATCTTGTTTGTTGGGTGACTGGCGATGCCACCAAGTGCGCCACCACGCCCATGGCCCGACTTTCTTCACGACGGATGCTGCTTTGTTCAATTCCATAGCGGCGAGTTTAGGTGACAACCCTTGCGTAATTCCCCTGAGGGGCTTCTGCAAATAGTGTCAAATAAGGATTAAATTTCACAATACAAAAACAACACGCACGATTTGAAATTCGAGAAAAAATATGTGAAAATTCGGGCATCATTTCTAAACAACAGCAATAGGAGACAAGCATGACAGCGGCAACACCTCAACAGCCGGCGCGGGATCTGGACAGCCAAGAGACCCGTGAATGGATGGACGCACTGTCCGCCGTGATTGAAAAAGAGGGCGGCGAACGCGCGCACTTCTTGATTGAGCAACTGCTCGAACATGCCCGCGAAAACAGCATCGACATGCCGTTTTCAGCCACCACAGGCTATGTCAACACGATCGAACCTAACCAAGAAGCCCGTTGCCCCGGCAACATCGAGATCGAAGAGCGCCTGCGTGCCTACATGCGCTGGAACGCCATGGCCATGGTCGTCAAGGCCAACCGCCACAACCCCGAAGACGGCGGCGACTTGGGTGGCCACATCGGCTCCTTCGCGTCACTGGCCCACATGTTCGGTGCCGGTTTCAACCATTTCTGGCACGCCGAGAGCGAAAACCACGGCGGTGACTGTCTCTACATCCAAGGCCACGTGTCGCCCGGCGTCTATGCCCGCGCCTACCTGGAAGGCCGCTTGACCGAAGAGCAGTTGCTCAACTTCCGCCAAGAAGTCGATGGCAAAGGCCTGTCGAGCTACCCGCACCCCAAACTCATGCCCGAGTTCTGGCAGTTCCCCACCGTGTCGATGGGCCTTGGCCCCTTGATGGCCATCTATCAAGCGCGCTTTTTGAAGTATTTGCACGCCCGTGGCATCGCCAACACCGAAAACCGCAAGGTCTGGGTGTTTTGCGGTGATGGCGAGATGGACGAAGTCGAATCTTTGGGCGCGATCGGCCTGGCCGCACGCGAGAAACTGGACAACCTGATTTTTGTCGTCAACTGCAACTTGCAACGCCTGGACGGCCCCGTGCGCGGCAACGGCAAGATCGTGCAAGAACTCGAAGGCGAGTTCCGAGGCTCTGGCTGGAACGTCATCAAGCTCTTGTGGGGCAGCGAATGGGACAGCTTGCTGGCCCGTGACAAAGACGGCGCTTTGCGCAAGCTGATGATGGACACGCTGGACGGCGACTACCAGGCTTTCAAGGCCAACGATGGCGCTTATGTGCGCAAGCATTTCTTTGGCCGCGACCCGCGCACGCTGGAGATGGTGGCCCACTTGTCTGACGACGACATCTGGAACCTCAAGCGCGGTGGCCACGACCCCCAAAAGGTCTATGCCGCTTACCACGAGGCCGTGAACACCAAAGACCAACCCACCGTGTTGCTGATCAAGACCGTCAAGGGCTTTGGCATGGGCAAAGCGGGCGAGGGCAAAAACACCGTCCACCAGACCAAAAAGCTGACCGACGAAGACATCAAGTACATGCGCGATCGCTTCAACTTGCCGATCCCAGACAGCGAGTTGTCCAAGATCCCGTTTTACAAGCCGGCAGACGACACCCCCGAAATGCGTTACCTGCACGAGCGCCGCAAAGCGCTGGGTGGCTACCTGCCCAAACGCCGCGTCAAGGCCGAAGAAAGCTTCACCGTGCCGTCTTTGGAAACCTTCAAAGCCGTGATGGAGCCCACCGCCGAAGGCCGTGAAATCTCGACCACCCAAGCCTATGTGCGCTTTTTGACCCAGTTGCTGCGCGACCAGGCCTTGGGCCCTCGCGTGGTGCCGATTTTGGTGGACGAAGCCCGCACTTTTGGCATGGAAGGCCTGTTCCGCCAGATCGGTATTTACAACCCGGCGGGCCAGCAGTACACACCGGTCGACAAAGACCAGGTCATGTACTACAAGGAAGACAAAGCCGGTCAAATCCTGCAAGAAGGCATCAACGAAGCGGGCGGCATGTCCAGCTGGATCGCGGCGGCCACCAGCTACAGCACCAGCAACCGCATCATGGTGCCGTTTTACGTGTACTACTCGATGTTCGGCTTCCAGCGCATTGGCGACCTGGCCTGGGCTGCGGGCGACATGCAGGCGCGTGGCTTCTTGCTCGGCGGCACATCGGGCCGCACCACGCTCAACGGCGAAGGCTTGCAGCATGAAGACGGTCACAGCCACATCATGGCCAACACCATCCCCAACTGCGTGTCTTATGACCCGACCTTCGCGCATGAAGTCGGCGTCATCTTGCACCACGGTTTGAAGCGCATGGTCGAAAAACAAGACAACGTCTTCTATTACCTGACCTTGCTCAACGAAAACTACGCCATGCCGGGCCTGACCCCTGGCACCGAAGAGCAGATCATCAAGGGCATGTACATGTGCAAGCCCGGTGCAGTTTCGGCTGGCACCTCCGGCGCGGGCGAAAAACGCGTGCAACTGTTGGGCTCGGGCACCATCCTGCGCGAATCCATTGCGGCGCAAACCCTGCTGGCCACCGACTGGGGCATTCAGGCTGATGTGTGGAGCTGCCCAAGCTTCAACGAACTGACCCGTGAAGGTCAGGACGCCGAGCGTTTCAACCTGTTGCACCCGATGGAAACACCCCGCGTGTCGTTTGTGGGCCAACAACTGGCCAAGCACAACGGCCCCGTGGTCGCATCGACCGACTACATGAAGGCCTATGCCGAGCAGATCCGTCCTTTCATCCCGAAAGGCCGCACCTACAAAGTGCTGGGCACCGACGGTTTTGGCCGCTCAGACTTCCGCAGCAAATTGCGCGAGCACTTCGAGATCAACCGCCACTACATCGTGGTCGCCGCCCTCAAGGCGCTGAGCGAAGACGGCGCAGTGCCTGTCGCGCAAGTGGCCGAGGCGATCAAGAAGTACGGCATCAACACCGACAAGATCAACCCGCTGTACGCATAAATCCGGGAGACACACATGGCATTGGTAGAAGTACAAGTCCCGGACATCGGGGATTTCGATGAAGTGACCGTCATTGAGTTGATGGTCAAAGTGGGTGACACCGTGAAAGCCGAGCAATCGCTGATCACGGTCGAATCCGACAAAGCCTCGATGGAAATCCCATCGAGCACAGCGGGCGTTGTCAAAGAAATGCGCGTCGCTTTAGGCGACAAAGTCAAACAAG
>JAGNWH010000105.1:0-7337 GCA_017986055.1 Limnohabitans sp. | reverse complement strand
GGGATTCAAAAAAACAGACTCGAAGCCCATGTGTTGCCGTTTTTCAGATACGTAGCCCCGACGCAAGTGACGCATGTGGATCTGGACGGTTTTGTGTCGCGCTTGACGCAACACCAACTCAGCTCCACCACCGTTTCTCAATACCTGGTGTTGGTCAGAAAGTTGTTAAAGCTGGCTGTTCGTCAAGGCTTGTTGAAAGAGGTCCCTGAATTTCCGCGCATCAAGGTGATCACGAAGCCGCGATCGATGTTGTCTTTGCTGGAATACCGCAAGTTGGCACACACGGCGCTGAAAATGTCCCGATCTGGCGTGCAGGCCCCACCGCTCAAATCGTCAGATGGCCATCGGGATCGGTTTTGGGTTGCACCCAGAAACATGTTGTTGGCCCCTGATATGTTTTGGGTCATCCGCTTCATGGTGAACAGTTTTTTCAGGCCGGGTGACTTGAGGCAACTTAAGAACAAACACGTCACCGTGGTGCGGGGTGAATCGGTTTATTTGCGCTTGAACCTGCCGGAGACCAAGAAGCACGACAAGCCCATGGTGACGATGCAAGCGGCGGTCCATGTGTATGAGTCGGCGTTGCGCCGCGCTAAGACGCAGGGGTTTGGGCAGCCGGATGATTTTGTGTTTTTGCCGGCCGAAAAAGACCGGAACTACGCACTGGCGGTGCTCGGTTTTTGGTTCAAGTGGGTCATGCGTGAGGCAGGTTTGCCCACAACAGACGACAACAACCGACCCCGAACGCTCTATTGTTTGCGTCACACCTCCATCATGTTCCGCCTGTTGTACGGGCAGGGCATTGACATGTTGACCTTGGCCCGCAATGCCAGAACCTCGGTGCAAATGATTGAGCGGTTTTATGCTTCTACTTTGGATGGCGAAATGAATGTGTCGATGATTCAAAGTCGCCGGAGCAAGAAGAAAAGCACTTGAACTCAGTGCCAATTCAGTGCAAACGCATCAACCCGGTTTGATTTCTGCTTTGAGCACCACTTCTTTCCAGCGCGATTGTTCGCTGGCAATGAAGGCGCCGTATTCGCTGGAGGGGCCGCCGCCTGCAATGGCGCTTTCGGCCGCGTATTTGGCGATGACTTCAGGCGACTTCATGGCTTTTGCGCACTCTTGCTGCAGTTTGAGCAAAATTTCGGGTGGCGTGCCTGCGCGTGCGGTGATGCCGTACCACTGCACGGTTTCAAAGTCTTTGTAGCCCAGCTCGGCCACTGTCGGCACATCAGGCAAGACCGAAATGCGTTCGCGTGTGCCCACGGCAATGCAGCGCAGTGCGCCGCTTTTGATGTGGGGCAGCAAAGCGGGTGTGCCCGCCGAAAACAACTGTATGCGGCCAGCCAGAACGTCGTTCAGGGCTGGGCCGGTGCCCCGGTAGGGGATGTGCGTGATGAACATGCCGGTGGCAAGCTTGAGCGCTTCCATGGCCAAATGGCCCGCGCTGGCGTTGCCTGCTGAGGCGTAGTTCAGCTGACCCGGCCGTGATTTGACATAAGCCACCAATGACTTCATGTCTGTGGCGGGCACGTCTTTGTGCACCACAAACAGGCTGGGCACGCGCGACAGCAGGGTGACGGGCACAAAATCCTTGTTCACGTCGTAGCCGCTGTCGGGGTAGATCAGGGGGTTGACCGCCATGAGGCCGATGTGACTCATGACGATGGTGTAGCCGTCAGCAGGCAAGCGCATGGCCTCTTGCATGGCCGGCACGCCGCCGCCGCCGCCTTTGTTGTCGATGACGAAGGCGACCCCCATTTGTTTGGTCAACTCAGCCGCGATGGTGCGTGCCACGATGCTGGAGGTGCCACCCGGTGCGAAGGGCACGATCCAGCGGATGGGTTTGTTCGGCCAGGCCGATTGCGCATGACCAGACACCCCCGTGGCCGCCAAGCCCGCCGCGCCCATCCACTTGAGGTAATCACGGCGTTGAATGAGGGAGGAATTTTGTTCGTTCATGTCGCAGGCCTTATGAAAATTTAAGCACCGATCACAACAAAAATGCGCGTGTTTTCAAAGAGGGTTTTTACGGATCAAGAGGACGTCTTGGCGCGTAACTGTCGCCAAAGCGCAGGCCCGATCAGCAGCAGCGCGGCAATGGCCATCAAGCTGCCCGACAGCGGTCGGGTGAAGAACGTAGACCATTCGCCCTGGCTGATGGTCAGGGCCTGGCGCATGGACTGTTCGCCCAGTGGCGCGAGGATCAGGCCGACGATCAGGGGCGCAGCCGGGAAGTCAAAGCGCCGCATGATGTAGCCCAGCAGGCCGAACACGAACAGCAAGCCCACGTTGAACACCGAGTTGCCTGCGCCGTAGACCCCAGCCGTCGAGATCACGATGATGCCGGCGTACAGCCAAGGCGGTGGGATCTTGAGCAGCTTGACCCACAGGCTGACCAGGGGCAGGTTGAGCACCAGCAAGATCACGTTGCCAATATAGAGGCTGGCGATCAGGGTCCACACCAAGCTGCCTTGTTGGCTGAACAGTTGTGGGCCGGTCTGGATGCCGTAGCCTTCAAAGGCCGACAGCATGATGGCTGCCGTGGCCGAGGTGGGGATGCCCAAGGTGAGCAATGGCATCAGCACACCCGCTGCCGCAGCGTTGTTGGCTGCCTCGGGGCCCGCCACGCCTTCGATCGCGCCGTGGCCAAATTCTTCGGGATGCTTGGAGAGTTTTTTCTCGGTGTAGTAAGACAGCAAGGTGGGCAATTCGGCCCCGCCTGCGGGCATGGCACCAATGGGGAAGCCAAACAGGGCCCCTCGGAACCAGGGTTTCCAGGACCGTGCCCAGTCACTCTTGCTCATCCACAGGCTGCCCGACAATTTCATGACTTCGCCCGTCTTGGACTCACGCCCTTGCCAGGCCAGATACAAGGCTTCGCCCACGGCAAACAGGCCCACGGCAGCCACGGTCACTTCGATGCCATCGAGCAACTCAGGGCGGCCAAACGTGAAGCGAGGTTGACCTGTCTGCAAGTCCACGCCGATCATGCCCAGCAGCAGGCCCAGACCCAACGCGACCAGGCCGCGCAACATGGAGTTGCCCAGCACAGCCGACACCGCCACGACCGACAGCACCATGAGGCTGAAGTATTCGGCAGGGCCAAAAGCCAACGCGGCCTCAACCACCCAAGGAGCGACAAAGGTCAAGGCCAGCGTGCCGATGGTGCCGGCCACAAAACTGCCGATGGCCGCAGTGGCCAAGGCTTGGCCTGCTCGGCCACGTCGCGCCATTTTGTTGCCTTCGAGTGCGGTGACCACGGCCGCAGATTCGCCGGGCGTGTTGAGCAAGATGGAGGTGGTGGAGCCGCCATAGGCCGCGCCGTAATAGATGCCTGCGAACATGACGAACATGCTGGTGGCGGGCACGTGGTAGGTCAGGGGCAGCAGCAAGGCGATGGTCAGGGCCGGGCCAATGCCAGGCAGCACGCCCACCAAAGTACCGACAAAGCAACCGACGAAACCCCACATCAAGGTGGTGGGTTGCAGGGCAATGGCAAAGCCACCCATCAGGGCGTCAAAAGCTTCCATGGGGTATCCGATCGAAAAACGTGAAAACGTCGAGGCTGAGTGTTCAGAACTCAGCGTTAAGAGGCTCAGGCCTGCGTCAAATTAACCAAGGCAGTGCAGGGCCCAAGCCCACACCCAACAGTTGGGCAAAGACAAACCAGAACGTGCTGGCAATGGCCGCGCAAATGCCGGCCGACTTGAGGTTCAGCGGGGCATCGAAAGCATGGGCCACCCCCATGCCGCACAGGGTGCCGGGAATCACAAAACCCAGCGGAATCACCAGCGCGATGAATGCCACGCCGCCGCCCAGCAAGCTGAGCACGCGGGCATTCGCACCGGGCAGGGGCGATTGGTCAGGGGCCTGGCTTTCGTCAGCCTGCCGGCCGCGCCAGGCGCTGACGCCATAAAGCACGGCAAACACGCTGAGCGCACCCACGATCACACCCGGGGCCAGCACGGGGCCCACGGTCATCTGCATCAAGGATTCAGGAATGACCGTGACCTGCCAAGCGGCCACCCCGCAAAGGGCGACCAACAAGAGGGCAACGCGAAAAGGCGTCATGCCAGACCCAGCTCTTTCATCAAGACGATCTTTTCTTCGATGTCTTTGGCCAAGTCACGCTCAAATGGGCGCTCGGTCATGAAGGCGTCGGTCCACTTGCGTGTTTCCAGCTCTTGACGCCATGGGGCCGAAGCGTTGAGTTTGGTGACGAAGTCGATCATGGCTTCGCGCTGAGCGTTCGAAATGCCGGGAGGCGCAAACACGCCGCGCCAGTTGGATTCGGTGACGTTGATGCCCAATTCGGCCAGGGTTGGCACGCTCACACCGGGGATGCGGCGCTTGCCCGACACGGCCAAGGGGATCATGCGGCCGGCTTTGATTTGCTCTTCGAACTCGGAGTAGCCCGAAATGCCTGCAGTAACTTGCCCGCCCAAGATGGCCGCGTTGGCGGGGCCGCCACCTGCAAACGCCACATAAGCGGCTTCGCGGGGGTTTTTGCCCAAGGCTTTGATGAGCATGCCCAAGATCAGGTGGTCGGTGCCGCCAGCGCTGCCGCCTGCGACCGAGACGGCCTTGGGGTTGGCCTTGATGGCCGCTTCGAGGTCTTTCCAAGACTTGATCTTGCCGTTGGCAGGCACCACGATCACGCCGGCTTCTTCGGTCAGGCGGGCGATGGGGGTGACGTCTTTGATGGTGACGGGGCTCTTGTTGGCAATGCCAGCGCCGATCATGACCGAGCCGCCGACCATCAGGCTGTTGCCCTGGCCTTTGCGCTGGTTCACAAAACGGGGCAGACCCACCATGCCGCCAGCGCCACCGACGTTTTCAAATTGCATATTGCCCACCAGGCCTGCGGCCTTGGCCGCACGCTCCATGGCGCGGGCAGTGCCGTCCCAGCCGCCACCAGGGGCTGCGGGCACAAACATGTTCATGTTGGCAATCAGGGGTTTGGCCTGAGCCCAGGCGGGCAGGGCCATGGATGCACCTGCGGCAGCGCCGAGGGCCAGAAAGTCGCGTTTGGACATTTGCATTTCAGTCTCCTGTGTAAAAATCAAAGCACCACTGCCAAGCAATCTGGCAGACAGCCACCATTCTGAGCTTGGGCATGGCCCCAAGCTGTCAATCACCTGTCAATTTCGTTCAGTGAATACCCTAAAGCCCCGGATTTTGTTGGTCGAAGACACGCCAGACATCTCGTTGTGGTTGGGCACGGCTTTGCGTCAAGGCGGCATGGCGGTCAGTTTTGCCACCGATGGCCTGCAAGCCGACCAGTGTTTGCAGCCGGGCCATGGTTTTGACGCTGTTTTGCTCGATTTGCAGCTGCCCGGACGCGACGGTTTGAGCGTGCTGCAAGCCCTGCGCGAGCGTGGCGATGCCGTGCCGGTGCTGATTTTGACGGCCCGTGCCAGCGTGCCCGACCGGGTGTTGGGCCTGAACATGGGGGCTGACGACTATTTGCCCAAACCGTTTGATTTGAGCGAGTTGGAGGCGCGTTTGCAGGTTTTGCTGCGCCGCCATGGCCGCGTCAAACCCGCTGTGCTGCGCTGCGGACCGCTTGAGATGCAGGTCGACACCGGTGCCGTTCAGCTCCATGGCCAGCCCTTGGCCCTGACCAAGCGCGAAGCCGCTGCACTGCGGGTGCTGCTGGAGTCGCCGCAGCGCACGGTGAGCAAAGAACAGCTGCATGCCGAAGTGTTTGCCGACGAGGCCACCGGGCTGGAGGCGGTGGAGGTGCTGATTTACCGTTTGCGCAAAAAGTTCGAGTCGGCGCTGGCCAGCCCGGCAGAGCAGCCCGAAGTCACCATCACCACGTTTCGCGGCATGGGCTACATGCTGACCTTGCCAGCAGGGCAGGCCGTTTGAGCACGAGCCCCATGTCTGCCAACCGATCCAAAGCGGTCGCCTCTTTGCGCAGGCGCTTGCTGAGTTGGATCTTGTGGCCTTTGATGGGCTTGATCGGGGTGAACGCCTGGGTGGGCTATGGCAATGCGGTGCAGGCGGCCAATGAAGCCTACGACCGTTCTTTGTACTTGGCGGCCCGCACCTTGGCCGAAGAGCTGGAGTGGCGCGATGGCCGCTTGCAATTGGACGTGCTCAAGGCGGCTGGCTATCTGTTTGAAAATCACACCGGCTCGCGCCTGTTTTACAAGGTCACCTCGGTCGGGGGGGCGTGGTTGGCTGGCGATGCCGCGCTGCCCAGCGCCCCTGTGCGTGACAAATCTGCGGTCAAATACTTTGCCTTGGTTCAGTTTGACGATGGCGTGTACCTGAACCAGCCCGTGCGTTTGGCCGAGCTGACCCACGTCATGGAAGAGGCGGGGCCAGCCGAAGCGCTCATCAAGATCACCGTGGCCGAAACCATGGAAGCGCGGCAACAACTCATTCAACACATTTTGTGGGACACCTTGGGCAGCCAGGGTTTGTTGCTCTTGGCCGCTGCGTTGTTGGTGGTGTGGGGCGTGCAGCGCGGGATTCGGCCACTGGAGGCGTTTCGCCAGCAACTGGCGCACAAAGCAGATGACGATTTTTCGCCCATCCAGCCGCCCGATTTGCCACGCGAGTTGCGTCCGCTGATCGAAACCCTCAACAGCTACCTGGAGCGACTGGGGCGTCTGATCGATATTCGCAAACGCTTTTTGGACAACGCGGCGCACCAACTGCGCACGCCCCTCACCGCCCTGAAAACCCAGCTGGCATTGGCGCAGCGCAACGCCGAGCCTGAGCAGGCGCAAGCCTTGATGTCGGCCGCACGCCAAACCACCGACGACGCGGTGCGCTTGACCGAACAATTGCTGGCCATGACCCGTGTCGAGCACGCCCGCGAAATGCACAGCCCCCAAACCGTGGATGTGGTGGCGCTGGCCAAGCGGGTGACGCAAGAGCATTTGATGCGTGCCCACCAATTGGGCGATGACTTGGGGCTGGAGTTGCAAGTGGCGCAGTGCGAGGTGCACGGCGTGGACCTGTTGTTGCACGAGGCTTTGAGCAATTTGATCGACAACGCCATTCACCACGGGCCTGCGGGCACGCAGATCACGGTGCGGGTGGGCGCGCACTGGTTTGAAGTGGAAGACGATGGCCCGGGCATCGCACCCGAGCACCAAGCGCATGTGTTCGAGCGCTTTTACCGCGCCGCGCCTTCGGGCTTGTCGGGCAGTGGTTTGGGTTTGGCCATCGTGAAAGAAATCGCCAGCCAGCACGGTGCCCAAGTCAGTGTGCGCAGCCCTGTGCACGGTGGCCGCGGCACAGCGATACGCCTCAGCTGGGCATAACGCCTTCGACGCTCATGGATACCCGGTCAAGCCGGGTATGACAAATGC
>JAGNWH010000022.1:0-25878 GCA_017986055.1 Limnohabitans sp. | reverse complement strand
CCCAAGTCGGCTTTGACCAGTCCAGAGCCCATCATTTCACCATCCTGGTCGCCCAGTGGCACCCAGTTGGCTTACGTTTCATTTGAACTGCGTAAGCCCGTCGTGTATGTGCACGAACTGGCCACTGGCCAACGGCGGGCAGTGGCCAATTTCAAAGGCTCTAACAGTGCGCCAGCCTGGAGCGCTGACGGAAAATCACTGGCCGCGACACTCAGCCGCGATGGCGGCTCCCAGCTTTTCCGGATTGACCTGAACGGCGGCGAACCGCGCCGCTTGTCGTCATCCGGCGGCATCAACACAGAGCCCGCATTCTCACCGGATGGCAGCGCTTTGTTCTTCGTCAGTGATCGGGGCGGCAGCCCCCAGATTTACCGCATGCCTGCTCAGGGTGGGCCAGCCGAGCGCGTGACATTCTCGGGCACCTACAATATTTCGCCTGCAGTCAGTCCAGATGGTCGTTGGTTGGCCTATGTGTCTCGCATCGGCGGTGCATTTCGCTTGCACTTGATGGATCTGGCTTCTGGTCAAGTCACGGCCCTGACCGACACATCGGCGGACGAGCGCCCCAGTTTCGCACCGAACAGCCGCTTGCTGGTCTATGCGACGATTTTCCAAGGACGCGAATCCCTGATGACCACCACATTGGATGGGCGCATCAAAGCCCGCTTGGCTGGGCAGGGCGGCGATATCCGGGAACCCCACTGGGGCCCGGTGCGCAAATGAATTTTTGAACATTCACTTTTTAAATTGACGAGGTAAATCATGACGAAGAAATTTTTGGCCAGTTTGTTGTTTGTGGCGCTGTTGGCGGGTTGTGCATCGGGCGTGAAACTGGACGATGTGCCGGTTGAAGACAAGTCGGCCACATCCTCTGGCGTGTCTACGCAAGGCATTGGCAACGACCAAAACGGCGCACAAACAGGTGTGAGCGGCGTGGTGGTTGACAAGTCGGGTTCGGGCATTGGCCCTGTGGGCGTGGCGCATGTGGTCTATTTTGATTACGACAGCTTTGTGGTTCGCGCTGAAGCCCGTCCTGTGATCGAAAACCACGCCCGTTTCTTGCAGGCCAACAAACAACGCAAAGCCAACTTGGAAGGTCACACCGACGAGCGCGGTGGCCGTGAATACAACCTGGCACTGGGCCAAAAGCGCGCCGAGTCTGTGCGTCAGGCTTTGAGTTTGCTGGGTGTGTCCGACAGCCAACTGGAAGCGGTCAGCTACGGCAAGGAAAAACCGGCTGCTCAAGGCTCTGCCGAAGCTGACTTGGCTAAAAACCGCCGCGTCGAAATCCGGTATTGAACGCCATGAGCACGCGCGTGGTTTCAAGCTGGGCATGGTCCCGATGGGCGTTGGTTTGCGTGGTGTCCGGTTTGCTGGGCACGGCGCATGCGGCGCTTTTTGAAGACGATGAGGCCCGCAAGGCCATTCTTGATTTGCGCCAACGCGTCGAGCAATCGAACGCGGCCATCAAAGGCCTGAGCGAAGAGAACGCCCGGTTGCGCCGATCTTTGCTCGATTTCCAAGGCCAGATCGAAAGTCTCAAGACCGAGTTGTCTCAAGGCCGTGGTGCGCAAGAGCAATTGGCCCGCGATTTGTCGGAAGTGCAATTGCGCCAAAAAGACATGGTGAATGGTGTGGACGAGCGTTTGCGCCGTTTCGAGCCGTTGAAGGTCTCTCTTGATGGTGTCGAATTCATGGCCGAGCCCGCCGAAAAGCGCGACTACGAGGCGGCCATGGACACCTTCCGCAAAGGCGACTTTGTGGCTGCGCAAGCGGCTTTGAGCGCATTTGTTCAGCGATACCGCAAAGGCGGCTATGCACCTTCGGCCCTGTTCTGGCTGGGCAATGCCCAATATGCCAACAAGGACTACAAAGAGTCGATGGTGAATTTTCAGCAAATGCTGAAGTCCTCACCCACGCACCCGCGCGCGCCCGAAGCCATGCTGGCCGTCTCCAACATTCAGATCGAATTGAAGGACCTCAAAGCGGCCCGCAAAACGATGGAAGAGTTGGTCAAGACTTACCCGGCATCCGAGACCGCGGCAACGGCACGCGATCGCTTGGCGCGCTTGCGTTGACCTCCAGGGCTTTCGGGTGATGACGCTCGAGCAGCTTCAGCTTCAAACATTCGCGGTTCTGGGGCTGACTTTCTTGTTGGCAGCCTTGGCCGGGGTGTTGTTTCATCGCAGCCATTTTTGCACCATGGGGGCCGTCAGTGATTGGGTCATCATGGGCGACCGCACCCGCGCCAAGCAGTGGGCATTGGCGGTGGCTGTGGCCATATTGGGCTTTGGCCTGATGGCCTGGCGCGGCTGGATCAGCCCGCTCAACACGATTTATGCCAGCAGTCAGCTGACCTGGCTCTCCTTGCTCTTTGGTGGGACGCTGTTTGGCGCGGGCATGGTGCTGGGCTCGGGCTGTCCCAGCAAGTCTCTGATCCGTTTGGGGGGCGGCAACCTGAAATCGTTGGTGGTCTTGATGGCCATGGGTATTTCGGGCTTGGCCACTTTGCGCGGGCTAACCGCCGTGTGGCGAGTTCATTCAATCGATCAAGTCACGCTGGGCACGGGGCCGGGCCCTTTTATGGGCCAATGGCTGGCGAATGCAACTGGTTTGACACTGCCCTTGGCCTGGCTGATCTCGGCGTGTGTGTTGTCCGGTTTGCTGCTGGTCTGGATTTTCAAAGACCGTCAGTTCATGCCCCGGTCTGTTGCTTTTTCGGGTTTGTGTGTCGGCGCCGCTGTCGTGGCACTTTGGTGGGTCAGTGGCGTGTTGGGCTTTGTGCCCGAGCACCCCGAAACACTGGAGCCCATTTTTCTGGCCACAGCCAGTGGCCGCATGGAATCCATGAGCTTGACGGCACCCGTAGCGCATTGGTGGGATGCATTCATGTACTTCAGCGATGGCAGCAAACGGTTGACACTGGGCATGGCCACGGTGCTGGGCTTGCTGGTCGGGGCGCTTGGCAGTGCCCAATCGCAGGGCACCTTTCGCTGGGAGGGTTTTACCCAGACACCTGATCTGGCCTTGCATTTGCTCGGCGGCACACTGATGGGCATTGGTGGCGTCATGGCGATGGGGTGCACCGTGGGCCAAGGCTTGTCGGGTTTGTCTACCCTCAGTCTGGGCAGTTTCATTGCTGTGTTCGGCATCGTGCTCGGGGCCGTTGTGTCTTTGCAGTGGCAATTGCGACGTGCGGAGGCTTTGGAATGAGTGATTTGCTGCTGCAAGAATCCAGCGACGAACGCCGTTTTGGCGGCTTGCAACGTTTGTATGGCGTGCAGGGTGCACGCCAGATTCGTCGGGCGCATGTCGTGGTGGTGGGCATTGGTGGTGTGGGCTCTTGGGCCGCCGAAGCCTTGGCACGCAGTGGCGTGGCCCGGCTCACCTTGGTCGACATGGACCACATCGCCGAATCCAATATCAACCGCCAGATTCATGCCCTGACCAGCACCACAGGTCAGGCCAAGGTCGATGCCATGCGCGAGCGCATCGCCCTGATTCATCCGGAATGCCAGGTTGATGCGATCGATGAATTTGTCACGCCTGAAAATTGGCCAAGTGTCTTGCCTTGCCTGCCCGATGCGGTGATCGATGCGTGTGACCAAGTCAAGGCCAAAGTTGCTATGGCTCAGTGGGCGTTGATCAACCCAGTGGGATTCATCACGGTGGGGGCCGCGGGTGGCAAACGGTTGGCGCACAAGGTCGATATAGATGACTTGTCAAAGATCACGCACGACCCTTTGTTGGCGCAATTGCGTTATCGGTTGCGCAAGCAGTACGGCGCTGCTCGCGGCGACAAGCGTATCGGCATTCAAGGCGTGTTCAGTCGTGAAGCCGTTGCCCCGCCAGACGCCTCTTGCGCCATCGAAGGCGATGGTTCGCTCAACTGCCACGGCTATGGATCGGTGGTCAGCGTGACCGCGACCTTTGGCATGTGTGCGGCCTCAGAAATTTTGAATTTTTTAGCAAGCGGTCTTCAGAAGGCCAAAAAATAACGCTATAATTTGAGTCTTGCTACAGTGCACAACACTGAAGCAAAGGGACCATAGCTCAGTTGGTAGAGCAGCGGACTTTTAATCCGTTTGTCGTGGGTTCGACCCCCGCTGGTCCCACCAAAAAAACTAAAAAGCACTTTGTATCTCGGTACAAAGTGCTTTTTTCATGGGCGCACGCATTGTGTACCCGGATACCCATTGAAAGAGCTTCCATGACCAGCGAATTGAACAGCCAGAATGCATTGAACAAGAAGGCGTTGTGCGAGCCTTGCTCGGGCATCCAGCGCCATTGGCGGCGTGCGCCTGGCCATGCCGAGTTGGTGCAAGGTGCCAACCGCAAGGAGCAGCGCGAGTCGGGTCAAGCCACCATCACCGCGTACCGTTGCGATCGCTGCGGCACAGCGTGGGAATACGAAAACAACAAAGCCAATCAGCACGCAGGCTGGTCCGTGGTGGGCGAATAAACCTGAGTGAGCGGCCCACAGCGGTGGCCGAATTGCAGTGATTCATGCGCTTAAAAAAAGGGGCCCATTGACATGGGCCCCTTTGTTTTTGGTGCGTTGAATGGGCTCAAGCCGTTTCTTCTAGCAAATGCGTCAGTTCGAGCCAGCGCTCTTCCAGCGTGGTGACTTCGTCCGACAAGGCTTTCAGGCGGCGACCAGCCTCGGCAATTTCTGTGGGTGGCAACGGCGCACTCAGTTGTTGTTCGAGTTGGGTTTTCTCTGCTTCGATGCTGGCCATGCGTTGCTCGTTTTGCTCCAGCTCGCGTTTCAAGGGGCGGGTTTGTGCGGCGAGTTGCTGGCGTTTTTGTGCATCGACTTTGCGCTGTTCGGCACTGCTGATGCCGGGGGTGCTGCTCGGTGCGCTGATCGGCGCGGGTGCGGCGGCCATCGTAATGAGGGGGGCTGCTGTCTCCACAGCGGGCACTGCCACCGAGCCCGTTGAGTCGCGAGCAGCATTTTTGGCCACTTCACGCAGGCGCTTGGACTCTTCCAACAGGTAACGCTGGTAGTCGTCCAGGTCGCCGTCAAACGGCTCGACCTTGCCCCGGCCCACCATCCAGAACTCGTCACACACGGCGCGCAGCAAGGCCCGGTCGTGGCTGACCAGCATGACGGTGCCTTCAAATTCGTTGAGTGCCATCGACAGCGCCTCACGCGTTGCCAAGTCCAGGTGGTTGGTGGGTTCGTCCAGCAGCAGCAAGTTGGGGCGTTGCCACACGATCATGGCCAGCACCAGTCGGGCTTTTTCACCACCGCTCATGGTGCCCACAGCCTGTTTGACCATGTCGCCTGAGAAGTTGAAAGTGCCCAGGTAGTTGCGCAGGTCTTGCTCGCGGCTGGGTTCGCCGCTGTTGGGGCCCAGCTCTTTGGCCAGCCGGATCATGTGCTCCAGCGGTGTGTCTTGCGGGTGCAGAACGTCCAGCTCTTGCTGTGCAAAGTAGCCGATGTTCAGGCCTTTGCCTTCGGTCAGCGTGCCACCCAGCAGCGGCATGGTGCGGGCAATGGTTTTGACCAGGGTCGATTTGCCCTGACCGTTGGCACCCAGAATGCCAATGCGCTGTCCTGCCAAGACCGATTTGCTGACGCCTTGCAAGATGGCTTTGGGTTCGTCGTCCACGATGTAGCCAAAGTTCGCCTCGCTGATGGCCAGCATCGGGTTGGGCAGGTTGTTGGGTTCCTTGAAGCCGAAGGTGAATTCGGCATCGGCCAGCAGTGGGGCCACTTTTTCCATGCGTTCCAGAGCCTTGACCCGGCTCTGTGCCTGCTTGGCCTTGCTGGCCTGGGCCTTGAAGCGGTTGATGAATTTTTGCAGGTGAGCGATCTTGTCTTGCTGCTTGGAAAAAGAAGCTTGTTGCAGCTCCATTTGTTGCGAGCGCAAGATCTCAAACGCACTGTAATTGCCGCCGTAGCGCGTCAGTTTGGCGTGGTCGATGTGCAAAGTGACATCGGTCACCGCGTCCAGAAATTCCCGGTCGTGACTGATCACGATCATGGTGCCTGCGTAGCGCTGCAACCAGGCTTCCAGCCAGACCAAGGCATCCAAATCCAGGTGGTTGGTGGGTTCGTCCAGGATCAGGATGTCGGATGGGCACATCAGCGCACGGGCCAACTGCAAACGCATGCGCCAGCCACCCGAAAAACTGTTGACCGGGTTGTTGAGTTCGTCAACGCGAAAACCCAAGCCCAAAATCAGCGCTTCGGCGCGGGGCAGGGCGTCGTGGTCGCCGGCGTCTGCCAGGTCGGTGTAAACGTGGGCCATTTCCATGCCGTCGCCGCTTTCTTCGGCGAGCACCAGGCGCTGTCGCAATTCGGCCAAACGGGTATCGCCTTCCAGCACAAAATCGGCGGCGGGCTGGTCGGTCTCGGGCATGTTTTGCGCGACTTGCGCCATGCGCCAGGCTTTGGGGATTTCGAAGTCGCCGCCGTCTTCAATCAGTGTTCGGTTGAACAGGGCAAACAAAGTGGATTTGCCCGCGCCATTGCGCCCGACCAGACCGACCTTTTCTCCGGGGTTAAGGGTGACCGAGGCTTGGTCGAGCAGCACTTTGGTGCCGCGGCGGAGGGTGACGTTTTTGAGGTTGATCATGAAAAGCGAATGTCCGGAACCGATCCGGGATAGGGGCATGGCCAGCGTCAAAGCTGGCTTTGAAAATTCGATAACCTGCTATTTTCGCCGATACGGGCATCGGTGAGGTGGCTGTTGCATGTCTTTGTCTTTCATGGATGCCTGCGTTCACCGCGATGACATTCAGAGGGCCATCAGGGCCTCTCGAGTGAGCAGCAAAACCTGGTCTTCACCTGAGCTGGTGTCGAGCCAGGCCACGTCCAGGTCGGGGAATGCCGCTTCAAAGTGCTCGCACTCGTTGCCGATTTCCAGCACCAACACGGCGTTTTCAGTCATTCGGGCTGGGGCATCGCGCAGAAGTTGGCGTACAAAATCCATGCCATCGGCACCACCTGCCAGCGCCAGTTCAGGCTCGGCCCGGTATTCGGCGGGCAGTGCGTCCATGCTGGCCTGGCACACATAAGGCGGGTTGCACAGAATCAAATCGAATGGGCCCGCGAGGGCTGACAGCCCGTCGCTGTGCACCAGGTTCACGCGCTCTTGCAGCGCGTGGCGCTCGACGTTGATGGTGGCCACGGCCAAGGCATCGTCAGAAATGTCGGCCCCAGTGACGTGCACTTCTGGCCAGGCCAGCGCCGCCAGAACGGCCAGACTGCCGTTGCCGGTGCACAGGTCCAACACTTGTGTGGTTTGGTCGCTCAGCCAGGCGTCGATGGTGCCGTCGGCCAGCACTTCGGCAATCAGGCTGCGCGGCACGATGGCCCGTTCGTCAATGTAAAACGACACGCCCTGCAACCAGGCTTCGCGCGTCAGATAAGCGGCGGGCTTGCGCGTGGCAATGCGTTCTTCAATCAGCGCAATGCAGGCCGCCTGCTGTTCTGGCGTGATGGCTTGATCCGCCACTTCGTCCAAGTCGGTGTCCAGCGGCAGGTCCAGCCGCCAAAGCACCAGCCAGACAGCTTCGTCGAAGGCGCTCTGGGTGCCGTGGCCAAAGGCCACATTGGACTCGGTCAGGCGCTGGGCCGACTGCGCGATCAGCGCAGACAAATTCAGAGTGCTCATACCGACAAGCCCAAGTTGAGTTGTTCCAGTGTGCGGCGGTAGATGTTTTTGAGCGGCGCGATGTCGGCCAGCGCCACATGCTCGTTGACTTTGTGGATGGTCGCGTTGGGCGGGCCGAACTCGATCACTTGGGGGCAAATTTGGGCGATAAAGCGGCCGTCACTGGTGCCACCCGTGGTGGAGAGCTCGGTGGTGAGGCCCGTTTCGTCGGCGATGGCCCGCTGCACGGCGGCGACCAAAGTGCCTGGCGTGGTCAAAAACGGCAAGCCGCCGATGGTCCAGTTCAGGTCGTACTTCAGGCCATGTTGGTCGAGCACCGCCATCAGGCGCTGCTGCAGGCTGTCCGGCGTTGATTCGGTGCAAAAGCGGAAGTTGAAATCCACCACGCAGTCGCCCGGAATCACATTGCTTGCCCCCGTTCCCGCGTGGATGTTGCTGACCTGCCAGCTGGTGGGCGGGAAAAAGGCGTTGCCTTCGTCCCAGCGGATGCTGACCAATTCGGCCAGCGCCGGGGCCAGGCGGTGGATGGGGTTGTCGGCCAGGTGCGGATAAGCAATGTGGCCTTGCACCCCATGCACAGTGAGCTTGCCGCTCATGGTGCCGCGTCGGCCGTTCTTGATCATGTCGCCCGTCTGCTGCACCGAGGTGGGCTCGCCTACGATGCAGAACTGCGGTGCTTCGCCCCGGTCCACCAGCTGCTTGCAGACCACCACCGTGCCGTCAAGGGCTGGGCCTTCTTCGTCGCTGGTCAACAAAAAGGCGATGCCCAGTTCAGGGTCTGGATGGCTCGCCAAAAATTCCTGCACAGCCACGACCATGGCGGCCAGCGAGGTTTTCATGTCGCTCGCGCCGCGGCCAAACAGCTTGCCGTCTTTGTGCGTGGGGGTGAAGGGGTCGCTGTGCCACTGCGCGAGTGGCCCTGTGGGCACCACGTCGGTGTGTCCGGCAAACGCCAGGACTTGGCCACTTTTGCCTGCGCGTTTGGCCCAGAGGTTGCGCACCCTGAAAGTGTCGGGGCCTGAGTCCATGTATTCGCAGACAAAGCCAAGGGGGGTCAATGCCTCGGCAATCAGGTCCATGCAGCCCGCGTCGTCGGGCGTGACGGATGGCTTGGAGATCAGCTGTTCGGCCAGGCGCAGGGTGTCGTGACAGGTGCTTGTGTTCATGGCTCAGACCTTGCTGGGGTGGGCACGCACAAAGCGGGCAATGCGCTCAGCCGCTTCCAGGCACTCGGCGGTTTCGGCCACCAGTGCCATCCGGATGCGGCCTCGGCCGGGGTTGCTGCCGTTGAAGTCGCGTGCCAAATAGCTGCCGGGCAGCACCGTCACACTTTCGGTCGCGTACAAAGCCTGGGCGAACGCGACGTCGTCGCCTTGCCATCCGGTCGGCACACCGGCCCACAGGTAAAAGCTGGCGTCGGGCAGCTTCACGTCCAGCACATCGGCCAGCACAGGCGTGACCTGGGCAAACTTGGTGCGGTACTGGTTGCGGTTGTCCACCACATGGCTTTCGTCGCCCCAGGCGGCGATGCTGGCCGCTTGCACCACTGGGCTCATGGCGCTGCCATGGTAGGTGCGGTACAACAAGAACTGTTTGATGATGGCCGCATCGCCGGCCACAAAACCGCTGCGCAGGCCGGGCACATTGCTGCGTTTGCTGAGGCTGGTGAAGGCGATCAGGCGCTTGAAGTCGGTGCGGCCCAGCTGGAGGGCTGCTTCGAGGCCACCCAAAGGAGCTTCTTCGCGGAAGTAAATCTCGCTGTAGCACTCGTCCGAGGCGATCACGAAACCGTGCTGGTCGGACAGGGCGAACAATTTGGCCCATTCGGCCAGCGGCATCACCGCGCCCGTGGGGTTGCCGGGCGAGCAGACAAACAGCAGTTGGGTGCGGGCCCAGACTGCGGCGGGCACGCTGTCCCAGTCGTTGCCGAAATTGCGTGCCGGGTCACTGGGCACGTAATAGGGCTCGGCCCCCGACAACAAGGCCGCGCCTTCGTAGATTTGATAGAACGGGTTGGGGCTGACCACGGTGGCGCCATGACGGGTCGGGTCGATCACGGTTTGCGTGAGGGCAAACAGGGCTTCGCGCGAGCCATTGACTGGCAGCACCTGCGTGGCCGGGTCCAGCGCCAGCTGGTAGCGGGTTTGCAGCCAGGCAGAACAGGCCTTGCGCAGCGCAGGCTCGCCCGCCGTGGCCGGGTAGGCCGACAAGCCGGTGGTGACCGAGGCCTTGAGTGCTTCTTGAATGAAGGCCGGCGTCGCGTGCTTGGGCTCGCCGATGCCCAGACTGATGGGCTTCAAGGCGGGGTTGGGTGTGACGCTGGCGAACAGCTGTTTGAGCCGTTCAAAAGGGTAGGGCTGCAGCTTGGAAAGAAGGGGATTCATCCCCCGATTATCCGGGATGAAGTGCCTGCAATGGGCGTGAAACAGGTCTGGCTTGCTTCATCCAGGGGGAATTCATCTTTGGTGAATCCTGTCGCGCCGGCTCTTGGGGCGGGATTTGGGCATTCCCCTCGGGTAACATTGCCCCTTTGATCTGTGCTGGCTCCTCTGGCTGGCCCGACTAACCGATTCGATACCGCCGTGCGCCTCAATTCCATCAAGCTTTCGGGCTTCAAATCGTTCGCTGAGCCGACCAACTTCTTGCTGCCCGGGCAGCTGGTCGGCGTGGTTGGCCCTAACGGGTGCGGCAAATCCAACATCATGGACGCCGTGCGTTGGGTGCTGGGCGAGTCCAAAGCGTCCGAGTTGCGTGGCGAGTCCATGCAGGACGTGATTTTCAACGGCACCACCACCCGCAAACCCGCCAGTCGCGCCAGCGTTGAGCTGGTGTTCAGCAACGAAGATCACCGCGCCGGTGGCCAGTGGGGGCAGTTTGCCGAGATCGCGGTCAAGCGCGTGCTAACGCGTGACGGTAATTCCAGCTATTACATCAACAACCAACCGGTGCGTCGCCGCGACGTGCAGGACGTGTTCTTGGGCACAGGCTTGGGGCCACGTGCCTACGCCATCATCGGGCAGGGCACCATCAGCCGCATCATCGAGTCGCGCCCTGAAGAGCTGCGTTTGTTCCTCGAAGAGGCCGCAGGCGTCTCTAAGTACAAAGAGCGCCGCCGCGAGACCGAAAACCGCCTGTCAGACACCCGCGAGAACCTGACCCGGGTCGATGACATCCTGCGCGAGCTGAACGCCAACCTGGAAAAGCTCGAAAAACAGGCCGAAGTGGCCCACCGCTACAACAATTTGCAGGCTGACAGCACCCTGAAACAGCACCAGCTGTGGTTCTTGAAGCGCCGCGATGCCGAGTCGGACCAAGGTCGCATGAAGTCCGATGTGGACCAGGCCGTCAATGCTTTGGAGTCGCGCATGGCCGATCTGCGCCATGTCGAAGCCGATCTGGAGACCATCCGTCAGGCCCATTACGCTGCAGGCGACCAAGTCAACCAAGCGCAGGGCGCTTTGTACGAGGCCAGCGCCGAAGTGGGCCGTCTGGAAGCCGAAATCCGCTTTGTGGTCGAGGGCCGGCAACGTGCCGAGCAGCGTCTGCAACAGTTGGTCGAGCAAACCGCCCAGTGGGGCACCCGCAGCCAAGATGCTCAAATCGAGCTGGAAACCTTGTCCGAGCAAGCGGCCATGGCCGAAGACCAGAGCATGACGCTGGCCGCGCAGGTCGAAGACCAAGCCACGGCCTTGCCCGATCTGGAGGAAGCCTTGCGCAAAGCGCAAAACGATGCCAACGCCCAACGTGCCAGCGTGGTGCAGGTGCAGCAGCAAATTGGCGTGCTGGCCGCAGACCAGCGCAACGTCGAAGAACAATCGCGCCAGCTCGACCAACGCCGCGAACGCCTGCTGACCGACCGCAACGCCCTGGCCGCGCCCGACGAGGCCCGACTGAACAACTTGCAAGAACAACTGGCCGAGGCTGAGGCCTTGGCGGCTGAATCAGAAGCCCGTTTGCATGAGTTGCAAGAACAGGTGCCTGCGCTGGACGAAGACCGTCGCACCCGACAAACCGCCGTCAACCAGGAATCGTCGAAGCTGGCAGACCTGAGCGCCCGCATCGAGGCGCTCAAGGCCTTGCAGGAAAAAGTGCGCACAGACGGCAAGCTCAAACCCTGGCTGGCCAAGCACGGCATGGACGGACTGGAAGGCCTGTGGAGCCGCATCCAAATTGAACCCGGCTGGGAAAACGCCCTGGAGTCGGCTCTGCGCGAACGCCTGTCGGCGCTCGAAGTTTCACGCCTGGACATGGTGCGCTCGTTTGCGGGCGATGCGCCGCCCGCCAAACTGTCGTTTTTCAGCTCGCCTTTGGCTTCTGTGGCCACGCAGCGCGGCGGTTTGCCCAGTGGTTGCCGCCCTTTGGCAGATTACCTGCGCGTGCCCGATGCCGGATTGTCAGCCTTGCTGACCGACTGGTTGCAAGGCTGCCTGACGGCCCCCAGCATCGAAGATGCCCTGGCCTGGCGCAGCCAGCTCAAACCCGGTGAAACCTTGTTGGTGCAGGCTGGCCACGCGGTCGACCTGAACAGCGTGGTGTTTTACGCCCAGGACTCCGAACAAGCCGGTTTGTTGGGCCGCGCCCAAGAGATCGACAACCTCGAAAAGCAGCTGCGTGCCCAAACCCTGATTTCCGAAGAAAGCCGCAGCGCTTTGGTGCGGGCCGAAGCGGCCTATGCCGACGCCTCGCAGCGCCTGATCACGGTGCGCCGTGAAGCCAGCGAAAGCCAGTCACGCACGCACGAGTTGCAAGTTGAAACCCTGCGCCTGTCTCAGTTGGTGGCGCAAACCCGTGCCCGCAGCGAGCAGATCAGCAACGATTTGGCCGAAGTCGAGGCCTTGCTGGACGAGCTGCAAGAGCGCCGCGTTACAGCCGAAGCCCGCTTTGAAGAGCTGGACATGCAGCTGGCCGATACGCAAGAGCGCCACGCTCAGCTGGACGAGCGGGTCATTGAGTCCGAGCGCAAGCTGGCTGAATGCCGCGAACAACAACGCAGCCTGGAGCGCCGAGCCCAAGAGGCGCAGTTTTCGCAGCGCAGCCTGGACGCCCGCCGCGCGGAACTCAACCGCACCATTGAAACCGCACAGCAGCAAGTCACCAGCATCGATGCCGAAATGCAGCGTGCCCGCGATGAACTCGGTCGGCTGACCGATGCCGCAGCCCAAGCTGGCTTGCAAAACGTGCTGGCCGTCAAGCTGGCGCGCGAACAAGCCTTGGGTGCCTGTCGCAGCGCCTATGACGACCTCACGGCCAAATTGCGTGCCAGCGACGAACGCCGTGTTGGCTTTGAACGCGAATTGGACCCGCTGCGTCAGCGCATCACCGACTTGCAGCTCAAGGAGCAAGCCGCCCGGCTGGGCTTGGAGCAATACACCCAGCTGTTGGCCGATGCGAAAGCCGATCTGGAGGCCGTTGCGCAGTCCATCGAAGTGGGCCAAGTGCGTGTCACGGGCCTGCAAGGCGAAATCGACCGCATTCACCGCGAAATCACCGCTTTGGGCCCGGTCAACCTGGCCGCGCTGGAAGAGCTGACCACTTCACGTGAGCGCAAGGTGTTCCTCGACTCGCAGTGCGCCGACCTGACCGACGCCATGAACACGCTGGAAGACGCGATCAAAAAGATCGACGGCGAGACGCGTGAGCTGCTGGGCGGGACTTTCAAGATCGTCAACGAGCACTTCAGCCGCATGTTCCCCGAGCTGTTTGGCGGCGGTAATGCCCGGCTGGTGATGACCGGTGACGAAATTCTGGATGCGGGTGTGCAGGTGCTGGCGCAGCCGCCGGGCAAGAAAAACCAGACGATTCATTTGCTGTCTGGTGGCGAAAAAGCCCTCACGGCCATCGCGCTGGTGTTTGCGATTTTTCAGCTCAACCCCGCACCGTTTTGCTTGCTGGACGAGGTGGACGCGCCGCTGGACGACGCCAACACCGAACGCTACGCCAAACTGGTCAAGGGCATGGGCAAAGAGACCCAGTTCCTGTTCATCAGCCACAACAAGATCGCCATGGAAATGGCCGAACAATTGATTGGCGTGACCATGCAAGAGCAGGGCGTGTCACGCATCGTGGCTGTGGACATGGAATCCGCAGTGTCTATGGCCGACGTGGCCTGAGGTTTTTAATTTATGTTGGCTTCAATGAGTTCGTTGCAATTGAGTTTGGCCGGTATCGGTGCGCTGACCTTGGGGGCGGTGGTGGTCTACAACTATTGGACATCGCGCAAAAATGAGCCCAGGCAGGCCGATCCCCAGATCGAACCCGTGGCCAGCACGCCAGACACCCTGCCCGAGGCGTCTGCGCAGACAGAGCCCATCTTGACCGACGACTTTTCCAGCTTGCCTCAGCCTGATCGCAAACCCCAGCTGGATGCCCTGATTGATGTCATTGCGACCATCGAGGTAGATCACCCTGTGTCGGGTGATGCCGCCTTGGCCGCTTTGCCCGTGACGCGTCGCGTGGGTACCAAGCCGTTCCATGTGGAAGGCTGCAGCGATCTGAGCGGTGAATGGGAGGCTTTGGTGACGGGGCGTCGGTATTCTGCTTTTCAGGCCGGTGTGCAGTTGGCCAACCGTGTGGGAGCGCTGAACAACATCGAGTTTTCTGAATTTGTGGTCAAAACCCAGGCCTTTGCCGATGCCGTGGGCGGTGCCGCCAACTTCAGCGACATGCTCGAAGAGGTGGCCCGTGCGCGTGAATTAGACCAATTTGCCAGTGCGCACGATGCCCAGCTGAGCTTCACTCTGTGCGCGAGTGCGTCGGCCTGGAGCCCTGGTTATATCCAGCAACATGCCGCGCGTTTGGGTTTCGTGGCGGGGGTCATTCCCGGCCGCATGGTGCTGCCTGCCGCCGTAGCCGGTTTGCCGCCGATTTTGTCTTTGACATTTGATACGCAGGCCGCCATGGCCGATGACCCGGCTTTGTCTGCCATTCGCGAGTGCTCGCTCAGTCTGGATGTGCCGCAAATTGCCCGTGAAGATCAGCCCTTTGGTCGCTTGCGCGAAGTCGCCCGCTTGTTGGCCGAACACATGGACGGTGTGGTCACGGACGGCAACGGGCAGATGTTGGGCGAAGACGTGCTGGACCAAATCGCCAACGACCTGCACCAGCTGTATGACGCGCTGGATGCGCGTGAGTTGTCAGCGGGCACCCCGCAAGCGCGTCGTCTTTTCTCCTGATTCGGGCAGCACTCACCATGTCCCATCCGGACTTGTTTGGCGGACTGCCATTGGGCGAACCTGCCAAAGTGGCACGGGCCATCCAGTCTGTGCCGCCAGCCGAAAGAGCAGCGCAATTGCGGTCGGTATTGCACCAGCATGCACACGCTTATTACACGCTCGATGCGCCTGAAATCCCCGATGCCGAATACGACAGGTTGTTCCGCGAACTGCAGGCGCTGGAGTCGGCCCATCCCGAGCTGCTGACGCCCGATTCGCCCACCCAACGTGTGGGCGGCCAAATTCTGGATGCCTTTGCGCAGGTCACGCACCGCGTGCCCATGCTCAGCATTCGCACCGAAACCGACACGGAAGCCAGTGGTGCGCAAGCATTTGACACGCGCATCCGCAAAGAGTTGGGCCTGAGCGAAGCCGATCCAGCCGTGAGCTATGTGGGTGAGTTGAAATTTGATGGTCTGGCCATGAGCCTGCGCTACGAAAACGGGGTGCTGGTGCAAGCGGCCACTCGGGGCGACGGTGAAACCGGCGAAGAGGTCACCGCCAACATCCGCACCATCGGGCAGATTCCTTTGCGTTTGCCGATCGATGCGCCTGCCGTGCTGGAAGTGCGCGGAGAGGTCTACATGCGGCGCGACGATTTTGAAGCCCTGAACGCACGCCAACGTGAACGCATAGCGGCGGGCACCAAGGGCGAAAAAACCTTTGTCAATCCGCGCAATGCGGCAGCTGGTGCGGTGCGCCAGCTCGATTCGGGCATCGCGGCCGAACGGCCTTTGAGCTTTTTTGCCTATGGCCTTGGCGACATCACGCCACCAACCGAAGGCGGGCCGCAATGGACCACCCATGACGACATGCTCCGGCAGCTCAAAGCCTGGGGTTTCCCAGTGGCCGAGCAAACCACCTGCGTGCAAGGCGCCCAAGGGCTGGTGGCGTTTCACCAGCGCATGGCCGCCGAGCGCGATGCTTTGCCCTATGACATCGACGGCGTGGTCTACAAAGTCAACGAGCTGGCGCTGCAAGCCCGCCTGGGCTTTGTGACCCGCGAGCCACGTTGGGCCGTCGCGCACAAATACCCGGCACAAGAAGAGATGACCACGGTGCTGGCCATCGATGTGCAGGTCGGCCGCACCGGCAAGCTCACCCCCGTGGCCAAGCTGGCGCCGGTGTTTGTGGGGGGCGTGACTGTGACCAACGCCACGCTGCACAACGAACTGGAGGCCCGCCGCAAAGACGTGCGGGTGGGCGACACGGTGATCGTGCGCCGAGCTGGCGATGTGATTCCTGAGGTGGTGTCGGTGGTGCTGGAGCGTCGCCCGCCCGATGCGCCTTTGTTCACCATGATGAGCCACTGCCCGGTGTGCGGCAGTTTGGCCGAACGCGAAGACGGTGAAGCCGACCACCGTTGCACGGGCGGGCTGTTTTGTAGCGCCCAACGCAAACAGGCGATCTGGCACTTCGCCCACCGCCGCGCCATGGATGTGGACGGTTTGGGCGACAAGTTGGTCGACCAGTTGGTGGATTCCGGTCAGGTCAAAACGCTGGCCGACCTTTACCACCTGAAGCTCGATTCGCTGGCCAATATGGACCGCATGGCCGAAAAGTCGGCGGTCAACCTGCTCGAAGCGCTGGAAACATCCAAGCAGACCACCTTGGGCCGTTTTTTGTTCAGCCTGGGTATTCGCCATGTGGGCGAGGCCACGGCCAAAGAGCTGGCCCGTCATTTCGGTCAGCTGGACGCTGTGATGGCTGCCAGCGAAGACGCCTTGCTGCAAGTACCCGATGTCGGCCCTGTTGTGGCGCACAGCATTCGCACTTTTTTTGACCAGCCGCACAACCGCGAGGTGGTCCAAGCCCTGCGCGATGCAGGCATCACCTGGGCGGAAGGCGATGCCTTGGCACCGACCGAAATGCCCTTGGCTGGTATCACGGTGGTGTTGACCGGCACATTGCAAAGCATGGGCCGCGACGAGGCCAAAGAAAAACTCGAAGCCTTGGGCGCCAAAGTGGCGGGCTCGGTCAGCAAAAAAACCCACTACGTGGTGGCGGGTGCCGAGGCGGGCAGCAAGCTCGACAAGGCGCAGCAGCTGGGCGTGCCCGTGTTGGACGATGCCGGGCTGGCAGTGCTGTTGACTGGAAAAAAACCATGACCGTTCGAGACATCCTCAAAATGGGCGATGCCCGACTGCTGCGCGTGGCTGACGCGGTGCAGGTTTTTGACACGCCACAGTTGCATGAATTGATCGCTGACCTGCGCGAAACCATGGCTGCGGTCAACGGTGCAGGTCTGGCCGCTCCGCAAATCGGGGTGAACTTGCAACTGGTGATTTTTGGCGGTACGGCGCTCAATCCGCGCTACCCCGACCGTCCTCAAGTGCCGCCTACGGTGCTCATCAACCCTGTGATCACGCCTTTGGGCGAGGCAGAAGAGGAAGATTGGGAAGGTTGCCTGTCGGTGCCGGGTTTGCGCGGCGTGGTGCCGCGTTGGTCGCACATCCGTTACACCGGGTTCGACGAGAAGGGCCAGCCGATCGACCGCACGGTGGATGGCTTTCACGCCCGCGTGGTGCAGCACGAATGCGACCATTTGGTGGGCAAGCTGTACCCGATGCGGGTGCGCGACTTTACGCGTTTTGGATTCACCGAAGTGCTTTTCCCCGGTATCAGCGCTGCTGAAGACGACTGAGCAAGCGGCCATCCTGGGGGGCGCTTGTCGGGGCGAGGGGCGCAGCCCGCTTCGCCAATGGGGCTTCAAAGTCCTTTCAGTTTTTCCAGCGCAGCCAGCAAGGTGTCGTCCTTTTTGGCAAAGCAAAACCGGATGACTTTCTGGTCAAAACCTTGGCCATAAAAGGCCGACAGCGGGATGGCGGCCACGCCGATGTCGGTGGTCAGCCATTTGCAAAAATCAGCTTCGCTCAGGTTTTTCTCGGGGACTTTCAGGTCAGAAATGTCCACACACTGAAAATAGGTGCCCTCGCCGGGCAGCAGCTTGAACTGGGTCTGTGCCAAGCCTTGCCGAAACAGATCTCGCTTGCGCTGGTAAAACGCAGGCAGTTCCACATAGGGGGCCGGGTCGGCCATGTAGCGGGCCAGGGCGTGCTGCATCGGGGTGTTGACCGTGAACACGTTGAACTGGTGCACCTTGCGAAATTCGGCAGTGTAGGCCGCTGGCGCGGCCACAGTGCCCACTTTCCAGCCTGTGACGTGATAGGTCTTGCCAAAGCTCGACACGATGAAGGCGCGGGCGGCCAGGCCGTCAAAATGCGCGGCGCTCCAGTGCCGGTTAGGCGCGTAGACCATGTGCTCGTAAACCTCGTCGCTGATGAGCACGATGTCGGTGGGGGCCAGGATCTCTTGCAGTGAGAGCATCTCTTGCTTGGACCAGATCATGCCGCTGGGGTTGTGTGGCGAATTGATCAGGATGGCGCGGGTTTTGGGTGTGATTGCGGCGCGGATTTTGTCAAAGTCGGGCCGAAAGGTGCCGGGTGTGAGGGGCACACGCACGACCACGCCACCCGCCAACTCGATGTTGGGCACATAGCTGTCGTAGCAGGGCTCCAGCACGATGACTTCGTCCATGGGGTGCACGATGGCCAAAATGATGGTCAGAATGGCTTGGGTAGCACCCGCGGTCACTGTGATCTCGCTGGCGGGGTCGTAATGACGGCCATACAGCGTTTCGATTTTGCGCGACACCGCTTCTCGCAGTGGGGCCACACCCGTCATCGGCGGGTATTGGTTCAGGCCTTCACGCATGGCGTCGTTCACCAAATCGAGCAGTTTGGGATCGCACGGGAAATCCGGGAAGCCTTGGCCGAGGTTGACGGCATTTTTTTCGGTGGCAAGCGCCGACATGACCGTAAAAATGGTGGTGCCCATGTGGGGCGCTTTGGAGGTGAGACTGGGGGTGCGTGCGTGCATGGTGTTCAAAGTTCAGGGCTCAAAGTTCGTAATCGTTGACGTGCCCATTCATGGCTTTGGCGATCAACGGTGCGGTCAGGCGGTCGCTCAGCAATTCGGCGAAATGGTAGACAAAGTGGCGCAAATAAGCGCCGCGCTTGAAGGCCACGCGGGCCACGTTCATGCCCAGCAGTGCGCCCAGTGGCCTCACTGCCAGGTCTTTCACCGGGTCGTCTTTGACGGCCATCTCGGCCACGATGCCGATGCCCAAGCCCAGCCTGACATAGGTTTTGATCACGTCCGAGTCGATGGCTTCGAGCGCAATGCGGGGGTGCAGTTTTTTGGCAGCAAAAGCTTGGTCAATGCGGCCACGCCCTGTGAACGAAGGGTGGTAAGTGATGATGGGTTCACTGGCAATGTCTTCCAGCGACAAGTGCTCTCTTTGTGCCAGTGGATGGTCCAGCGGCAAGACCAGCACGTGTTGCCACTCGTAACAGGGCAGGGTGACCAGTTCTTCGTAAGCCGAGAGGGATTCGGTAGCGATGCCAATTTCAGCCGTGTCGTCGAGCAGCATCTTGGCCACCTGATCGGGCGCGCCTTGGTGCAGGCTGATGTTGACCTTGGGGTATTTTTCGCGCAGCTTGGCTACCGGCAGTGGCAGCACGTAACGGGCTTGGGTGTGGGTGGTCGCGATCGACAGAGTGCCGTTGTCCTGCGCGCTGTATTGGTCACCGATTTTGCGCAGGTTGCCCACTTCACGCAGGATGATTTCGATGCTTTGCAGCACGTGCTGACCTGGTTCCGTGATGCGTTTGAGGCGTTTACCGTGACGCGCAAAGATTTCGATGCCCAGTTCTTCTTCCAGCTCGATGATGGCTTTGGACACCCCGGGCTGCGAGGTGTGCAGGGCCTTTGCTGTTTCGGTCAAGTTCAGGTTGCGGCGTGCAGCCTCTTGGACAAAGCGAAATTGGTGCAGGTTCATACGTTAAATGCCATATTGACTCACATCATTATGCTTTATCAAGTCTATGCTGCTGTGGCTTGCTTGGCCGCAATTTCTGCCATCAGCGCCGTCATGGCCGGGTGCTCGCCAATAGAGGGCACCAGTTCAAACTGTACTTGGGGATAAGCCTCGATCAAGTCGGCAACCAGTTTGGGCAGGTCTTCCCGGGCATGCCGGCCAACGCCAAGAAACATGGGCACGATGCGCAAATGCGTTTTGCCTTGCATCATCAAGGACTCGACGGTGCTGGACAGGTCAGGGGTGGTCAGTTCCAGAAACGCACATTCCACCACCAAACCCGGCCACCGAAAGCGCATTTGCTGGGCGACAGCGTCTATGGGCAAGCGCCAAAGCGGATCGCGAGAACCGTGGGCAAACAAAATCACACCCGTGTGAGGATTCAAATCAGTTGTCATTGTCGTAACACCATCCACCAAAAACCCAACAAGGAAATGGCGCTGTAGATCAAAGCCGGGGCCGCGGCCGTGAGCCAGGGTTGCCAGTTTTGCAAGTTGCCAGCGAAGCTGAACAGATTGTTCAAGAGGGAAAAACTGATACCCGCCAGAACCCCGCCAAAGACGTATCCAGCGATCTGACCCGATCGGAAGTGCAAATAGGCGAAGGGCAGGGCCATGACCAGCATGACCAAGCAGCTCAGAGGGTAAAAAACCTTGCGCCAGAACTCGATTTCGTAGCGCTGAGCGTTTTGGTTGTTGCTGGACAAGTGCCGCATGTAATTGAACAGCTCCCACGTTCTCATGCGGTCCGGACTGAGCACGGCTGCGGCCACCATGTCGGCGCTGATCTCTGTGGGCCAGGCCAGTTTGGTGTGTTCTACGGCCCTGTATTGCAGTGTTTTTGACGATGCCGTTGTCTGAATCGACTTTTCTTCAGCTTGCTGCAGTTGCCATACGCCTTGCTCAATCTCGGCTTGCGGGGCGGTGGTGATCGCCAGCAGAAGCCCCGCTTCGGTGAACTCATGAATCCGCACGTTTTGCATGTGGCTGATGCCGTCAAAGCTGCGCACGTTCACAGCAAAATGGCGGTTTCCCTGCCGCTCTTTCAGCCATGCGCCCGTCTGACCCACCGTCAGGTTGCCCTGGAATTTTGCTTTGATCTGCACGCCCTGCCGGTCGGCCCAAGGGGCTGCGTAATCGCCAATCAAAAAAGTCATCACGACAAAAACGAGTCCCAGTTGGAGCAGGGTGCTTAGGGCTTTCAGGGGGGCCAGGCCGCCTGTGCGCAAAATGGTGAATTCGGAGCTTTGTGCCAGTCGCGCCATGACAAAGATGCAGCCGATCAAGACCGATATCGGCAGCAGTTCGTAGATGTGCGTGGGTGTTTTGAGGGCCACATACAAGAGCGCGTGGTGCAGTTTGTAACCCTGGCTGGCCAGACGGCTCAGATTCTGCAGCTCGTCGACCAGGTCAAAGAACAAGAACAATGCCAAAAAACAGACCAGTACAAAGCTCACGGCCCGGATGATTTCGCCATGCAGCAAACTGCGAACGGTTTTCATGCATGGCCTTTGTTGTGGGTTGCTCCGGCATTCAAAAGGAAGCGCCAGGACCAGTTGTAATGGCGAATCGAGAGCCAGAGAATGGCGATCAAAAAGACGCCGCCATGCAACATCACCATGAAAGGCAAAAACGCAAAGCGCCCGGTGCCGATCCAGCTTTGGCCCACGTTCAGCATGTTGTAGTAAGCAATGAAGACAAACAAGGCCAGTCCAAGGTGGTAACTGCGTCCAGCTCGCGGGTTGACGGCCGAAACGGCCAAGGCGATCAGTAACAAATTGATGCCAGCCAGCCCCAGTCCCAGGCGCCAAGACAGTTCTGCTTGGTTTTCCAGATGGGGTTGTTTCAACAAGTCCCATGTGGCGGTGTAGCGGCTGTTCATGCCCGAAGAGGGCAGATTGACCTCGTCGTCGATCAGCAGTTCGTAGTGCTCAAACTGGGTCAGCCTTGTCTCGCCAGTCTCCCGGTTGGTCAGCCACTGTTGGCCTTTGTCGAGAATCAGGAAGCGGTCATTGCCCGTCAGCTCGATGCGCCCTTGTTGTGCTGTGGTCACACTTTCCATCTCTCCGTCCTGGTTTGAGATGAACACATGACGACCAAAACGGTTGTCGGGCGTGTCTTTGTCAATAAAGAACACACGTTGACCACCTGATGATTCCTGGAATTGCCCGGGTGCCACGCGTTCAATGTCGTTGCGTTTTTCAAAGCGCACCTTCAAGTCTTGGATTTGCTGGTTGCTCCAAGGCCAGGCAAAAAGGGCCAGCAAGCTCACGATCAAGAGCACAGGCCAGGCGAAACCAAAAAGTGGACGGACAAAATGGCCCAGACCCTGCCCGCTCGAAAACCAAATCACCATTTCACTGTCGCTGTACATGCGCGAGAGGGTGGCCACCACGGCGATGAACAGGCTCAGCGTGATGATCGTCGTGAGCTGGCTCAGCACACTGAAACCCATGACCAGCAGGACCTCGGACGGGTTGACGCTGCCCCGACTGGCCTGGCCCAGTGTCCGGATCAGGATGATGGTGATCACAATGGTGACCAAAACCACCAGCGTGGCCCCGAAATTGCGGGCAAGGTCTTTGCGTAAAGAAGAATGGAATAACATCGGTGCGAAGGAAAAGCTGAATTATGAACTTCGAAATCCAAAAGCGCGCTCTGTCCAGTGTGATTCGTGACGATCTGGACGCCTTGCTTGTTTTGTGGCCCTCGGAAGACAAAGACGTCGTCTCGGGCCAAGACCCGATTGCCTCCTTGGTTCGGGCGGCCATCCAACATGGCGATTTTGAGCACAAGCCCGGTGCCGTGTTGTCTTTGTACGCACATCCGGGCATCAAGGCACGTCATCTCGTGGTTGCTTGCACTGTTGACGGCACTGCAGCGCATGTGCGCAGTGCCCTGACGGCGGCCTGGAATACCCTCAAATCTGCCAAGATCAAGCGCATCGGCCTTCATGCCGCGGCCGAATTGTCTGCGACCGCTCTGCAAACTGCCGTGTCGGCTTTGGCCGATGCCAGCTACAGCTACACCAGCACACTGAGCAAACCCAAGCCACGAACCCTGAAACAGGTTGTTGTCAGTGCAGGCCAGGTCAGTGCCGAGCTGCGAGCCGCATTGGCCCAGGCGCAAGCGCTTGTGGCCGGCGTTGAGGTGGCCAAAGAGTGGGCCAACCGACCCGCTAACCATTGCACCCCCGCCATGTTGGCGGACGCGGCCAAGTCGATTGCCAAAGGTGCCGCGTTCAAATGCGAAGTGCTGGGACCCAAAGAAGTCACCAAACTGGGCATGGGGGCTTTTTTGGCGGTCGCCCGTGGTGCTGCAGAGCCTTTGCGGTTCATTGTGATGCGCTACAACGGCGCAGCTGCTGCCCAGGCCCCTGTGGTGTTGGTGGGCAAGGGCATCACGTTTGACACCGGCGGTATTTCCATCAAGCCGGCCGCCGAAATGGACGAGATGAAATACGACATGTGCGGTGCGGCCAGTGTGTTGGGGGTGTTCAAAGCCTTGGGCGAACTCAAGCCCGCGATCAACGTGGTGGGGCTGATCCCGGCCACCGAAAACATGCCCGATGGCCTGGCGGTCAAGCCTGGTGATGTGGTCACCAGCATGAGCGGCCAGACCATTGAAATTCTGAACACCGACGCTGAAGGGCGCTTGGTGTTGTGTGATGCCTTGACCTATGCCGAGCGTTTCAAACCGCAGGCCGTGATCGACATCGCGACCTTGACCGGGGCGTGCGTGATTGCTCTGGGTGCTGTTCGTTCGGGGCTTTTCTCTGGCGACGACGCGTTGGCGCATTCTCTTCAGTTGGCAGGTGACGAGTCGGGTGATGCTTGCTGGCGGATGCCCCTGGACGACGACTATGCCGAAGGCTTGAAGTCGCGCTATGCAGACGTAGCCAACGTGGCAGGCCGTCAGGCAGGCGCCGTGACGGCAGCCAAGTTTTTGCAGCGCTTTTCATCGCGTTACCCGTGGGCGCATCTGGACATTGCCGGCACCGCTTGGCGCAGTGGTGCTGCCAAGGGCGCTACGGGCCGCCCAGTGGGCTTGCTGTTGCATTATTTGTTGGCGCAAGTCGGCAATAAATCGGTGAAGGCACCTCCAGTTCGTCGCCGTTGATGGGTTGGTGATGACCCGGATTGAATTTCACTTCAACGCGCCAGAGCGTTTGCAATATGTCTGCCGACTCTTGCGAAAAGCGCACGCTCGCAACTTGCGTGTGGGCGTGGTGGGCTCCGATGTGGCCTTGCGACAGTTGGACACTGCGTTGTGGGTGTTTTCGGAGCTCGACTTTTTGCCGCACAGCACATCGGCCGATACCCAAGACGTGCAGACAGCGTCACCCATTCGGCTGCATGCCGATCCAGCGCAATGGGTTGGGCTCGATGTCCTGGTGAATCTGGGTGATGACGTACCCCAAGGATTTGAGAAATTCGAACGCTTGATTGAAATCGTGGCAACAGATGACCATGGTCGTATGACCGCTCGCCAACGCTGGCGTCATTACACGGCCCAAGGCTACGATTTGCTGCAACATGATTTGTCCAAAATTGCTCCCCCATGACATCGCCTGAAATCGACTATTTGTCGGATAAGACACCTTCTGTCGTACCTGTTTTGAGTACGGTTATTCCTGATTCACAAATACCAGATGCTTTGCGTGCTGCGCTGGATGCTCGTGATTTGGAACAAACCACTTTCATGGCTTTGGGGGATGAGTTGGTGCAGTCTTTGCGCCCTGAATTGGAGCGTTTGACCACCGAATTGGTGCAGCGCAGCTTGCGTCAGGCATGGGCCAGTCGTTTCAAGCTTGACGGGGACTGAAATTATCAATATCCCACCTGTTCCAGAGAGAATTTTGGTTTTCCCTAATCCCCAAACAGTTGTTTTTGCAGTATCTTTACGGCTTGCTTAATTGAAGCAAATTATTTTTCGGAGTTTCTATGAAATTTTCTGGTGTGCGTTCTTTGACCCTGGTTTCTGTGGCCGTTGCTGCAGTCGTGTTGGCTGCTTGCGGCAAAAAAGATGCCGCATCTGACGCCACAGTGATCAAGATCGGTCACGTGGGTCCTGTCAGCGGTGCCATTGCTCACTTGGGCAAAGACAACGAAAACGGTGCCCGTATGGCCATCGAGGAACTCAATGCTGCTGGCCTGAAAATTGGTGACAAGGCTGTCAAGTTTGAGTTGCTGGCTGAAGACGATGCTGCCGATCCAAAGCAAGGCACTGCTGCTGCTCAGAAACTGGTCGACGCCAAAGTCAACGGCGTGATCGGTCACTTGAATTCCGGCACCACCATTCCTGCCTCGCAGATCTACAACACGGCAGGTATTCCACAGATCTCCCCATCCGCTACCAACCCCAAGTACACCCGTCAAGGTTACACAGGCGCGTTCCGCGTGGTGGCTGACGACGTGCACCTCGGCGGCACCCTCGGCAAGTACGCTGTGGAAACCCTCAAGGGCAAAAACATCGCTGTGATCGATGACCGTACTGCTTACGGCCAAGGCGTGGCTGAAGAATTCAAGAAGGGCGCGACAGCTGCTGGCGGCACCATCGTCGGTCACGAATTCACCACCGACAAAGCCTCCGACTTCAACTCCATCCTGACCACACTGAAGGCCAAGAAGCCTGACGTCGTGTTCTTTGGTGGCATGGACGCTGTGGCTGGCCCGATGCTGCGCCAGATGAAATCTTTGGGCATTGAAGCCAAGTTCCTGGGCGGCGATGGCATCTGCACTTCCGAGTTGGCCAAACTGGCTGGCGACGCCATGAAAGACGAGTCGGTCTTCTGTGCTGAAGCCGGTGGTGTTGAAGGCGAGCAAAAAGCCGGCATGGACAAGTTCCGCACCGACTTCAAAGCCAAATTCAATGCAGACGTGCAGGTGTACGCCCCTTACGTGTATGACGCTGTCAAAGTCATGGCTACAGCCATGGTGACTGCAGGTTCTGCTGATCCAGCCAAGTACCTGCCTGCTTTGAAGGCCATCAACTACAAAGGCGTGACTGGCAACATCGCGTTTGACGAAAAAGGCGACATCAAGAATGGCGCTTTGACCTTGTACACCTACAAAGGTGGTGAGCGTTCGCAACTCGCCGTGGTTCGCTGATCTGGCAGCCCCCGCGAGTCGGGGGCTCGTTCATCCAAGGCTTTCGGGCTT
>JAGNWH010000104.1:0-7547 GCA_017986055.1 Limnohabitans sp. | reverse complement strand
GATGCCGTGCTTTACCAAAACACGGTGCTGGGTGTGAACACAGTCACCCAAGTGGGTGGCCAGCCGCAGGTGGACTATTTTGATTTCAGCAATGGCACCCTAGAAACCTACAACTACGACCGCGAGGCCCGCTTTGAAGGGGTCTGGCTGCAGTGGTATGCCGATACCGACGGCGACATCACAGACTTGGAACAGGTGCAGATGAGCCTGCTCGAAGCCGTGTTTAAAGATGCCGAGTGGACCGATGCCTATCTGAGCCTGAGCGCAGATGGCAAGACATTCGAGTCCCAAGCTGCAACGGCGTCGGGTGTGAATGACTTTGCGCAAGCGGCCGATGATGCCCGCGCGGTGATCAACTTCATGCACGAAACAGGGGCCGTTCTAATCGCAACGCCTGCGGTGCCGATGGCCGAGCCTGTGTTGGCCTTCAGTGCGGACGAATTGGCCTTGGCCAGCGGCGATGACGACAGCGGTGCCGATGGTGACGAAGCGCAAGGCGATGGCCAGGACAGCGATCATGGCGATGAAGCTGCGGTCATCACGGGCACTCAATTTGACGACCTGATCGTAGCGGGCGGCGGCAGCCAGACCATCCACACCGGCAACGGCCAAGACGAGGTCTGGGCTGGCGGCGGGCCGGATTGGGTGGACGCTGGCAACGGCAAAGACCTGCTCATGGGCGAAGGCGGCCCCGATGTGCTGATGGGGGGCAATGGCAAAGACGTGCTGATCGGAGGCGCAGGCCCAGACCAGCTCACCGGTGGTCGGGGTGCCGATGTGTTTGTCTACCAGGCCACCAGCGATGCGCCCTCACGAGGCGAATCGGACGGCGGAGATGAACAAGCTGGTGACCATGGCAGTGAACACGCCGGCCGCATGGAAACCATCACCGACTTCGACATGGCCAACGACCACATCGATTTCAGTGCCTTGGGTCTGGAACTCCAGATGGCAGACGGTCCGCAAGCGCACGCCATCTGGGCGGAACAGCACATGGACGGTGCGATGCTCTACCTGGACACCGACGGCCAAGTCTCGGGCGGCAACCCCGCCGAGCTGTCCATCCTTTTGCTGGGCGTTGACGCGGCCAGCCTGGACATTGAGCACTTTGTGGTTTGAAACCCCGGAGACCTCAGGCGAGTCAGAAACCGACTCGCCTGATTCCATCCCAACATTGGCTTGTTGAAAGGACAATAAAAAAGGGGGGCAATGCCCCCCCTTCATACGGCCCCACTCGCATCGAGCGAGGCTTACCCATTGACCAGAGGAAACAAGTGCTGCGTGATGCTGATCACGACCGGCCCCAGAAGGACCGTCATCAAGGCAGGAAAAACACAAAAAATCAAGGGGATCAACAGTTTGATGGGCAACTTGGCCGCAGCTTCTTCGGCAATCAGCCGGCGCTTGGTTCTGAGCGCATCGGAATGCACCTCGAGTGACTCCGCAATGCTGGTGCCAAACCGGTCTGCTTGGATGAGCATGGCCACCAAGCCTTCGATATCGGGCAAACCCATGCGCTGGGAAAGATGGCGCAGCGCTTCTGCGCGTGAAGACCCAGCTCGCAGCTCGAGCCCCGTCAAGGCAAACTCGTCCGACAACTGTGGATAAGACAAACGCATCTCACGCCCCACCCTTTCAATGGCGGCATCCAAGCCCAAGCCGGCCTGCACGCACAAACGCATCAAATCCAGTGCATCCGGCACGGCATGAAACAAGATCTTTTGCTGCTTCTTGACCAGCTGGTGCAAAACCGCATTGGGCGTGTAGTACCCCAGCGCAGCCGCAGCCATAACGCCGGTCCAAAACATCAGCTCAGACCACGACAACTGCAACAACCACGTCAGCATCACGAAACACGCGGGCAGAAAAAAAGTCAAAAATGTCTTCAAGCCGAGAAAAACCGGTACCGCCAGACCTGACCGAATGCCCGCATTCAACAGCCGCATCTGCAAAGCGCTTGGCTGCAAAACATCTTCTGGTGCCGCCGTGCCAGCCCAGGGGCTCATCCTTAAAAGCAAGGCCATCATCTTCGATTGCATGCGCTTGAGCCAAGCGTGTTCTGCAGGTCGGCTGGGTTGAACCAAGCCCAATCGGCGCTTTTCGAAATCATCGGAGGTCCATTGGTTCAAGGCGAGATAAACCAAAGAGGCTACAAGCAGGAACAAAAAGCCCAGAAAAAGAAAATTCAAGGTGGACATGACACGCTTTCAGACTTTGATTTGAACCAGTCGGGACATCCAGAAAATCCCCACCAACATCAAGCCCAAAGAAACACCCAGCATGGCCAGACCCATCGGGTCTTTCCAAAGAGCCGAAACGAACTCGGGATTGATGAGGTGCAACAAAAATGCCAGCAAAAATGGCATGACAGACAAGATCCAGGCAGAGATACGGCCCTCGGCTGACAAAACCCGAACCACGCCCGCAATCTTTTGACGCTCCCGGATCAAAGTGGCTGTCTTGCGCAAGACATCGGCCAGATTGCCGCCCGTCTCGTTTTGAATCAGCACAGCCACCACAAAATAGCGGATCTCCTTGCTGTCGATGCGCTCAGCCAAATGGTTCATGGCCGACTGGACACTCATGCCCAGATTGATCTCATCAAATACCTTGCGCAGCTCCAGCGAAATGGGCGGGCGGGACTCGGTCGCAGTGATCTGCAGGGCGCTGATAAAGGCGTGGCCCGATTGCTGAGCCCGAACCATGAGGTCGAGCGCATCGGGCAGTTGTTTTTCGATGGCGATGATCCTTTGCACGCCGCGGTACTTGAGGTAATACAGGGCGCTGCCCAAAGTACCCAGCACCAACAGGCCCGTCAAAAGCACAGGCAAGTGCAGCCCCACGCCCACAAGGCCAGCCGCCACAACCAACAGCAAACCCATCATCAGGCTCTGAGAAACATCCAGGGGCAAATCGGTTTGACGAAGGAAGCGGTCGAAACCGTCTATGCCGGGCACTTGACTCAACCAACGATCCAGCGTGTCGAAACGACTCAGTGTGCGTCTGTGAACAAGGGGCGTATGAGCATGCTGCTGCTCGTGCCTGAACATCTGGTGCATCCTGTGGTCGAGCAATTTTTGACGGGGGCTCCAGTGAATACGCCAAGCCTCGTACAAGCCCAACAGCATCAAAAAACTGGCGATGCCGCACGAGCCCAAAATGAACCAATAGGCCAAGTCCATCATGCACCTCGAAAGTTCAAAGGATCAAACAAGTCTTCTCGCAATTGAATGCCGCGTGTTTTCAGGCGCTGCACAAACTTGGGGCGAATCCCCGTGGCCACAAAGCGGCCCTGAACCTGGCCTTCAGGGGAGATGCCTGTTTGGTCAAATTTAAAAATTTCCTGCATGCTGAGCACATCTCCTTCCATGCCCGTGATTTCTTGCAGACTGGTCACCTTGCGCCGACCATCTGACAAGCGGGAAACCTGCACGATCACGGTCAATGCAGCACTGATTTGCTGACGCATCGAGCGCGCATCCACGTTCAGTCCGGCCATGCCCAACATGTGCTCCAGACGGGTGATGGCATCACGCGGCGAATTGGCATGGATGGTGGTCATGGAGCCATCGTGTCCGGTGTTCATGGCTTGCAACATGTCCAGCACTTCAGCACCGCGAACCTCGCCCAAAATGATGCGGTCTGGTCGCATGCGCAGGCTGTTTCGCAACAAGGCACGTTGGCTGATTTCTCCCTTGCCCTCGATGTTTTGAGGCCGGGTTTCCATGCGCACCACATGCGGTTGCTGCAATTGCAATTCAGCCGCATCTTCGATGGTGACAATCCGTTCATCATGGGGAATGCTGGCCGAAATGACATTCAAAAAAGTGGTTTTTCCGCTGCCTGTCCCACCCGATACCAACAAATTGATCTTGGCCTTGACCAAACCATTGATGAGTTCAGACATCTCTGTGTTGAGGGTGTGAAACGCCAGCAAATCCATCATGGTGTAAGGCACCACCGAAAAACGGCGAATCGACAGCAAGGGGCCGTCAATGGCCAAAGGGGGGATCACCGCGTTGACGCGGGAACCATCCGGCAATCGGGCATCGACCATGGGATTCATCTCATCCACACGGCGGCCTATGCGAGAGACGATGCGATCGATCACGCGCATCAGATGCGCCTCGCTGTCAAATTCAATGTTGGTCGACTCGATCTTGCCTTTGCGCTCGACATACACACTGTGCGGACCATTGACCAATATGTCGGACACAGTGGGGTCTGCCAACAAAGGCTCAATGGGGCCCAAGCCCAACATTTCATCCTGGATGCCCTGGACAATCTGCCGACGCTCTGCTTCGTTGATGGCCAAGCCGCTTTCATCGAGCAACCTTTGGGTCAGCCCCTTGAGCTCTTGGCGCAGGGCTTCGGGCGAAATCGTCTCCATGCGCCGCAGATCCACCTGCGCCAGAATTTCTCGGTGTATTTGAGACTTGATGGATTCAAGCCGAACCGCGGTCACCCTGTTGGGAGACTGTGCAGTCGCCAGCGCGATCGGAATGGATGCGTGCGACTCAAAATGCTGGCGGATGTCCATTTTCAAAGCAGTCTCCTTTTGTTGCGGTCGTCATTCAGGCGGCTTTACCCATCAAACGATCCATCCAGCCACGGGTTTTGGGCAACGGGGTGTGCAACAGCGACGATGTGATTTCGCGCAAGGCTTTGAGCACGCCGTTCTGTGGGTGCAACAGTTCCAGCGGTCGACCCAAATTAAAAGCCTCGGTCACTGCCTCGACCTGATTGGGAATGGTGTGGTTAACTTTGATGGCCACGGCTTGCTCGATGCTTTTGACATCCAGCACACCATCAGACTGGAATTTGTTCACCAGCAATTTCAGCTTGTCGTCGCCATATCCCAAAGAGTGGAAAAGCTTGACCAGTCGTTTGGCGTTGCGCACCACGGGCAGGTTGCACTCCATCGTCACAAAGACAACATCCGCCATGTCCAATGCTTTGAGCGTGACCGCATCAATGGCGCTGTCCAAATCGAGCACCACAAACTCATGCATGCGTTTGGCCAATGTCAAGACCTGCTCAAGTTGGTTGGCGGTGATGGCCAAGGCCACACCTGGCTCATTGGGGGCTGCCAGCAAATTCAGCCTTGGGGTAATGCGCTGCATGCAACTGCTCAACAACTGCGCGTCAAGGCGATCAATTTGTTGCGTTAAGTCGCTGATGTTGTTTTTGGCATCGTCCTGACTCATGTAATACGAGGCATCGCCGTACTGCAGATCCAGATCAACAAGAACACACCGGCGGTTGAACGTGTCGGCGATCAAGTAGGCCATGTTGGTGGCTAAAAAAGTTGATCCGCTGCCGCCTTTGCACGAAATGAAGGCCACGACTTTTCCGGTCCCAACGAAACTGTCATCGGCATTGCGGGTTTTTCCATGATGCCCCACGACACGGCGCAAAGCGGCAATCAGATCAGACTGGGCGGGTGGTGACGCTACCACCTCGCGAATGCCCGCGCGCATGGCACGCATCAAATTCTCTTTGGTATCACTGTCACTGATCAGAACCACACTGAGCTGCGGGTTGGACCAGGTCATGGATTCCAGTGTTTCGAGGTCTTCGGCCAATTGCGCTTGGCTACTGCACAGCAGCAAAATGCCCGACTCGATATTTTGGAGGAGAGGCAGCAACGACTGTCCTGCGGCGCGTACAAGGGCCGACTTGACCGTCAAACTCTGCGACTGCACTGTGTTGCGCAACAATTCGACCGTGGCGGCATCCGGTGCCAGTAAATACGTGTTCATGTCAGTCCTTTCAACGACCAGCAGTGCCGGACGAGCCACCGATTCCAATGTTCATGACATTCACCGGAGCGGGTGGCTTGTCAAAGGAACTTTGGTAGCGGTCAATGGCCGACTTCATGGCAACGCCATCGCTGTCAGCCAGTGGCCATTTTTTTTGTCCTGCCTCCGCATTCAGTGTTTGCGCAGCCCACGCCTGGCGAACCGATTGCCCTGCTTGCGGTGCGTCCGCATAAGGCGTGTTGGCACAACCCGTTGCAGCCAAACTCACCAGCAGCCACGCGCACAGGTTTTGGACTTTGCCGATAGTGATTGCGGTCATTTCATCTCTCCTGGAGTCGAGGTTTGTGGGGGCACGGCAGCAGCCTCATCTGCTGGGGCAGGGGCAGCGGCTGGCTTGTCTGCGGATGTCGATGGTGTGGGTTCCATCAAGCCCTCGACCATGAATTCGGCTCGGGTGGGCGGCTTGAAATGGTCCGTGGGCAAGGCCAATGTCTGCTCAGCTGTTTTGGCCAATCGAGGCGTGATCACGAACAGCAATTCGGATTTTTCAGTTTGGAACGCATTGCTGCGGAACAAGGCCCCCAGCACGGGCAGTTCCCCCAACAAGGGCAATGCGCGAATCGCCTCGGTCACATTGCTTTTGATCAAGCCGCCAATGGCAAAGCTTTCACCGTCTCTCAGCTGCACGGTGGTAGAGGCTCGCCGGGTGGTGATGGAAGGCAAGACACTGACTTGACCATTGAGCGCCTTGACCGTTGCCCCCAACTGGGACAGCTCAGACACTTCGGGCGTCACTTTCAGATTGATCAGCCCTTCCTCCAACACGGTGGGCGTGAAACTCAAGCCGACACCGAACTCTTTTTCTTCGAGGGTAATGCTGTTGCTGGAGCCCCCCTGCGGGACAGGGATGAAGATCTTGCCGCCCGCCAGAAACGAGCCTTCCTGCCCACTGATGGCGGTGATGGTGGGTTCGGCCAGGATTTTGACCAAACCCTTTTTCATTTCTGCCGTGAGTGTGATGGTGGTATTGCCATTGGCCCGTGCCGTGGTCAAGGCCGTTGCACCACTGGACAAGAATTGCGAAAGCAAGGACACCGAGGTGCTGCCCGCTGTGCGGGTGAGGTTGATGTCCACCCCCAATTCATCGAGCAGCGTACGCGACACCTCGGCCACCTTAACTTCCAGCATGACCTGCTGAGAGCCCTCCACACGAAGCATGTTGATGACTTTTTTGCCCCCCGTGTAGGCCTCGGCCAAGCTCACAATCCGGTGCACTTTGGTTGAATCGGGCACGCGCCCGCGCAACACCACCGTGTCGGCCATCACATCGACCATCAAGGGCTCTTTGGTAGGGACCCACTTGGCCAGTCTGGACTCCAGCATGGCAGTGTCCAGCCCCACGGTGACATCGCGCAAAGTGGTTTTGCCATTGACAGACCAGACGATCAAATTGGTGACGCCGGATTTTTTACCCAGCACATACACCTCTTTGGCGTTGATCAAGGTGACATCGGCCACATCCGGGTTACCAATCGAGATGCGCAGCGCCGGTTCTGACAGCTTGAGCAGGGTGGACTTTCCCGTGCTCAGATCGACGCCAGGCAACAACTCGACGGGCCCCTGCGACGCGAGCGACTTTTCTGATGGGGCAGTAGCCACCGGCTTGCTTATTTTTTTAGGCGGTGCTGTTTCGATTTCAGCGGCCAATAAGGGGAAAGCGAAACTCAATGCGATGGCCAATCCATGCGCCGAAAATGTTGAGATGATTTTTTTCATACTGATGTG
>JAGNWH010000021.1:0-26630 GCA_017986055.1 Limnohabitans sp. | reverse complement strand
GCCTTAACCGCCGCAGTCACCACCACCTCAATCCGATAGGCCGGGACGGCCAGCGCGGCTTGCACGGTGGCCCTTGGTGGTGCGCTGCCCGCCACCACCCAGGCGTCCCATACCTCGTTCATGGCAGCGATGTCGGTGATGTCTTTCAGGTAGATCTGGGTGCGCAGGATGCGCGTCTTGTCGCTGCCCGCTTCGGCCAAGCGTTGCTCGATTTGGCGCAGCACATCGGCGGTTTGGCTGCGGATGTCGGTGGCTTCGCATTCGGGCACCATGCCCGCCAAATAGACCACCCCATTGAAGATGGCCGCCTCGCTGTAGCGGGCTGCCACATGCAATCTTTGCAAGTCTTGGTTCATGCTTTTTTCTGTCCCAGTTTGGATTCGGTACCTGCCAGCAGGCGGTTGATGTTTTCACGGTGACGCCAGACCAGCAGCAAAGCCATCACCGCCAAGCTGAAAACCTCCGTCGCATTCACATCCCAGGCCACGCCGCTGCCAAACACATAAAACACAGGCGCAAACACCGCAGCCACCATGGACGCCAGCGATACATAGCGGCTGAAATACACCACGATGGCAAATGTGAGCACGGTCGTCAGCGCCAGCAAGCCATTGACGCCCACCAGCACACCCACCGCCGTGGCCACGCCTTTGCCGCCCACAAAGCCAAAGAACACCGGGTACAGGTGCCCCAAAAATGCGGCCAGACCAGCCAGCGCGGCCACGCCCGCACCCAACCCGTGCTGGGGGCCATAGGCCAGCACCAGCGCCACTGGCAGCCAGCCCTTGACTGCATCAAGCAGCAAGGTCAGGATGGCGGCTTTTTTGCTGCCCGAGCGCAGCACGTTGGTAGCACCTGGGTTTTTGCTGCCATAGCTGCGCGGGTCGTTCAACCCCATCAAGCGGCTCACAATGACGGCAAAGCTGAGCGAGCCCACCAAATAACTGGCCAACACCACGGCCACCGGAATCAACACATCCATCGAAAGCTCCCTTGTTCTTGTACGGGCGTCATTCTGCCAGTGCGCATTGGACGGGCTGCGCGCCCAACAACTGCACGCACACTTGCGGGTCGATGCCCACCAGATAACCGCGCCTGCCCCCATTGATGCAAATGCGAGGCAAAGCCAAAATGGTTTGCTCGATGTAGACCGGCATCTGCCGACGCGTGGCAAAGGGCGATGTACCGCCCACCAGATAACCGCTGTGCCGGTTGGCCACTTCGGGCGCGCAGGGCTCGATGGCTTTGAGCCCCACCTGCCGCGCGAGGTTTTTGGTCGATACCTTGCGGTTGCCATGCATCAGCACCACCAGCGGTTTGGCATCTTGGTCTTGCATGATCAGGGTCTTGACCACGGCAAATGGGTCCATGCCCAAGACCTGTGCGCTGTGTTGTGCGCCGCCGTGCTCCAGGTATTCGTAGGGATGTTCGGTGAAGCTGACCCCCTGCTGGCGCAAGAGCGCCGTGGCCGGGGTTTCGCTGACTTTGTCTTTTTTGGCCATGGGCCAGGATCACAAAGCCGGGTCGCGCATGTCCCACCGAATCGCATCAATGGCCTTGAGCACTTCAGGCGACAACTCGGTCGACCACGCGGCCAAGTCTTCGTTCAATTGCGCGACCGATGTCACGCCAATGATGGTGCTGGCCACGCTCCAGCGGTGGTAGCAAAACGCCAGGGCCATTTGGGTGGGGGTCATGCCGTTGTCGCGGGCCAGCTGGTTGTAGCGACGTGCAGCCACCAGCGCCTCGGGGCGGCCCCAGCGCTGTTTGCGCATCGAATCGTAGCGGGCAATGCGGCCACCTTCGGGCAGCAACGGGCCCGTCAAATCCGTGTTGTCGTATTTGCCCGTCAACAAGCCAAAGCCCAGCGGTGAATAAGCCAGCATCGACACGTTCAGGCGGTGGCAAGTTTCATCCAGTGCGTTGTCGTAGGTGCGGTTGACCAGGCAGTAAGGGTTTTGCACCGTGGCCACACGGGGCAGGCCATGCTGCTCGGCCAGGCGCACGAATTCGTGAACGCCGTAAGGTGTTTCGTTCGACAGGCCGACATAACGCACCTTGCCGGCTTTGACCAATTTGGACAAGGCTTCGAGTTGCTCATGAATCGAGGTCAGTGGCTTGTCTTTGCTCGGGTCAAAATACGCCATGCCAAACGCAGGCACATGGCGCTCGGGCCAATGAATTTGATACAGGTCGATCACCTCGGTTTGCAGGCGGCGCAAGCTGGCATCACACGAATTCAAAATGTCCTGCCCGCTCATGCCCGAGCCCTCTCGAATCCAGGGCATGCCACGCGATGGGCCTGCCACCTTGGTGGCCAGCACCAGCTTCTGGCGGGCACCGGGGTTTTTGGCAAACCAGTTGCCGATGTAGGTTTCGGTGAAACCGCAGGTGGCGGCGGTGGCGGGCACGGCGTACATCTCAGCGGTGTCAATGAAGTTGATGCCGGCTTCGAGCGATCGGTCCAAGATGGCATGCGAATCGGCCTCGTTGACTTGTTCGCCAAAAGTCATGGTGCCCAGGCAAATGGGCGTGACATGCAAGTCGGATTGGCCGAGTTGAACGAGTTTCATGGTGTTTCCTGTGTTGTGCTGAATCGGGGGTGGCCGAGGCCTGAGGTGAGCGCCTTGCTCGGACGGAGCGCAGATTGGCAGCGCACCACCCTGTCGAGCGCTTATTTTGTCATGCCAAAGCACCTTTGCCGGCTGCCCTGGCTTCTTCTTGCAAGCGCAGCACGCGGCGCTGCACTTTGCCCGTGGTGGTCATGGGCAGCTGCTCGATGAACTCGATCTCTTTGGGGTATTCGTAGGGGGCCAACAAGCCCTTCACATGGGCTTGCAGTTCACGCCTGACCTGCTCTTCAAACGCGGCTCGTCCTGCGCCTGCAGGCCTGCGGCTTTGCCAGTCGGGTGAAAGGACCACATAAGCCTTGACCAGTGCGCCGCGATCGGGGTCGGGCTTGGGTACCACGGCGGCGTTGGCCACCGCAGCGTGTTTGACCAAGCAGTTTTCAATCTCGCCCGGGCCGATGCGGTAGCCCGCCGCCTTGAACATGTCGTCGGTGCGCCCTTGGTACCAAAGGTAACCCTCTGCGTCGGCCACCGCCATGTCGCCGGTGCGGCACCAGTCGCCTGTGTATTTGGCCTGGGTGGCTTTGTCGTTTTTCCAGTAGCCCAAAAAGAACACCGGGTCCGGGTGGCCGTGCACATCGCAACGGTGGACAGCCACCTCACCGGGCGTGCCTGCAGGACACACGCGGCCCGCATCGTCGATCACCGCCACCCGGTGGCCGGGATAGCCCTTGCCCATGCTGCCAGGTTTGGCGGGCCACAAGCGGGTGCAGTTGCCCACCACATAGTTGATTTCGGTCTGGCCAAACATCTCGTTGACCGTCACACCCAGCTGCTTTTGGCAATAGTCGAACACCGCATCGCCCACCGCTTCGCCCGCGCTCATCATGGCTTGCAGCTGCAGTTTGTAATGGGCTTTCACATCGGGTACGGCCTTCATCATGGCCTTGAGGGCGGTGGGGAACAAAAAGGTGTGCGTGACGGTATGGCTTTGCAAAATCTCAAATGCCGTCTCTGGCGAAAAGCGCCCATTGAAGGCCACGATGGGCCGTCCAAAATACAAGCTGGGCAGCAAGGCGTCCATCAAACCTCCTGTCCACGCCCAATCGGCGGGCGACCAAAACACCGCTTGGGACGGTTGGGTGGTGTCAAAGGGGTCAAATCCAAACCAGTTCTGGCTGCACACAAAACCGGTGAGGTTGCCCAACAGCGCCCGGTGCGGGATCAGGGCCCCTTTGGGGTTGCCGGTGGTGCCGCTGGTGTAGATCAGCACCGCAGGGTCATCGGCCAAGGTGCTTACGGATTTGAAAGTGCCAGGGCTGGCGGCCATGGCACGGTGGCCATCCAGGTCGGCCCAAGCAGCCGCCTGCCCCACGCCGATCAGGGTTTGCAAGCCCGGGCAATCGGGGCGGGCTTGCAGCAAAGCGTCAAGGGTCGACTCGTCACACACCGCCACTCGGGCTTGGCTGTCGTTGATGCGAAAAGACAGCGCTTCAGGCCCGAACAGCATGGACAGTGGCATGGCCACCGCCCCCATTTGCAGCACCGCCATGTAGGCCACCGCGGTCTCAAAGCGCTGGGGCATCACGATGGCCACCCGGTCACCGCGCCGCACGCCTTGCGCACGCAAAACCCGACTCAGGCGATTGGCGTCTTGCTGCAGCTGCCCAAAAGTCCAGCTGCGGCCCAAACCATGCCCTGCCACATGCTCACGCACCGCTTGGCGTTTGGCCGTCGCAGGCTGCGCGGCCCACTGCGTGCAACAAGCTTGGGCCATGTTGAAGTGCTTGGGCACCTTCCAGCCAAAGCCTTGGTGGATGACTTGGTAAGGGTCAGTGACAGCTCGAGGGTTGGCTTGGGGGGCGGCTTGACTTTGGCGGTCCTGCTTGCGACTGACGCTCATGGTGGGTCTCCTTATGATCGAAAGTATGTACCAAGTTCAACGCGAATCTCAAAGCCTGTGGGTGCCGCTGCGCGGCTGCCGTTACCACGTCCGTCAGTGGGGCACACCCACGCCGGGTGCCACCCCTTTGGTTCTGGCGCACGGCTGGATGGACGTGGCAGCATCCTGGCAATTCATGGTGGATGCGTTCAGCCAAGCCTTTGCCCAGCAACGCCCCATCATCGCCATGGACTGGCGTGGCTACGGACTGACCGAGGCCCCGCCCACCGACAGTTATTGGTTCCCCGATTACCTGGCCGATCTGGACGCCTTGCTGGACCAGCTGTATCCGGGGCAAACGATTGACCTGGTCGGCCACAGCATGGGCGGCAACGTGGTGATGATGTACGCAGGCACACGGCCTGAACGCATTCGCCGGCTGGTCAACCTCGAAGGCTTTGGCATGCCCGCCACCCGGCCCGCACAAGCCCCGGGTCGCATGGGCCAATGGCTCGATGAGCTCAAAGCGCTGCGCGATGGTGCCAGCGACCTGAAACCTTATGCCAATGCCGCAGGTGTCGCGGCGCGCTTGATGAAAACCAACCGCCGTCTGGGCGCAGACAAAGCCAACTGGCTGGCACAGCATTGGGCGAAACCCGGCAGCGATGGGCAGTGGCGCATATTGGGCGATGCGGCTCACAAAGTGATCAACCCGTATTTGTTCCACGTCGAAGAAGCGCTGGAGATATACCGCCGCATCACGGCCCCTGTGCTGGCGGTGGAGGCGGCCGACGATTCTCTGGGCCAATGGTGGAAAGGCCAATACACACTGGCCGAGTTTCACGAACGTTTAAAAAGCGTACCGACGCTGGAGACAGCCGTGATTCAGGACGCAGGCCACATGCTTCACCACGATCAGCCACAAACACTGGCAGCACTGCTGCAAAAGTTCTTGGCCTGACAAGCCCCTAGAATCAAACCGTTTTAATATTGATCATCGTTTGCCATGCACTCCGTACACATTCTGCGTTTCATACTGCCGGTGGCCTTGTCAGGCTTGTTCTCACTGGCACACGCAGACAGCTCTCCGCGCTATTGCCCCGACCTGTTGGCCGTCAAAGGTGCACCCGAACCCACACACCGGGGCGAATTCACGTTTTCACCGTACACCCACCACTGGAGCCAGAACCCAGATCACAAACAAGTGGTCTTGGTCGCCATCGATGAGCAATTGCCGGGCGACCGATTGTGCGGTGTCAGCGTGTTCAGCAACTCCTTTGGCCAACCCTCGGTGTATGTGTACGCCGGGCGTCAGTTCAACAATCTGCTGGGGGTGCCGCAACTGTTTGCCAAAGTCACGGGCGGCCTGCTCTACGGTTACGTGGCGCCTTATGAAAACAAAGTTCCCCTCAATTTTTACGGGTTCTCGCCTGCCATCATCCCTGCCCTTGGCTACAAACTGACGCAACACGACTCGGTTCAACTCAAGTTCTTGGGCACCGCGGCGTTGATGTTCTCTTACGGACGGCAGTTTTAACCGACTGCCCGAGGCCGTGCCCAGCCAACTCATGAGAAAATGCCCGGTTTACCGAACCGGACACATTCCCCATGGACGCAGAACACATCAACCAAATCGGCGCATCCCTCACAGACCTGACCGCTCGTACCCACGAGTTACGGGGGTATCTTTGACTACGATGCCAAATCTGAACGGCTGAGAACCGTCAACGCATCGCTCGAAGATCCCTCGGTCTGGAACGACCCGAAAAAAGCCCAAGAGCTGGGCAAAGAGAAAAAAGCCCTGGATGGCGTGGTGGTGACCATCACCAACCTGACCAGCGAGCTGGCCGACAACCTTGAACTCTTCGAGATGAGCAAGGAAGAAGGCGATGACGATGGTTTGAAGACCATCGAGGCCGAAACCGCCAAATTGGCCAGCCTGGTCGAAGACCTCGAATTCCGCCGCATGTTCCGCCATGAGGCCGACCCGCTGAACTGCTTTGTGGACATCCAGGCAGGCGCAGGCGGCACCGAAGCCTGCGACTGGGCCAGCATGCTGCTGCGCCAGTACGTCAAATACGCCGAGCGCAAAGGCTTCAAGGCCACCGTAGAAGAAGAAACCCCCGGCGACACCGCAGGCATCAAGGGCGCGACCATCAAGATTGAGGGCGAATACGCCTTTGGTCTGCTGCGCACCGAAACCGGCGTGCACCGCTTGGTGCGCAAAAGCCCATTCGACTCGTCGGGCGGCCGCCACACCTCGTTCGCTTCGCTGTTTGTGTACCCCGAAATCGATGACTCGATCGAGATCAACATCAACCCGTCTGACGTGCGTACCGACACTTTCCGTGCCAGCGGTGCGGGTGGTCAGCACATCAACAAGACGGACTCGGCTGTGCGCCTGACGCACATCCCGACGGGCATCGTGGTGCAGTGCCAGGACGGCCGAAGCCAGCACAGCAACCGTGACGTGGCATGGCAGCGCCTGCGCTCGCGCCTGTACGACTTTGAAATGCGCAAGCGCATGGAAGAGCAGCAAAAGCTGGAAGACACCAAGACCGATGTGGGCTGGGGTCACCAGATTCGCAGCTATGTGCTGGACAACAGCCGCATCAAGGATTTGCGCACCAACGTCGAAATCTCGGCCACTCAAAAGGTGCTCGATGGCGACCTGGATGCGTTCATCGAAGCCTCACTGAAACAAGGCCTCTGACCCGGTCAGACCTCAACCAAAACGGAGTTAGTGATGCGTGAAGGACAACCCACCGCGATTCACCGGGAGGCTTATGCCGCCCCGGCTTTCTGGATCGACACGGTCGATCTGACGTTCGACCTCGACCCGGCCAAGACCCGCGTACTGAACAAAATGCGCCTGCGCCGCAATCCGGATGTGGCGGCCCAGCCGCTGCGCCTGGACGGCGAAGACCTGAACCTGGCACGCGTGCTGGTGAATGGCGCGGGCACTTCGTTCAAGATGGACGGTGGCCAGCTGGTGCTGGAAAACCTGCCGAGCTTGGAAGATGGGGGCCAAGAGGGCTTCGATCTGGAAATCTTCACCACCTGCAACCCTGAGAAGAACACCCAACTGATGGGTTTGTACGTCAGCAACGATTCGTTCTTCACGCAGTGCGAGGCCGAGGGGTTTCGCCGCATCACCTACTTTCTGGACCGCCCCGATGTGATGGCCAGCTACACCGTCACCTTGCGTGCCGACAAGGCCAAATACCCGGTGCTGCTGTCCAACGGCAACTTGCTTGAGCAAGGCACACTGGACGACGGACGCCACTTTGCCAAGTGGGTCGACCCGCACAAAAAGCCTTGCTATTTGTTCGCACTGGTGGCGGGCCAACTGGTCGCACGCGAACAGCGCATCATCAGCCGCAGTGGCAAAGAACATTTGTTGCAGGTGTTCGTGCGCCCCGGCGACCTGGACAAGACCGAACACGCCATGAACTCGCTCATGGCCAGCGTGGCCTGGGACGAAGCCCGCTTTGGTCTGCCGCTGGACCTTGAGCGCTTCATGATCGTCGCCACCAGCGACTTCAACATGGGCGCGATGGAGAACAAGGGCCTGAACATCTTCAACACCAAGTACGTGTTGGCGAATCCGGCCACTGCCACCGACATGGATTTCGGCAACATCGAAAGCGTGGTCGGTCACGAATATTTCCATAACTGGACGGGCAACCGCATCACCTGCCGCGACTGGTTCCAGCTGTCACTCAAAGAGGGCCTCACGGTTTTCCGCGACCAGGAATTCAGCCAGGACATGGCAGGCGACACCAGCGCCCGCGCTGTCAAGCGCATCGAAGACGTGCGCGTGCTGCGTACGGTGCAATTTGCCGAAGACGCAGGCCCCATGGCCCACCCGGTGCGCCCTGACAGCTATGTGGAAATCAACAACTTCTACACCGTCACCATCTACGAAAAGGGCTCTGAAGTCGTTCGCATGATGCAGACTCTTGTGGCCACGCCCGCTGACCTGCAAGGGCGCGACGGCTTTGCCAAGGGCATGAAGCTCTACTTTGAGCGCCACGATGGCCAAGCTGTGACTTGTGACGACTTTGCGCAAGCGATTGCCGATGCCAACCCCGGCTCGGCACTGGCGCAGAACCTGGCCGCGTTCAAACACTGGTACAGCCAAGCGGGCACGCCACGCCTTCAGGCCTCAGGGGCATACAACGCTGCCGAGCGCACTTACACGCTCACCCTCAGCCAAAGTTGCCCCGCCACGCCAGACCAAGACCGCAAAGCGCCCTTCGTCGTCCCGGTCACGCTGGGCCTGCTCAGCCGCGATGGTCAGGCCCTGCCCTTGCAACTGGCAGGTGCATCTGATGTGGTGCCGCAGCAAACCTTGGTGCTGACCGAAGCCAGCGCCAGCTACAGCTTTGTCAACATTGACAGCGAACCTGTGCCCTCGCTGCTGCGAGGTTTCAGCGCCCCCGTGGTGCTGGAAGACGGCTTGTCGGCGGCCGATCTGCTGATCTTGCTGGCCCACGACAGCGACCCCTTCAACCAATGGGAAGCCAGCCAACGCCTGATGCTGCAAAGCGCCACCGATGCCATCCAGCAGAACAAGGACCTGACGGGTCAGCCTGTGCTGTCCGAAGCGCTGGTCGCGGCCTTGCGTAACGTGCTGCGCCACCCCACACTGGATGCCGCGTTCAAAGACCTGGCGCTCACACTGCCGTCAGAAAACTACATCGCCGACCAGCTGGACGTGGTGGACCCACAGCGCGTGCATGCGCTGCGAGAAAACATGCGCCTGCAACTGGCCACGGCCTTGCAAGCCGACTGGCAATGGGCTTGGGACGCACACAAGAACAACGGCGCTTACTCACCCGATGCCCAGTCGAGTGGTCGCCGCGCATTGGCCGGGTTGGCCATGGGCATGCTGTGCGTGGCAGCCGTGCACAGCGGTGACGCCGTCACACCCGGCCGTGTGTACCAGCAGTTCAAGGACGCCAGCAACATGACCGACCGCTTCAACGCCTTGTCGGCGTTGGTGGTCAGCGGCCATGTCCTGGCACAAGACGCACTGGCCCTGTTCCACAAGCTGTTCCAGCACGAAGCCTTGGTGATCGACAAGTGGTTTGCCTTGCAAGCCGGAGCACCCGACCGCGCTGGCGATGTCTTGCCCCGTGTACGCCAACTCATGCAGCACGCCGACTTCAGCCTGCGCAACCCCAACCGCGCACGCAGTTTGATCTTCAGCTATTGCAGCGCCAACCCCGCCGGTTTCCACCGTGCCGATGCAGCAGGTTATGTTTACTGGAGCGAACAAGTGCTCGCCTTGGATGCCATCAACCCGCAAGTAGCCGCCCGCCTGGCCCGCGCCATGGACCGCTGGAGCCGACTGGCCGAGCCCTACCGCAGCGCCGCCCGCGTGGCGATCGAGCGTGTGGCGGCCAAGGCCGACCTCTCCAACGATGTGCGCGAGGTGATCAGCCGCGCCCTGAGCAGCACCTGACAGCACACTGAACCCGAGGAATGAACATGAGCAACAAAATCTCCCTTTCCCGCTACTTGGTGGAGCAACAACGCGACAAAGGCCACATCCCGGCTGACCTGCGCTTGTTGCTCGAAGTGGTCGCTCGCGCCTGCAAAAGCATCAGCCACGCCGTCAACAAAGGCGCTCTGGGCGGTGTTTTGGGCAGCGCCGAAAGCGAAAACGTGCAAGGCGAGGTGCAAAAGAAACTGGACATCATCGCCAACGAAGTGCTGCTCGAAGCCAACGAATGGGGCGGACACCTCGCGGCCATGGCCTCCGAAGAAATGGACAGCATCTATTTGGTGCCCAACCGCTACCCGCAAGGCGAATACCTTTTGCTGTTTGATCCGTTGGACGGCTCGTCCAACATCGACGTCAACGTCAGCATTGGCACCATCTTCAGCGTGCTCAAAAAAGCCGAAGGAAGCCAAGGCGTGACGGAACAGGACTTCCTGCAGCCAGGCAAGCAGCAAGTGGCTGCAGGCTATTGCGTCTATGGCCCACAAACCACCCTGGTGCTCACCGTGGGCGATGGCGTGGCCATGTTCACGCTGGACCGCGAACAAGGCTCCTTCGTACTGACACAGGAAAACGTGCAAGTGCCCGCCGACACCAAAGAGTTCGCCATCAACATGAGCAACATGCGCCACTGGGACGAGCCCGTGCGCCGCTACATTGACGAATGCCTGCAAGGCAAAGAAGGTCCACGCGGCAAGGACTTCAACATGCGCTGGATCGCCAGCATGGTGGCCGACGTGCACCGCATCCTGACCCGTGGCGGTGTGTTCATGTACCCCTGGGACAAACGCGAACCGCACAAGCCCGGCAAACTGCGCCTGCTGTACGAAGCCAACCCCATGAGCTGGCTGATCGAGCAAGCAGGAGGCGCATCCACCAACGGCAAGGAACGCATTCTCGACTTGCAACCAAGCCAACTTCACGAACGCGTGAGCGTGGTGCTGGGCTCCAAAAATGAAGTCGAGCGATTGACGCAGTACCACGCCAAACCATAAGGTGCAGAGAGCAGCCGATGCCGCGCCATTTTGAGTGCGACTGCGTCGACACAAAAAATGGGGTCCGGACCTTCATCTGCTCAGTACCCCCAACAAAAAGCCCTGACTCTTGCGAGTCAGGGCTTTTTTTGTGCGGCAGACCCTGCGGCCCGCAGCGTTGATTTACGCGTCACTGTCAGGCGGAAAGTCGGGGCCTGGCAATATCGTTGCAGGCGTCGATCCAGGTGCCGATCCAGCGGCAGCTGAAGAGGCCACGGAGGGTTCGGCCACCACCGAACGCAGTGTTTCACGCAACATCTTTTTCTCCGGCAAGCTCAAGGCGCGGGCCAGGCGCTGGCGCATGCGCAGCAAGAGTTGGCGGTCCACTTCTTGCGGAATGCCTCGGCTGATCTGCAGTGCATCGCGCAGGTCTTCACGCAGGTCTTCAGGCTCATCGGCCCACCAAGCGGTGATGACTTCATGCATCGACTTGCGCAGCTCTTCTACATCTTCCAGTGCCAAACCCATGCCTGTGGGCAATTTGCCTTGCAGCATGTCGGCCAGGGCTTGCGAGTTGACCACCACACGGCGGTCACCTTGGGCCAACAAGCGGGCCCAACCCGGATCGGTGCGCACCATTTGAGGCATGTTGCGCGCCGATTCATCGGCCAGCAAATGCACGCTCACACCGCTCAACTGGGCTTCGTCGATGGTGGCCAAAAACCGCTCATCGTCGCTGGCCACCAACACATGGTCACAGGCATGGTGCTCAGCCAGTTGCTTGAGGTCATGGCCCAAGGAACGGAGCAAGGAAGCGCCACCATCGGCATCGTGGGTTTGCACCAGGCGCACGATCTGGTCGTCGATGATCAAGCCATCCGATCGGTCGCTGTACCAATAAATACGGCGCAAGTCGACATCGAGCCCGGCATGCAACAGTGCTTGCGACAGCAAACTGAGCAAGCCTTGGCGATTCACCGACTCGCCCGTGGCACCCACAGCGCCTTGTTGCGCCATCCAGATCAGGAACCGGCCATCGATCAGCGCCATGCAGGTGCCGGAGCGGTGTTCGCCAAAACGGCGATCGGACGAGGTGCTTGGAGAAAAATAATCACGCTTCATGGTGTCAACCTAAATCAATAAAAATAGCGCTGCTAAAAAGTGCAACGTCGGCCATTCTAAAGCTGGCCGTCCGCGGTCGGTTATAAATACCGCCTGTGCCAAAACCTTTGTCTTTTGACCCCCGCAATGTTCCGATTTGGCGCATCGATCACGATATGCCAGCGGTGCCGTCTGCGCACTTGTTGCCTGCCGCACTGAAAGCCCGGTTCGCGCAGCCCCCCATCTGGCAGCCTGAAGTCGAACGGGAAACTTCTTTCACCAACAGATCGCCCGCCCATGCCGCGGTTTTGGTACCCATCGTGCTGCGTGGGCCTGAATTCTCGGAATCCACGGTTTTACTCACCCAGCGGGCCAACCACATGTCGACACACTCAGGGCAAATCGCTTTTCCTGGCGGTAAAGTCGACCCGCAAGACACCAGCAGACACGCCACTGCGCTGCGCGAAGCCCACGAAGAAGTGGGCCTGCACCCCAAGCATGTTCAGGTCATTGGCGAATTGCCGGTTTATGTGACCGGAACTGCTTTTTGGGTCACCCCCGTGATTGCTTTGGTGTCACCCGAATTTGAGCTGGCACCCAACGCCGACGAAGTACAGGATATTTTTGAGGTGCCCTTGGCTTTCTTGATGAATCCGGCACACCACCGTCGCCATGCCTTTGAATGGCAAGGTACCCAGCGACATTGGTTTTCAATGCCATACCAAGAGCCACGGTGTGCAGCAGATGGTCAGATCGACCTTGTCGAGCGCTTCATTTGGGGTGCTACAGCCGCTATGCTTCGTAACTTCTATCGATTTTTAGTGGTCAACCCAGTGGAATGAGAATGCCATGAGTTTTTTTGCAATCCTGTTGGCTTTGGTACTGGAGCAAGCGCGCCCGCTCAATGCCGTCAATGTGATCTACACCACCGTGGAACGCTGGGTCGCCTGGGTGGCCCGCACATTTGATGCAGGGGTGCGACACCAGGCCTGGATCACTTGGGGCATCACGGTGATTGGCCCGGCGCTTGTGGCGATGCTGGTGCACTGGGGGCTCGAGTGGGGTTTGGGCTGGTTGTCTGCCGTGATCTGGCATGTCGCACTGCTTTACATCACTTTGGGATTCAGGCAGTTCAGCCACCACTTCACGGCCATCCGCGAAGCTCTGGAAGACGGCGATGAAACCCAAGCTCGCGAATTACTGGCCGAGTGGCAACAAGTGCAAGTCGGCCAAATACCGCGCAGCGAAATCGTGCGCCATGTCATCGAATACTCCATGATCGCTGCGCACAGGCACGTGTTTGGTGTTTTCTTTTGGTACGCAGCACTGTCGATCATTGGCTTGGGGCCTGTCGGTGCCGTGGTTTATCGCCTGACCGAGTTGGCGCAACGCCGCTGGCAAAAACCGACCGAAGACGACGGCTCCGTGATGAGTGAAGCGCTGCAATCCGTGGCCTCGCGGGCATGGCAAGCCATGGATTGGCTGCCTTCGCGCATGACCGCCATGGGTTTTGCGATTGTGGGCAGCTTTGAAGATGCCATGGACGGCTGGCGCAACCACGCACAAAACTTTCCAGACGACAACGATGGGGTGATCCTGGCTGCGACAGCGGGTGCCATCAACATCCGCCTCGGCGGAGCGCCCTTGCAAGCGACCGATGAAGACGACGAAACCAACGTCACCCCTGGCGGAAACAGCACTCCAGGCCGAACGCCCGAGGTGGCTCACTTTGCCCAAGTGGTCGGCTTGGTCTGGCGCACAGTGATCATGTGGTTGGTGCTGGTGGCCTTGCTCACCATGGCCAATCTGGTGGGCTGACCCAGCGTCTTCACCAGCGCTGCTGACTCAACTCTTCAAACAACTGCGCATAGATGCGGTGACGCCGCACGCTGATGGTGCCGGTTTGCTGTTCGTTTTCAACCTGTGCGAGCACGGCGCAACCGGGCTCATGCAAGTGCGTGCAGTTGTAGAACTTGCAGCCTCCCACATGGGCGCGTAAGTCGGGCATGCAGTCGGCCAGTCGGGTCGGCTCGATGTGGTGCAAGCCAAATTCCTGAAATCCGGGTGAATCGATCAAGGCCGTTCTGGCGGCATGGGCTGCGTTGGGTGTGTCGAGTGCGGGCACCCAATACCAGCGCGTGCTGGTGGTGGTGTGCTTGCCCGAGTTGAGTGCCAGCGAGATTTCACCCGTTTCCACCTGCGCATCTGGCACCAAGCGGTTGATGAGTGTGCTTTTGCCGCTGCCGGATGGCCCCAGCACCAAGGTCGTCAGGCCCTGTAAAAGTGCGCACAAAGCCTGCACACCGTCATCGGCCACTGGGCTGCGCGGGCTCAGGCTGATGGGCATCACCTTGTAACCCATGGCGCGGTAAGGGGCCAAGCGTTCCCAGGCTTGGGCAAAGGGCTGCGCCAGATCGCTTTTGTTGAGCGCGATGATGGGCGTGATGCGCTCGGCCTCAGCGGCCACCAAGGCCCGCGACAGTTGGCTTTCCGAATACTCTGGATCGGCAGCGATCAAGATCAGCACACGGTCCAAGTTGGCCGCAAAAGATTTGGTCCGAATTTCGTCTTGGCGGTAAAACAGATTGCGACGGTCTTGCAGTTTTTCGATGCTGCCTTCGTCACCCGCAATTTGCCACAGCACTTGGTCGCCCACCACCACTTGGTTCTTCTTGCCACGAGGGTGACAAATCAGGCGTCTGCCTTCGGGTGTCTCCACCAGACAATGCCGACCGTAAGTGGCCACCACCAGACCGGGCTCCAGATCGACAGCCAGTGGCGTGATCGGGCGTTGTTTGGGTTTACTCATGAAGTTTCATGTCGGTAACAAGGTATCGGTTTGGGTGGCGGCATCAAAGTCAAGACGACTCAGGCCTCGCACATCGTGCGTGCGCCAACGGACAACACAGCGACGGTGATTGAGCACAAGCTCTGGGTGGTGCTTGAGTTTTTCAGACAACCAACCAACGCTGTTGACGAACAACAGCGCATGGGCATGCGCGGTAAATTCAAAGGTTTTTTCAATCGCGATGAACTCGCCATCGCCCGACAATGTCCAGCCCGTCACCTGGCTGAGCGCCAAGACAATTTCAGTGGGTTTGAGGGCGCGAACTTCAGCTTGGGTCATGCGGTTTTCATCCTCAGCAGACGCTCACTCGCAGGAGGGTGCGAATAATAAAACTTCACGTACACAGGATCAGGCGTCAAAGTCGATGCGTTGTCTTGGTAAAGCTTGAGCAAGGCCGACGACAAATCCTGGCCGGGGGTTTGAGAAACCGCATAAGCATCGGCCTCGAACTCTTGTTGACGTGAGCGCCAGGACGCAACAGGGGCAAAGAACAAAGTGAACACAGGGGTCACCAGCATGAACAGCACCAGTGCCAGCGCATTGTTGCTGTCGGTCAAGCTGGGCATGACCCCCAGGCCTGTGTAAAACCAGACCTGCTGGGCCAACCAGCCCAAGAGTGCCAGGCCAGCCAAGGTCAACGCAAAGCTCGTCGCCATCATCTTGACGATGTGCTTGTGCTTGAAGTGCCCCAGTTCGTGAGCCAGCACCGCCTCCATTTCGGATGGGCTCAGTTGCTTGAGCAAGGTGTCAAAAAACACCACCCGTTTGCTGGCACCAAAGCCAGTAAAAAATGCATTCGAATGAGCAGAACGGCGGCTGCCGTCCATCACAAAAAAGCCTTTGGCTGTGAAGCCTGCGCGCTGCATCAGAGCCTGCACACGGGTCTTGAGAGATTCATCGTCCAGCGGGGTGAACTTGTTGAACAGCGGCATGATGACATTGGGTGCGATGGCCATCAAAAACAGCTGCCACCCCACCAAAACGCCCCACGCCCAAAGCCACCACCAAGCCCCGCCGATCTCCATCAACCAAAGCACCACCCACAGCAGCGGCATGCCCAGTGCCAGGCCCAAAACCAGGCCTTTGACCATGTCCGCCAGCCAGAGTTTGGGCGTGATTTTGTTGAACCCAAAACGCTGCTCTACGCCAAAGGTTTGCATCAGCGACAAGGGCAAGCCGATCAAGCCGCCCACCAAACTGAACCCCAATACCAACGCGATTTGCTGCGCCATGCCAGGGCCCATCCAGTCCAGCAAAACCTGGTTCAAGGCATCCAGTCCTCCGAGCAGTGTCCAGCCCAGCAGCACTGCGGCATCCAATGCAATGTCTATTTGCGACAAGCGGGCCTTGGCGAGGGTGTAATCGGCCGCCTTTTGGTGGTCTGCCAGCGATACCGTATCGGCATAGGTGGCAGGCACAGCACTTCGGTGCAGTGACACATGCCTGACCTGGCGGGCATTGAGCCAGAACTTGAGCGCCACATGCGCGAGCAAGGCAAACACGAGCGTCAGGGTCAAAGTGAGGGATGCATTCATGGGCGCAAAGTGTAGGGCAGATTGAAATCACGCTCCGGGCCATTGGCATCAGCGACAATCCAAGCATGTCTCAAGCCCACACCCCCTCCACCGCAGCCGAAGTGATTGAATTGCCCAAATCAGACCAAAATTTGGTCTGGATCGATTGCGAAATGACCGGACTCGATCCGGAAAAAGAACGCCTGCTGGAAATTGCCGTCATCGTGACCGGCCCCCACTTGACGCCCCGCATCGAAGGCCCAGTTTTGGTCATCCACCAAAGCGATGAACTGTTGAACAAGATGGACGCCTGGAACAAGGGCACGCATGGCAAAAGCGGCTTGATCGACAAAGTCAAAGCCTCCACCACCAGCGAAACCGATGCCGAGGAGCAAATTCTCACGTTCCTTAAAAAGTACCTGCCCAAGAGCGCATCGCCCTTGTGCGGGAACACCATCAGCCAGGACCGCCGTTTTTTGGTCAAGTTCATGCCCAAGCTGGAAGCCTTTTTTCACTACCGCAACCTCGACGTCAGCACCCTCAAGGAACTCTCACGCCGCTGGAAGCCCGAGGTGTATTCCAGCTTCAAGAAGCAACAAAAGCACACGGCGCTGGCCGATGTGCACGAATCCATCGATGAATTGGCGCATTACCGCGAGCATTTCATCAAGTTGTGAATTTTTCAGGGAAAACCCTAGCGTTTTTTTCTGATCCATGCCATAATTTGCGGCTCGCTGCACAAGAGTGCGGCGTTTCATACATCTCCCTTCACGCCTTGACCCAACGATAGGGTCACTCACAGCGGCCAGGCTCCACGCCCAGCGCCTCTCGCGAGCACCGTTTGATGGTTGATGTTTTTTCAACCTTGCGGTGCCTGCGGCCTAAGCAATACCTTGCGGCCGCTGTTCCGTGCGAGTTTTTTTACACACATGACTGACACTTTGAACACAGTGCAGGACGACTTGTCGCCTGCCGAAAACATTTCCATCTCTTCCGAGTCCGCATCCGTGACGCCAGCGGCCAACTTGGCCACTGAAATCATGGTCGCTGCTGCTGCCGAAATCACGCCTGCAGAGGCCCCTGCTGCAGAGGCTTCCGCCGAAGCAGTGACCGAGGTTGAAGCAGCCGCCGACGTGCCCAATGGTTTCGTCGAACTGGGCCTGGCCCCGGAACTGGTGCAAGCCGTGGCTGACCTGGGCTACACACAGCCCACCGCCGTGCAACTGCGCGCCATTCCTTTGGCTTTGCCCACTGCGGGCGGCTCCAAAGACGGCAAATCGAATGGCTACACCGACCTGATGGTCTCTAGCCAGACCGGCAGCGGCAAAACCGCGGCCTTCTTGCTGCCCGTTTTGCACACCTTGATTCAGCAGATGGCCGAACAAGAAGCCGCTGAGCGCGCCGAGTTTGACCAAGCCTGCGCCGACGCCGTTGCCAAAGGCGAGCCAGCCCCCAAGCGTTCCAAGCGCAAAGACCCGACCAACCCACGCAACTTCAAGGCCCCCACACCCGGCGCCCTGATCCTGTGCCCTACCCGTGAATTGGCTCAACAGGTGGCGCAAGACGCCATCGAACTGGTCAAGCACACACGTGGCCTGCGCGTGGCCAACGTGGTCGGTGGCATTCCTTACCAATTGCAAATTGCCAAGCTGCAAAACGCCAATCTGGTCGTGGCCACCCCAGGCCGTTTGCTCGACTTGCAACGCTCCATGCAAATCAAGCTGGACCAAGTCCAGTTCTTGGTGGTGGACGAAGCCGACCGCATGCTTGACCTGGGCTTCTCGGACGACCTGGCCGACATCAACGACATGACCAGCCAGCGTCGCCAGACCATGATGTTCAGTGCGACGTTTGCGCCTCGCATTCAACAACTGGCCATGCGCGTGATGCACGACGGTGGTTCTTCGGTCCAGAAAATCCAGATCGACAACCCCCAAGAAAAGCACAACAACATCAAGCAGGTGCTGTTCTGGGCCGACAACGCGCAACATAAGCGCCAGATGCTCGACCATTGGCTGCGCGACGCCACGATCGACCAAGCCATCGTGTTCTCCAGCACCCAAATCGAATGTGACGGCTTGGCCGCAGACTTGCAGCAAGACGGCTTTTCTGCTGTGGCCCTGCACGGCGCCTTGAGCCAAGGCATGCGCAACCGCCGTTTGATGGCGCTGCGCAATGGCCAAGTCCAGATTCTGGTTGCCACCGATGTGGCTGCTCGCGGCATCGACGTGCCCACCATCACCCACGTCTTCAACTTCGGCTTGCCGATGAAGGCCGAGGATTACACCCACCGCATCGGCCGCACAGGCCGCGCTGGCCGCGATGGCCTGGCCGTGACTTTTGCCGAGATCCGTGACCGTCGCAAGATCGGTGACATCGAGTCCTACACACGCCAGCCATTCAAGGCCGAAGTGATTCCAGGCCTGGAGCCCAAAGTGCGCATGCCCGAAGCACGCAAGCCCATGGGCCGTGGCGGTGACCGCTTTGGTGGCGAACGCAACTACGCCAACGCAGGCGGCGGCTTCCGCGGTGGTCGTCCACCCGCTGGTGGTCGCGACTTTGGCGGCAACCGTGACCGCGATGGCGGTGGTTTCGACAACCGCGCCCCACGAGGCAACTTCCGCGACGAACAACCCCGTTTTGAGCAACGCAGCGAACCCCGCTTCGATCAGCGCAAAGAAGGTGGCCGTTTTGACGCGCCCCGCGGTGACAACCGCAATGACAACCGTGGCGGTGACCGCTTCGAGCAGCGTGCTGCCCCAGCCCACCCTTGGGATCGCGGTGACAGCCGCCCTGCTCCACGTCAAGACGCTCGTCAAGATGGTCCCCGCCAAGGCGGTCGCTGGGAAGATCGCGGCGGCGACAACCGCAATGCCGCTCGCCCAGCACCTCGCGGCGCTGGTGCTGGCGCTGCTGGTGACAAGTTTGGTCGTGGCCCCAAGCAGTTTGGTGCCAGCAACTTCAAACCCCACGCCGCAGCTGGCGAAGGCCCTGCGGGCAAACGCGGCGGCACCCGTGTGCTGAAAATCACACGCGGTTGATCATGCTGTTCCAGGGCTAAGCCTTGGACTTCAAGGTCCTTGAAAAGGTCTTGCCTTCACCGGCAAGGCCTTTTTTCATGGCCTGACGGTTTCATGACTCATGGTTTAGAACCGGCCATAAAAAAACCGCCCTGGGTGTAAACCCGGGCGGTTTTTTCGCATGGCCGAAAAGGCTTTACGCTTTGACAGCGGGTGCTGCTTTGCGCTGTGGCAACTTTTCTTTGATACGTGCCGACTTGCCGCTGCGGTCACGCAGGTAGTACAGCTTGGCGCGGCGAACATCACCACGACGCTTGACTTCGATGCTAGCGATCACAGGGCTGTAGGTCTGGAACGTACGTTCCACGCCTTCGCCACTGGAGATCTTGCGCACGGTGAAGCCGCTGTTCAGACCACGGTTACGCTTGGCGATCACAACACCTTCGTAGGCCTGGACGCGCTTGCGCGCGCCTTCAACCACGTTGACGCTGACGATCACGGTGTCGCCGGGGGCAAATTCAGGAAGCACTTTACCCAAACGGGCAATTTCTTCCTGCTCAAGAGTTTGAATCAAATTCATTTTTGAACTCCGTCCGATCATGCCTCGCTACACAAGGGGCGTTCTGTGCTGTAAAGGCCATGCTAAATGCATGACTGAGCCAAATCGCGGCGGGTAGAGGATCGAAAAGCCTTTGATTATAGCTTTTTAGAACCGTGACTGGGATTTTCGATATCCGCGCGGCTCTGGCTCGTTTTCAGGTAAGCCTCATCCTGGCGACTCAACTGGCCCAACAAACGGGCTTGTTCCAGCAATTCCGGACGATGCAACGACGTCAAACGAAGACTTTGCTCGCGTCGCCAACGTGCGATGTGTGCGTGGTGGCCTGACATCAACTCAGCCGGAACGGATTGGTTTTGCCAAACCTCAGGCCTCGTGTAATGCGGACTGTCCAGCAAACCATCCAGTGCGGGATTGAAGCTGTCCAGCTGGTGGCTGCCTTCATCGTTGAGCACACCCGGCTGCAATCGGGCCACCGCGTCCAGCAAAGCCATGGCTGCGATTTCCCCGCCCGACAGCACAAAGTCTCCCAAGCTGATTTGCTGGTCCACATACTGGTCAATGAAACGCTGGTCGACGCCTTCGTAGCGGCCACACAACAACACAGCACCAGCGCTGTCAGACCACTGCGCTACGGCGGTGTGGTTGAGGGCCTGACCAATCGGGGAAAACAGCAGCAAGGGCGCAGGTGCGACTTCTTGACGCTCTGCGCGAATGGCCGTGAGGCACTTGAACAAGGGCTCAGCCAACATGACCATGCCAGGACCGCCGCCAAAAGAGCGATCGTCCACCCTGCGGTAATTGCCTTCGGCATGGTCGCGGGGGTTCCACAAACGCACATCAACCAAGCCACTTTCGTAGGCACGGCGTGTGATACCGCTGGTCAACAGCGGCGCGAACAGTTCAGGAAACAGGGTGATGATGTCAAAGCGCATGGGGATGGCCCTCCACGGCCGGGAGCCGCTCAGTAGTCGGGCTGCCAGTCAACAGTGATGCGCTTGCCCGGCAAGTCGACGCCATCCACAAACGCTGCCACGAAGGGGATCATGCGCTCGACAGGTTTGCCACCTTCGGCTTCTGGAGCCGCTTCAATGACCAACACGGTTTGAGGCCCGGTAGACATGAGGTCCCGCACCTGGCCGAGGTCAACGCCTTCGCGGTTGAGCACCTGCAGGCCGATCAGGTCGACCCAGTAATACTCGCCATCACCCGCGGTAGGAAAACTTGAACGGGGCACAAAGATGCGCGCACCACGCAGGGCCTCGGCCGCATTGCGGTCATTGAGATCGTGGGCACAAGCGACCACCGTGTTGGAATGGTCTTTGACTTCTTTGATATTCAGGAGCAACGGCTCTGTCCAGGCCTGCGGCAAAGAGGCGGCAGCTGCGGCCTCGCTTGCGCGTTTGGGTTTCATGGGCCGATCGGGCGGCAACAAAAACCAGCGCTTGGAAGAAAAAAGCGCCTCTGGCGAGGCGCTGTGGGGCAAGACCTTGAACCAGCCTTTGATGCCCCAAGCATCGGCTATGCGCCCGATTTCGATGGCGTCAGCCGGCAGTGCGGCTGTTTCCAAAGAGGGACGCATGGCCAAGGCGAGCCGATCAGGCGGCGACTTTGCCAGCTTGACGGATCAGACGTTCCACAGTGGGGGAAGCCTGAGCACCAACGCTCTTCCAGTAGGTCAGACGGTCTTGTGCAATGCGCAGACCTTCTTCGCCGCCTTTGGCTGTGGGGTTGTAGAAACCGATGCGCTCGAGGAAGCGACCATCGCGACGCACGCGCTTGTCAGCAACGACGATGTTGAAGAAAGGACGTGCTTTAGAGCCGCCGCGGTTCAAACGAATAACAACCATGATTTATCCTTGGGTGGTTGGGTATCTTCGGAACAAATGCCGAGACGCCCGGTATCCTTCAGCGTTTGAGACACGCAACTGGCCACCCGGCCAGTGACACACTGAAAAGCCCACCATTATACAACGGGAGCCTTGCCTTGCCTCTGATCCGACCTGCCCGCGACGAAGATATCGCCGCCATCACCGCCATTTACCGTCACCATGTGCTCACGGGGACCGGAACCTTTGAGATCGATCCCCCAAGCGAGGCCGACATGGCCAGTCGACGCGCCGATGTGCTGGCCAAGGGATTGCCCTATTTGGTGGTCGAAGATGAGGGTCTTGTGATGGGCTTTGCCTATTGCAACTGGTTCAAGCCCCGCCCGGCTTACAGGTTTTCGGCCGAAGATTCCATTTACATGGCCCCAGACGCTCACCGCAAAGGCATGGGCCGCGCTCTGCTGGCAGAGTTGTGCACTCAGGCCGAACGCGTTGGCGTGCGAAAGTTTCTGGCCGTCATTGGAGACTCAGCCAATGCTGGATCGATTGGCGTGCACGCGTCGTTGGGCTTCAGCCATGTGGGCGTACTCAAGTCATGCGGCTGGAAATTCGACCGCTGGCTTGACGTCGTGATGATGGAAAAGCCTTTGGGCGCTGGCGACAGCACCGCTCCGCAATAATCGGCACCATGAAAAACAAAACAAACGCGACCTGGTTGGCTTTTTGGGGTGGGCCTTTGGGCTTGCACCGCTTTTATCTTTACGGCTTTGCCGACATGCTGGCGTGGCTGCTGCCCATCCCGACCGCACTCGGGATTTACGGGCTGGAGAGGGTCCAGCAACTGGGACTGGACGACACGCTGAGCTGGTTGTTGATTCCTTTGTTGGGCTTCACGATCGCGGGCTGCGCCTTGAATGCCATCGTGTATGGCCTGATGTCAACAGAAAAATGGAATGCCAAATTCAACCCCGAAGCCGATGCACTGGCCGCGTCTGGGCAAACGAACTGGGGCACGGTCATCGGCATTGCCATCGCCCTGCTGATTGGCACCGCCATGCTGATGTCGAGTCTGGCCTTCAGCTTTCAACGGTATTTCGAATACCAAATTGAAGCGGCCCGACAAATCAGCCAATAAAAAAACCGCCTGAATCGCTTCAGGCGGTTTTTATGGATTCCCCCATGCGGGTTGATAACACCAGATTGAGCTGCTCAGTGTTTCAATCGAAAACCCTGAAACTGACCCAATAAGCGACAGCGGCCACAAAAGCGCTGGCGGGGATGGTCAAGACCCAAGCCCAGACGATGTTGCCCGCCACACCCCAGCGCACCGCGCTGGCGCGTTGGGTGGAGCCCACACCCACAATCGCACCCGTGATGGTGTGGGTGGTCGAGACCGGAATGCCCAAGGAAGTGGCCAAGAACAAGGTCATGGCCCCGCCCGTCTCGGCGCAAAAACCACCCACTGGTTTGAGTTTGGTGATTTTTTGACCCATCGTTTTGACAATGCGCCAGCCCCCAAACATGGTGCCCAGGCCAATCGCCAGATAGCAACTGACAATGACCCAGCCTGGCGGCGAGGCATCGGCTGTGGTGGCGTAGCCTGTGGCAATCAACATCATCCAAATGATGCCGATGGTTTTTTGAGCGTCGTTACCGCCATGCCCCAAACTGTAAGCACCAGCAGAAACCAGCTGCAAACGGCGGAACCACTTGTCTACCCGAGATGGTCTGGCGCGCCTGAAGATGTGCGCCACCGCCACCATCATCAAAGAACCCAGCAAAAACCCCAGCAAGGGCGAGACAAAGATGAAGGCCACCGTTTTCATGATGCCCGTGGACACCAAGGCACCCGCCCCGGCCTTGGCAATGACCGCGCCCACAATGCCACCAATCAGGGCATGCGATGAGCTGCTGGGTATGCCGTAGTACCAGGTGATGACGTTCCAGGTGATGGCACCCACCAAGGCGCCAAACACCACATGGGTGTCAACAATGCCCGGCTGGACAATGCCTTTGCCCACGGTGGCCGCCACACTGAGGTGGAAGATGAAAATAGCGACGAAGTTGAAAAAGGCAGCGAACACCACCGCTTGAGCCGGCTTGAGAACGCCCGTGGAAACCACGGTCGCAATCGAGTTGGCGGCATCATGAAACCCGTTCATGAAGTCAAAAATCAGCGCCAGGGCGACCAGCAAGATCACCACCCACAAGGCGGCTTGTACGGTTTCCATAGTCAGGAGTCCGGTTGGAGATCAGGAATTCTCGAGGACGATGCCCTCGATCTGATTGGCCACGTCTTCGCACTTGTCGGTGATCGTTTCCAGCAGTTCGTAAATGGCCTTGAGCTTGATGATTTCGCGCACATCGGGTTCGTCACGAAACAGCTTGCTCATCGCGCTGCGCATCACGCGGTCAGCGTCCGACTCCAAACGGTCGATTTCCTCGCAAGTTTTGAGCGCCGATTCGGCCACCGCAGGCTCGCCAATGCGGGCCAACAGCTTGACCGCATCTTGCACACGCTCACAGCAACGGACCGACAAATCGGTCAGGCGTGTGATTTCTTCGGTCATGTGACGCACGTCATACAGCGCCATGGTTTCAGCCGAGTCCTGAATCAAGTCGGCCACGTCGTCCATCAGATTGATCAGGGCATGGATCTGCTCACGGTCAATCGGCGTGATGAAGGTGGTGTGGATCAAGCGATTGACTTCTTGTGTCACGCGGTCCGCAGCGTGCTCGGCGTTGTCCACATCGCGGTTGTACTTTTCACGCAAGTGCACATCGTTGTAATTGGCCACCAGATTCGAGAAGGCCCGAGCCGCTTCAACAATGCGCTCTGCATGTTGGTTGAACAGTTCGAAGAAGTTGCCTTCTTTGGGCAGCAATTTGCCAAACAGCATGGTGAGCTCCTGATGAAGAGAAAGTGTCTAATGTGACGGTTTTGTGACAGCGGCGAGTTTAACCGCTCAGTCTGCATTGACCAGCGGAGAAATACTTACGCGCTGCGGAAAATGAAATAAACCGCACCAACCATGCACAAGGCCGCCCAGAGGTAATCCAGCTTGAATGGCTCTTTAAGGTAAAAAATCGCAAAAGGCACGAAAACGCTCAAGGTGATCACCTCTTGCATGATCTTGAGCTGGCCCACGCTGAATTGTGTATGACCAATGCGGTTGGCGGGGACCTGGAACATGTACTCCATTGAAGCAATGCCCCAGCTCACCAAAGCAGCCGCATACCAAGGCGCGGTGGCCATGTTGCGCAAGTGGCCATACCAGGCAAAGGTCATGAACACGTTGCTGGCCAGCAAAAGCAAAATCGTCTGCAACGAAATCGGCAAATTGGTGAAGACCGTCATGGCGGTGGCTCCGGCAAAACACCAATGGTCTGATCTGCCACGCGTGCCCAATCTTCGGCTGTCACCCAGCCAGGCGCCAGGTCGGCCAAGGGCCGCAGCACAAATGCGCGCTCATGCCAGCGCGGGTGCGGCAAAGTCAAGCGCGGGCTGCTCATGCTGGCTTGGCCATAGATGAGCAGGTCCAAATCCAGCGTGCGTGGTGCATTGACGTAAGGCCGCTGACGCCCGGCCAGCTGTTCGAGTGCCTGCAAGGCATCGAGCAAAGCAGGGGCGCTCAAACGGGTCTCGATCTGCGCCACCGCGTTGATGAAATCAGGTCCCTGGGCTTCATAGGGGGCCGTTCGGTAAAGTCGGGAGCGCCCTGTGACGCGCGTGCCGGGCAACATCGCCAGCGCATCCAGCGCGAGCAACACCGTCTGCAGGGCATCGCCCAAATTAGCCCCGAGCGCCACGTAAGCGGTCACGGGATCTCGCATGTTGGCCTCCATCAGCAAGAAGGCGCAAGCTTATTCAGCGCTGCCCGAATCCCCAGCTTGCTCACCCGCTGCACCGGGCTTGCGACGACGGCGGCGCCGTTTTTTGGGCGCGTCGTCATCACCCACCTCGGGTGAGGGTGCTGCAGGGCTCGCATCACTTGGACCTGCCGAGGGTCGTGGTGCAGCAGCACCTTCGGGCCTGGGCGCACGGCGCACACGGGGTTTAGCCGCTTGCGAAACCGCTTGCTCCGCTTTGGCCGCTTGCACCAAGTCTTCGCGCTCGGCGTCACTGGCCATGCTGAATTCTTGCCACCAGTCGGCCAAGCGCACATCAATCTCTTCGATGTCGGCACGCAAGCGCAAAAAGTCAAAGCCAGCACGAAAGCGCGGCTGCTCGACCAAGCCAAACGGCGTGCTGCCCACGCGCTTTTCAAAGCGCGGTTGCATCATCCAGATTTCGCGCATGTCAGCAGCCAACTTGCCGCGACCGGACACATCACCAATGCGGGCATCAAAGACCTCGTCAATCGCATCTTGCAAAGCCGGATACGGGTGCTCTTTGCGGGCCAGGCGTTTGGCCCACCCTTCGCGCACATCGGCCCACAAGACACAGGCCAGCAAAAAGCTCGGCGCAACAGGTTTGCCCTCGCCCACGCGGCGGTCGGTATCGGCCAATGCCACTTGCACAAAGGCACTTTCAGCCCGCTCGACCACGACGTCGAGCAAGGGGTAAATGCCAGTGGCCAAGCCCAGTTTTTTCAGTTGCTCAATAGAGGCCAAGGCATGCCCGGTTTGCAGCAGTTTGAGCATCTCATCGAACAAGCGGCTTTGCGGCACATCGGCCAGCAAGGTGGCCGACTGCGTCAGGGGTTTGGCGGTTTTGGCTTCGAGCTTGAAGCCCAAAGGGCTGAGCTTGGCGGCAAAACGCACAGCACGGATGATGCGAACCGGGTCTTCGCGGTAGCGTGCCACCGGGTCACCGATCATGCG
>JAGNWH010000103.1:0-7602 GCA_017986055.1 Limnohabitans sp. | reverse complement strand
GCTGTCAGCATCGCACCGAATTTAGCGCTGAATCTGGCGTCGAATTTGAAACGAATCGGGCGCTTCGGGCTCGCAAGCCCAAACCGCCCAGTGAATCCAATGGAATGGGTTCTTTTCATGTGCGCGCACCCACAACGGGCAACGCGCACATGAGCCGATTTACAGGCCGATCAAGCCACCATCTTGGCGGGTGATGACGATGGTGGCTGAGCGTGGACGACCCTGGGGACCGACACCCTGATTGCCAGGCCAAGTGCTCTGGAGCGCTTCGCCGGACGACAAGGGCTTGGACAACTCGCCTGGGTGCTGGATGTTCACAAACAAGGTGCGGCCATCGGCGGTTTCGGTGATGCCCGTGACTTCTGCGCCTTTGGGGGCCACCAGGAAGCGGCGCAATTTGGCCTCACCCAAAGCAGCGCCCAAGAAAGTTTCTTGGGTGCCTGTTTGCTCAACACCACCCACCACCATCTTGTTTTTGACCGTGACCTTGCCACCGTCGCCCACCTGACCAGGAATGGCGGCCAGCATCATGCAGTTGGTTTCGTCGGTGAAGGCACCATCGTCTGTCTGGATCCAGCAGATGCCGGTGGCTTTGCTGAACCACAAGCCGTCAGGCGACGAAAACGCATTCTTGGCGGTCAGGCCCGACAAGTTGGCATCGCCCGAATCTTCTTCAGCGCCAAACAAAAAGATGTCCCAGGCAAATGTCTTGGCGGTACTGGTGTGGCCAGCCTCTTTGAAACGGATGATGTGACCGTTGGGGTTGCCAGCCACTTTTTTGCCGTCCAAGTCCATGTAGGCGCGGGGGTTGGCCGAGTCCACCTTGGTGGGCGTGCGGTTGGCGGCGCTGTTGTTGGTCAGCGCGAAATAGATTTCGCCATTGCGGTGGTTGACTGCGCCCCACTCTGGACGGTCCATCTTGGTGGCCCCCACCGCGTCTGCGGCATGGCGGGCGTTGATCAACACATCGGCCTGATTGGCAAATTGATAAGGCACGTGCTGAGCAACGCGCGGGTCAGCGATGTTCAGCTCCAGCCATTCACCCTGGCCGCTCGCGTCAAAACGTGCGGCGTACAACTTGCCTTCGCTCAGGTATTTGTCTCCGGCCACCATACCGCCGCCCACATCACGCGGGTCCCACACGGCAGCGGTCACAAACTTGTAGATGTACTCGTTGCGCGAGTCACAGCCCATGTAAAAAGCGAGCGGTTCGCCCGCCTTGGGCACGCCACACACAGCAGCTTCGTGTGCAAAGCGGCCCATGGCCGTGCGCTTGGCAGGGGTGGAATTGGGCGCCAGCGGGTCGATCTCGACGATGAAACCAAAGGTGTTGGCTTCGTTGCGGAAATCTTTCTCGGCATTGGCACCCAAGGCCGCCAAGTTCCAACGGGTAAAGCGGTCGTCCGTGGTCGACACGGTGTGCCAGCCTTGGCTGGCGGCTTTTTTGGCCCCCGCAGCGGGTGCCGCTGCAGCCACGCCGTAGCGTTTGCGCGATGCCACTTCCTTGGCAGACAATGCCGCGCCTGCGCCGGTGGTCTGGAAGTAATAGGCCCAGTTTTCCTCGCAACCCAGATAAGTGCCCCATGGGGTTTTGCCATGGCCGCAGTTATTGAGCGTGCCACGGGCCATGGCCCCTGCTGTGTCCCAGCGGCTGACCATGAAGTTGCGAACGTGTTCGATGTGCGCACGGGGGCCGCTGACGCGCACGGGGGTTTGCGCCGTGATGCGGCGGTTCAGCGCCGAGTCTTGCTTGACGCGCCAGCCTTGCGGAGTCTTGACAATTTCGACCACCGAAACGCCATGAAGGTTGATCTCCTTGAGCACTTCCAACTCGGGGCGGGTGCCCAAATCCCATTCGCCAAACTGGTCGAATTTTTTGCCGCTGACGTTGTTGGACGTCTGGCCATTGGGGTGCAGAAAATGCGAGTCAGCCGAGCTTTCGTGGTTGACGCACAGCACGGCGCGGCCGGTTTCTTTGTCGGAATAACGGCCATTCGCATCGATGTAATAAATGTCCATGCCATCGTGGTGATCGCCAACACGGCGTGACCAGTCGTCCGATTCGAGGCCTCGGTTGGAGTAAGCGGCCAGAGCCGAGTCCAGTGCATCACCCGTGGCGTGCAACACGCTGTATTGGTAGCCCGGGGGCAGCATCACGTTGTCGAGCAGGCTTTTTTCTACCGCTGCAAAACCCAAGGCACTGGGCGCAGCGGCCATGCCAGAAGTCAGGGTTGCGCAGCCGGGCAACATGGCCAGACCGGCCAATCCCAAACCACCGCGCAACAGGCCACGGCGCATGGGGTTTTGCAAGGACTGGGCCAATACGTCCTGAAAATGTAGGTTGTCAGAGGTGTTGCAAACAGGGTCAAAGTCGTGGTTGGACATGAAAAGCTCCAGTTAGAAAAGCTTGATTTCATGGTTTTACTGTGACGGCATCATGGCTTTATTTTGACAATTTGAAGACACCCAAAGGGCAGAGGCGCTGAAAAGGTGCCGAACAAGTACCGAACAGGTGCGTCATGGCACCGTCATAAATGCATGACAAAATTCAAAGACCACATTTCCAGAATCATTGAAAGATCAAGCATGAAAGTCGGTATCAACGGCATGGGCCGCATTGGCCGTTTGGCCCTGCGTGCGGCCATGGGCGCTGCCGAGCGCCAGCAAGATGACCCCCGCGCAGGCAACCGCCTGGAGGTGGTGCACCTGAACGAACTCAAAGGTGGCGCAGCGGCCACAGCGCATTTGCTGGCCTTTGACAGCGTGCAGGGCAAGTGGCGCGAGCGCATCGAAGCCGAAGGCGAGAGCCAGATCCACATCGGCGAGCGCACCCTGGGCTTTTCATCACACGCGAACCCGGCCGACATTCCGTGGGGCGACATGGGTGTGGACCTGGTGCTCGAATGCACAGGCAAATTTTTGACCCCAGAAACCATTCAGGGGCACCTGGACCGAGGCGCCAAACGTGTCATCGTGGCCGCCCCCGTGAAGGTGGGCGATGTGTTGAACATCGTGGTGGGCATCAACCACACCCAATACAACCCCGCCAAAGACCGCATCGTCACAGCGGCCTCTTGCACCACCAACTGCCTGGCTCCGGTGGTCAAAGTGGTGCACGAAGCCATTGGCATTCGGCACGGACAAATCACCACCATCCACGACCCCACCAACACCAACTTGGTGGTCGATGCGCCGCACAAAGACCTGCGCCGCGCCCGCAGCGCCATGACCAGCCTGGCCCCCACCACCACAGGCAGCGCCACGGCCATTGCCCTGATCTACCCTGAACTCAAGGGCAAACTCAACGGCCACGCCGTGCGTGCCCCCGTGCTCAACGCTTCGCTGACCGATTGCGTGTTCGAAATGAAGCGTGAGACCAGCGCCGAAGAAGTCAACGCCTTGTTTGCCGCTGCAGCGCAAGGCCCGTTGGCGGGCATTTTGGGCTACGAAGCCCGCCCCTTGGTCAGCGTCGATTACGCCCGCGACACACGCAGCGCCATCGTCGACGCGCTGTCCACCCTGGTGACCGATGGCACGATGCTCAAGGTCTATGCCTGGTACGACAACGAAATGGGCTATGCCTGCCGCATGGTGGACTTGGCCTGCCACATGAACGAAGTCGGCCTCTGATATGAACGCAGCTGAACGCCATTACGGCATCGTGACGGCCGCTTATTGGGGCTTTACCCTCACCGACGGCGCTTTGCGCATGTTGGTGCTGCTGCATTTTTACAAGCTGGGGTACTCGCCTTTCACGCTGGCCTTTTTGTTCTTGCTGTACGAAGCTGCAGGCGTATTGGCCAACCTGATCGGCGGCTGGCTGGCCACACGTTATGGCATTGCCCGCATGCTCACGGTGGGCTTGGTCACGCAAATCATCGGCTTTGGCTTGCTGTCAGCACTGCAACCCGACTGGACAGCCAGCATGTCGGTGGCATGGGTCGTGTTGTCGCAAGGGGTGTGCGGTGTGGCCAAAGACCTGACCAAGACCGCCAGCAAGTCGGCCATCAAGATCACGCAAGCGCAAGCCAAAGACACGGGCAACGGCCAGTTGTTCAAATGGGTGGCCTGGTTCACCGGCAGCAAAAATGCCATGAAAGGTTTTGGCTTTTTTCTGGGCGGTTTGCTGCTGGAAACGTTGGGGTTTCAAGGCTCTCTGTGGGCGATGTCGGGCCTGTTGGGTTTGGTGCTGATCGGGGTGGTGAGCAGCTTGCCACCCATGATGGGCAAGAGCAAACCTTCCAGTTCGGCACGAGAATTGTTTGCCAAAAATGACGGCATCAACGCGCTGGCGGCTGCTCGCGTGGTCTTGTTTGGCGCACGCGATGTGTGGTTTGTGGTGGGTGTGCCCGTATTTTTGTATTCCGTGGGCTGGACCTTCACCATGGTGGGTGGCTTTTTGGCGGCCTGGACCATTGGCTATGGCCTGGTGCAGGCGCTGGCGCCACAACTGGTGCGGCGCAGCGCCGATGGCCTGAGCCGTGAGGTGCCCGCAGCGCGTTGGTGGTCGGCTGTGCTCACGCTCATTCCGCTGGGGATTGCCGCCGCCTTGTGGCTGCAAGCACCCCATTTGCAGTGGTGGGTGGTGGGCGGCCTGAGCCTTTTCGGTTTTGCTTTTGCCATCAACTCGTCTGTCCACAGCTACCTGATCTTGGCCTATGCGGGCTCAGAAAAAGCCGCCGAAGATGTGGGCTTTTATTACGCCGCCAATGCGCTCGGACGCTTCATGGGCACGCTGCTGTCGGGCCTGCTGTACCAATGGGGCGGTCTGCTGTATGCCTTGTTGGGCTCGGCACTCATGCTGCTGGTGTGCTGGCTCACCACCTTGCGCTTGCCTATGGGCTTGCGGGTGCAAGGCGCTCTTTCTGAGCCATCGGGTGCGCCATGAACGCCAACGCGCTGTTGAGCACCATGGACGAAGAACTGGCCGTCAAGGCCCTGGCAGCTTTGGCACAAAGCTCGCGCCTGCGTGTGTTCCGGGCCATCGTGGGTGCGGGCCTTGAAGGCATGCAGCCGGGCCAGTTGTCTCAAACGCTGGACATACCGGCCAACACCCTGTCCTTCCACCTCAAGGAACTGCACCACGCTGGCTTGGTCAGCGTGCAACGCGAAGGGCGATTTTTGCGTTACTGTGCCGACATGCCCGCCATGCAAAGCTTGGTCGGTTTTTTGACCGACCACTGCTGCCAAGGTATGCCCTGTGCCGAGATGCGTCTGGCAGCTTGTGGACAGCGCAGCGGCTGAACATCGGACGCAGTGCTGCAAAGGCCCTTGGTGCCTGCGGCCCTTAGCGGCCTGGGTTTCGATTTAGGGTGCTTTGTCATCAAGTCGACACACGTTCGTCACATAATCTGAAACTTCATTTGCCCACGTCGCTCTCCCTCCATGCAAACCAAGTCTCTCTTCGCCGCCATTGATCTGGGCTCCAACAGTTTTCGGCTCGAAATCGGCCAAATGGATGCGGGTCAGTTGCGGCGCGTGGAGTACATCAAAGAGACCGTTCGGCAAGGCAACGGTCTGGATGCCGATCGCAACCTGACCGATGAAGCCATGGAAAGGGGCTGGGACTGCCTGGCCCGTTTCGGCGAACGCATTGCGGGTTTCAGGCCCAGCCAGGTGCGTGCAGTGGCCACCCAAACCCTGCGCGAAGCGCGTAACCGCGATGTGTTTCTGGCTAAAGCCAAACGCATACTGGGCTTTCCAATTGAAGTGATTGCGGGCAAAGAAGAAGCCCGTCTGATCTATCTGGGCGTCTCGCACTTGCTGCCACAGTCGCCTGAACGGCGCTTGGTGGTGGACATTGGGGGTCGATCCACCGAAATGATTTTGGGCCAGAACGAAAGCGCCAACACCCTGGAGTCTTACCGCGTGGGCAGTGTGGCGTGGTCGATGAAGTTTTTTCCAGAGGGTGTGTGGACCGCATCGGCCTTCAAGTCTGCCGAAATCGCAGCCAAAGCGGTGCTGGACGAAGCCTTGACCTTTTTCAACCGCAGCCACTGGGACAAGTGCTACGGCTCGTCGGGCACGGTGGGGGCGGTGTCCGATGTCTTGACCGCTTCAGGCTGGCCTGAGGGCAAAATCACCCGCGAAGGTCTGGCCTGGCTGAAAGACCGTTTGCTCAAAGCCCACAAGCCGGACAACCTTCGGCTCGAAGGCGTCAAGGAAGACCGCAAGCCCGTCATTGGCGGTGGGCTGGCCGTCTTGCAAGCGGTATTTGACTTGCTGCAAATCGATGAAATGCAAGCCGCCCAAGGCGCGCTCAGGCATGGTGCGCTGTACGACCTGATCGACCGCGAAGGCACACAAGACGTTCGCTCTTCGATGGTCGATTGGCTGGCACAGCGCTTTGGCACCGACAAACTGCAAGCCGAACGGGTGTCCCGAACTGCCCAACATGTGCTGGCAGCCCTGATTCCAGACACCGCGGACACACCCGCCGGCGAGCGTCAGCGCTATTTGCAAAAACTGCATTGGGCTTGCCAGTTGCACGAAACCGGCCTGCGCATCTCGCACAGCGATTACCACAAGCATGGTGCTTACATTCTGGACAACACCGACCTGCCCGGCTTCACCCTGGACGAGTTGCACCGACTGAGCCAATTGGTGCTGGGCCACCGGGGAAAATTGCGCAAACTCGAAGTCAACATGGTGGACGCCAGCTTTGTGCAACAGCTCATGGCCCTGCGGCTGGCGGTCATCTTGTGCCATGCACGAAGGGACCCGGACTTGTCGGGTCTGAACATCGACTGCGACCCACTGCGCCGCAGCGCTCGTCTGCGCATCAGCCAAAGCTGGGCCGAACTGTGGCCTCAGTCAGCCCACCTTTTGCGTGAAGAAAAAACCGCTTGGCAAAAAACAGACTGGGCGTTTCAGGTTCAAACAGATTGAACGGCTGGCTTGTGATTTTTTAATCAACGGTATAAACTGTATACACCGTTAATTTCAAAAACTCATTGACCATGAACTCACCTTCCGCCACATCCGCCCCAGCCACACCTTCGGCCAACGCCGCCAACGCCCCCGTGACCAGCAAAGCCACGGCGCCAGCAAGCAAGAAAACCGCCGTCCCGGCAAGCGCTGCGCCCACCAAGGCAGCCCCCAAAACCCGGCGCACGCAGTCCGCGTCCGTGAAGCCAGCGGCCAAGCCCACAGTCAAGCCCACGGTCAAGTCCAGTGTGAAACCTGCTGTGAAACCTGCCGTCAAGCCAAAGGCTGTCAAAAAGGCCAAGCCTGTCGCCAAATCGCCTGCAACAGCGCCAGCAAAATCGCCCGCCAAATCGGCCAAAACAGTGTCGCCAAAGCCAAGCACCAAGCCCACAGTGAACAAGCAAGCAACAAGCCCCACCAAGCCATTGAAAGACAAAAAAGTCAAAGTCGTGCGTGACAGCTTCACCATCCCAAAAACCGAGCTGCTGCAAATCGGCGAGATGAAAAAGCGTGCTTTGACGCTGGGCGTTGGCGTCAAGAAAAGCGAATTGATTCGTGCGGGCTTGAGCGCACTCAGCGGCATGACCGACGTCGCCTTCAAAAAGGCCCTGGCCAGCGTTCCGACCATCAAGACCGGTCGCCCCGCCAAAGACTGACGCAGGCTAGAGTTTTTCC
>JAGNWH010000020.1:0-26880 GCA_017986055.1 Limnohabitans sp. | reverse complement strand
TGGCTGCGGCTTGCCACACCTTCACCCGACCCGCCAGATCGCGGTCATAGGTCATGAAATCCTGACGGTCGGGCAGTTTGCCGTTGGGCAGTGTTTTGACCCATTCGGGGTTGGGGGCCAGCACAAGCGTGTTGTCCAAAAACGGGGTGGCGCCGTGCCGCCACTTGAGTGCTTTGTCGAGCCATCCTGGCACCACGTTTTTCTGAAAATGGGGGTACAGCACGATGGCGCGTTCGGGGCCCTGTGCAGCCGTGGGTGCCGTCCAGTTCAGGTGCAAGTGGTAGTCGGTGATGCCGCCGTCCCAATACGCGCCAGCCGGTGCGCCGGGGATGTCGTGCACGGCTTTCAGCGCAAACGGGATGGCGCAGCTCGCTTGCAGCGCGGGCATGAAGTTGCCCTCGGTCAAGGCGACCTTGAGGGTGCGGAAATCTTGCGCGTCAAAAGGCAGCGCAGCACCTTGCGCAGAAAAAACCACCCGCTCCAGCCAGCCGCCCAAGGCGCGGCGACTCAGGGCATTGCTCAAAAAAGCCCCCGCATACCCCAGCGGCGTGGCCAAGGGGTGTTCGCGGTGCAGCACATGCCGCCCGTGCGAGGTCATGATGTGCAGCCGAAAGCGGGGGTGGCTCAGCGCCTCTTGGATGCGCCCGCCATAAAAGGCCTGCAGGCTTTGTCCAAAAGCATCGCTGACTTGCTGCGCACTCACGCTCTTTTGGCCGGGCAGCGGTTCGTAGTGCTGCTGGATGTAGTCGCGCTCTAGCCGTGCAAACGCCGCCACTGAGTCGTTCAGGCAGGCGGTGGCCATGCGCCATGCACCGATTGAAGCGCCCACCAGGTCCACACTTTGGCTGCTTTGCGCAAGCCATTCGCCAAAAATGAAGCGGTCCAAGGGCCCGAGGATCAGTCCTTTTGGCCCACCGGCTGCCCCTGGAATGACGCCAATGTGCTGCGGCTTGAGACCGTGTTCACGGATGTGGGCCAGGGCCTTGGGGCCTGCGTGGATGTGGAGGGCTTGCATGGTGTTTACTTCTTCAACCCCTGCAACTTGGCAAAGGCACTGGCCATGGCCGAGCCGGCACCGGCTGCGGGTGGCGAGGTGTAGCCGCCAGCGCCCGCTCCTGCCCCACGCTGGCGGTTGTCTCGCCCTGCCCCTTCAAACTTGTTGTCCCTTGGCCCATCGCGCCGTGCAGGGGCCGCGTCGAGTTTCATGGTCAGGCTGATGCGCTTGCGGGCCACATCCACTTCGAGCACTTTCACCTTGACGATGTCGCCGGTCTTGACCACCTCACGCGCGTCGGTAACGAACTTGTTGGCCAATTGGCTCACATGGACCAGGCCGTCTTGGTGCACGCCCAAATCGATGAATGCGCCGAACTGGGCCACGTTGCTCACGGTGCCTTCGAGCGTCATGCCTTCTTTCAAGTCCTTGATGTCTTCCACCCCATCGGCCAGACGCGCCACTTTGAAGTCTGGGCGCGGGTCGCGGCCCGGTTTTTCCAGTTCACCCAAGATGTCTTGGATGGTGATGGCGCCAAATCGGTCGTTGGCGAACAGCTCAGGTTTGAGGGTTTTCAAGACATCAGCTCGGCCCATGATCTCTTGGATGGGCTTGGCCGTTTTGACGATGATTTGTTCGACCACAGGGTAGGTTTCAGGATGCACCCCGGTCATGTCCAAGGGGTTGTCGCCCCCCCGAATGCGCAAAAAGCCCGCGCTTTGTTCAAAGGTTTTGGCACCCAAGCCCGTGACTTTGAGCAGGTCTTGACGGGTCTTGAACATGCCGTTGGCATCGCGCCAGCGCACCACCGCCTTGGCCACGCTGCCGGACAGCCCCGACACGCGCGACAGCAGCGGCACACTGGCGGTGTTCAGGTCAACGCCCACCGAGTTCACGCAATCTTCGACCACGGCATCCAGGGTTTTGGCCAACTCGCTTTGGTTCACGTCGTGCTGGTATTGGCCCACGCCAATCGCTTTGGGGTCGATCTTGACCAGTTCAGACAGCGGGTCTTGCAGGCGGCGGGCAATCGAGGCCGCGCCGCGAAGGCTCACGTCCACATCGGGCATTTCTTGGCTGGCAAATTCGCTGGCCGAGTAGACCGAAGCGCCCGCTTCGCTGACCACCACTTTTTGAATCTCAGCGCCACCTTGCAGACGGGCCAGTTGTTTGATCAGCTCGCCCGCCAGTTTGTCGGTTTCACGGCTGGCGGTCCCGTTGCCGATGGCGATCAGGTTGACCTTGTGCTTTTCGCACAGCTTGGCCAGGGTGAACAGCGAGCCTTCCCAGTCCTTGCGGGGCTCGTGCGGGTAGACGGTCGAGGTGTCGACCAGCTTGCCGGTGGCATCGACCACGGCGACTTTTACGCCCGTGCGGATGCCTGGGTCCAGGCCCATGACCACGCGCGGGCCTGCGGGGGCGGCCAGCAACAAATCGCGCAGGTTGTCAGAAAAGACCTTGATGGCGACTTTTTCGGCGTCTTCGCGCAGGCGGGTAAACAGGTCGCGCTCGGTGGACAGGCTCAATTTCACGCGCCACGTCCAGGCCACGCATTTGCGAATCAGGTCGTCCGAGGGGCGAGCCGCGTGGCTCCAGCCCAAGTGCATGGCGATCTTGCCTTCGGCGATGCTGGGTTTGCCGGGCTCAGGTTCAACAGGCAGCACCAGCTTGGCGTCCAGCATTTCTAAAGCGCGACCGCGAAACACCGCCAAAGCCCGGTGCGAGGGCACGCGGCCAATCGGTTCGTCGTAATCAAAGTAATCGCGGAACTTGGAAACGTCCGCGTTGTTCTCGTCTTTGCCATCAGACAGCTTGCTTTTGAACAGGCCTTCGTGCCACAGCCATTCACGCAGGGTCTGCACCAACGAGGCGTCTTCGGCCCAGCGCTCGCTCAGCAGGTCGCGCACGCCATCAAGCACGGCGGCTGTGGTGGTGAAGTCCGCGCCTTCAATCGCACCAGCGGCCAGCACAAAAGCCAGCGCCTCGGCGTGCGGATCGAGCATGGGGTTGGCAAACAACATGTTGGCCAAGGGCTCCAGTCCGGCTTCGCGGGCAATCATGCCTTTGGTGCGGCGCTTGGGTTTGAAGGGCAGGTAAATGTCTTCCAGTTCCTGTTTGGTGGGGGCCGCCTCGATGGCGACCAACAACTCGGGCGTCATCTTGCCCTGCTCTTGGATGCTTTTGATGACCGCAGCGCGGCGGTCTTCGAGCTCACGCAAATATGCCAAACGTGCTTCCAGTTCACGCAGCTGGATGTCGTCCAGCCCATCGGTCACTTCTTTGCGGTAACGGGCGATGAAGGGGACGGTGGCCCCGCCATCAAGCAAGTCCACAGCGGTTTTGACCTGGTCAGGGCGGATACGGATTTCTGCGGCCAGTTGGGCCAGGATTTTCTGCATGTCTCAGGTCACATCTAGAGGGGAAAGCGGGCAAGTTTGCCACAAGCGCTGTGTCACAAACCGCCATCAGGACGCTTGTTGTAATTCTCAATTTTCGCGCGCATCAATCCTTGAAAAACAAATAAAACAAATAATTCATCAAAATCATTGACGTCAAACCATCAAAAACATAAACTAACTACAAATTGATAAAACAATTGTCAAAAAGGAGTGATTGATGAATTTGACGCTTAAAAAAATAGTACGCAAGGCACAACGCGCGGGCTGCTTGGCCCTCGCAGGGATGTTCATGGTCGTTTTGACAGGTTGCCAAACCCTGGGTGGCGGTGTGATTCCACCTGAGGAATATGAAAATTTCACGCCTAAATCGCCAGAAAAGCGAATCATGAAAGAGGTCACTGTGCGCTGGGAAATCCGAAACGATGTCGCCCAGTACTGTGCACGGTCGATTGGCATGGGCCGTGAGCAGGCTTACTTCACCCCACCCGTGGCGTGCGCGGTCTGGCAGGTCGATAAAAAAGAATGCGTGATCGTCACGGGCAACCCAACCTCACATGTGGCGCTCGGTCACGAAATTCGCCATTGCTTTGAAGGCCACTTTCACTGACCAGCCTTTAAGCCCCAACGCTGTCCGCGTGGGGGCTCAAAGGCTTTGTGGGCATCAAATGCTGCGCAAGGCTTGGCGCAGGCCCTCGCCCACTTCTGGTTTGGCGGCAAAAGGGTCGGGTGGGTTGCTACCCTGAACAATGGCCTCCATCCGGCTTTGCACATTGCCCAGTGCCTGCGGATGGCTGTAAATGTAGAACTGGCCGCTGGCCACGGCATCAAACACTTTTTGCGCCACATCGGCTGCTGACACCTTGCCGCTGCCAACCGCTTTGTCACTCTGGGCCTGGCCAATCAACTGGCTGGCGGTGGGCTTGTCAGCGGCCAGTTCGGTGGGTCGGTTGCGGTGGCTCTGGCTGATGCCGGTGGGCACAAAGTAAGGACACAACACACTGGCGCTGACCTGATCGCTGACCAGCTTCAAATCCTGATAAAGCGTTTCAGTCAATGACACCACGGCGTGTTTGCTGACGTTGTAGATGCCCATATTGGGCGGCGTGAGCAAACCCGCCATGCTGGCGGTGTTGACCAAGTGCCCTTGGTACGCTGGATCGGCCTTGGCTGCTTCGAGCATCATGGGCGTGAACAAGCGCACGCCATGCACCACACCCCAAAGGTTGACGCCCAGCACCCATTCCCAGTCGGCGACCGAGTTTTCCCAAACCAAGCCCCCTGCCCCTACGCCCGCGTTGTTGAAGACCAAATGCGGTGCGCCAAAGCGCGCTTTCACGTCGGCAGCCAGTTGCGCCATGGCCACCGCATCGGAAACGTCGACTTGGCGTGCCAGCACTTGCGCGCCTTGGGCGGTCATCTCGGCAGCGGCTTTGTCCAGCGCGTCTTGCTGCACATCGACCAGCACAAGGTTCATGCCCAGTTTGGCGCCAATGCGGGCACATTCCAGACCAAAGCCCGAGCCCGCACCGGTCAGGACGGCGGTTTTGCCTTTGAAGTTCTCGATCATGCTGATGCCTTTTTCAAAGTGAAGCCCACGCGTGGGAAATGCACATGCACAGTGCCTGCACGTTCATCGCTGCGTTTCAAGGTGTAGCGGGTGCGGGTGGCTGCGACCAACTCACCCTCGGTCGGCTCTAGGCCAAAGTTGTCGGCGGCGATCACCACGGCGCTGCCCAGCGCGATGCCGTGCTCATCCTGGAACACCTCGCCTTGCAAAGATGCAGGTGTGGATGTTTGGGCCACTTGCAGCGCTTGTTCAGCACTGCATTTGCCCGGCGTGCCGTGCCCGATGGCTTGCATGCGGGCCATCCAGCTTTTCACTTCGGGTGTGGCGTCCAGAATACCGGCCAAGGCAGGCGTGCGCTCCTGCGTGAACCAAAGGGGGTGGTAAGCCGCAAAGTCGGCCACACAGGGCTGTGCACCGAACAAAAAATCTTGTCCGTGCAGCATGTTGGCCAAGCGGCGCAAGTAGCTTTTGTAGGTGGCTGCGGCGTCTGCAGACGCCATGCGGGCTGCGCCGCCGCGCATGGCACCCCGGTCGGCCACAAAGGCTTGAACGCTTTCAACGGGGGCACCTGCAAACACCTGCGCGACACCTGCGGGCTGGAAGTTGTAGGCCATAGCGGCCGTGAACAAGGCGCTGTCTGCCCATTGCGCCACGATGCGCGCAGCGCCTTTGACGGCGTCAGGGTAAATCGTGGGCTTGGGGCCGATGTGCTCCAGCACATCACAAATGAGCGCGGTGTCGCAATAAATGTCGGCACCCACCTGCAGCACGGGTGTTTTGCGGTAGCCCCCAGTCAGCGCCGTCAGGTCGGGCTTGGGCATGATCATGGGGATGAACACGCTCTTCCAGGCCAATTGCTTGTAGCCAAAAATCAGCCTGATTTTTTCGGCAAACGGCGAGGTCGGGTAGTGGTGCAGGATCAGATCGGACATGTGGCTGGCCTCAGATCAGTTTGACCAGCTGCTTGCCAAAGTTCTTGCCCTTGAGCAGGCCCAAAAACGCCTCAGGCGCAGCAGCCAAACCTTGGGCCACTGATTCGCGCGGACGCAGTTTGCCTGTACCAACCAAGGTGCCCAGCTCTTGCAGTGCTTCGGGCCAGACTTCCATGTGCTCGCTGACGATGAAGCCTTCGATCTTCATGCGGTTCACCAAGATAAGGGCCGGATTGGCCATGGGCAGTGGTGCACCGTCATAGCCCGCGATCATGCCGCAGACCGCAATGCGGGCGAAGGCGTTGGTGCGCAACATCACCGCATCCAGCACCATGCCACCCACGTTTTCAAAATGGCCGTCAATGCCGTTCGGGCAGGCTTCGCGCAATGCCTTGGACAATGAGATGTAGTCCTTGTGCTCTTTGTAGTCGATGCAGGCGTCAAAGCCCAATTCGTTGACCACGTAATCGCATTTGTCTTTGCCACCTGCAATGCCCACCACACGGCAGCCACGTGCTTTGGCCAATGCACCATAAGCGCTGCCCACAGCACCGCTGGCCGCGCTCACGGTCACGGTCTCGCCTGCTTTGGGTGCGATGATTTTCACCAGGCCATACCAAGCGGTCACGCCCGGCATGCCGACCGCGCCGAGGTAATGCGACAAGGGCACATGGGTGGTGTCCACCTTGCGCAAGGCGCCCAACACATTGGCATCAACGACGCTGTATTCCTGCCAGCCCCCCATGCCCACGACTTGGTCACCTGCCTTGAATTTGGGGTGGCAGCTGTCCACCACCTCGCCCACGGTCCCGCCGATCATGACCTCGCCCAGCGGCTGGGGCACGGCGTAGCTTTTGCTCTCGTTCATGCGGCCGCGCATGTAAGGGTCCAAGCTCATGAAGTGGTGTTTCACGAGCACTTGGCCATCCTGCAAAGCGGGAACAGGCGTTGCGACCTGTTTGAAGTTGGCCACAGTGGCCTCACCTTGAGGGCGATTGTCGAGAACGATTTGGTGGTTGAGGGTCATGTTTGTCTCCAGGAATAAGTCAATGTAAAAAATCAATCGGTCGAGGGTGCTGACGCCTCACGGCGGGCCACATATTTGAAAGTGCCTGTGGCGTGAGCGCACAGTTGCCCTTGGGCGTCGAACACACGGCCCTCTGTGAAAGCCATGCTGCGCGTGCGGTGTAAAAGTGCGCCCTTGGCCACCAGCTTTTCAAGGCCCGAAACTTTGGCCGGGCGCATGAATGTGGTTTTCATTTCGATGGTGACCACGCCCATGTCGGGGTCCACACTGCGAGCAGCGGTGGCCATGACCACATCGAGCAAGCTCATCACCGCGCCGCCGTGCGTCACCGCAAACGAGTTTTGGTGTTCGGCAGCAGGCGCGTAATGCAGCTCGGAGTGGCCACCCTCGAATTTTTCGAGGGTGAAGCCCAGAAGGTCTACAAAGGGAATGTGTGCGCCGAAGGGGATGCTCATGCGGAACCTCGGTGAAGGCTCAACCGCCAATGATGGCGCTCACGCCACCATCAACAGCCATCCACTGGCCCGTGATGTGTTTGCCAGCGTCGGAGGCAAACAACAGCGCAAGCCCTTTGAGGTCTTCGTCATCGCCCAGGCGTCGCAGTGGCGCACCTTGGGCCAGCTTGTCGGCACCGAGTTTTTCCAGCAGGCCATAGGTCATTTTGCTGGGGAAAAAGCCCGGGCAAATGGCGTTGACGGTGATGCCGTGCTCGCCCCACTCACCCGCCAGGGCGCGGGTGAAGTTGATGACCGCGCCCTTGGAGGTGTTGTACGCAACGGTTTTCATCTCTGAAGGGTTGCCCGCCAGACCGGCAATGGACGCCACGTTCAAGATGCGCCCCTTGCCGCGTGGAATCATGCTGCGCTTGGCCACTTCTTGCGACAGGATGAAATACCCGCGCACGTTGAGGTTCATCACCTTGTCCCAGGCTTCAACCGGGTGGTCTTCGGCAGGGGCACCCCAAGTGGCCCCCGCGTTGTTGACCAGAATGTCGATCTGGCCCATGCGCTCCAAGGTCTCGGCGGCCAGACGGCGAATGTCTTCTTCCTTGCCGCAATCGGCAGCAATCCATCGGGCATCGATGCCAGCAGCTTGCAGCTCGGCGACAGCTTCTTCGAGGTCAGCGGCCTTGCGCGAGCTGAGCACGACCTTGGCGCCAGCCTCACCCAGGGCGTGGGCCATTTGCAAGCCCAGGCCGCGAGAGCCGCCGGTAACCAAGGCCACTTGCCCGGTCAAGTCAAACAGTTGTTGAACAGTGCGTGCCATGTAAGGTCTCCGTTTATTCGGTGGTGAAATCCATGCAGCGCCGTTCTTTGACGACCGCTTTCATGAAGGGTTTGATGGCCAGATGATCGGGGTGATTCTGGTAAGCCGCTAGCACCTGCGCGTCATCGAGCAACATGTGCAGCACCAAATCGTTGGTGCAGTCCATGCCCGCCGTGGCGGTGGCCACTTCAAAGGTCTGGATGCCGGGCACCACCTTGGCACACGACAAAAGAAGGGCTTTGGCTTTGGCCACATTGACCGTTTTGTCGGCCCCTTCGGCGTGGTCGTGCAGGTTCCACATCACGATGTGTCGGATCATCAAAATGCCTCCTCAGGCAGTTCAGCACAAGTCGGGTCGCGGCTGCTGACCACACGCAGCCAGGCGCCGATCTTGGGCAGTTCGTAGCGGTAAAAGTAGCGGCATGCCGCGCGCCGACCTTGGGCTGCGGGCGTCGTATTTCCGTCAAGGCATGCCACATCGAGCCAGATCCAGGCGATGACGGTGTGGCCAAAGGCCTGCAAATACGGCACGGCATTGGCCAACGCTTGCGCAGGTTCGGCCCCCGCCCAGGCTTGCTCGGTGGCATGCCCGACTTGTTTGAGCGCATCGCGCAGCGCGGCGGCTTCGGGTCCCCATGACGCTTCGGCCTTGGCGGCAGTGGCCAGCATGCGCTCTGCCAGCAGTTGCAAGCCCCGACCGTTTTCCATCAACACCTTGCGGCCCAGCAAGTCCATGGCCTGGATGCCGTGTGTGCCCTCATGGATCATGTTCAGGCGGTTGTCACGCCAGTACTGCTCCACCGGGAAGTCGCGGGTGTAGCCGTAGCCGCCATGGATCTGGATCGCCATGCTGTTGGCTTCCAGGCACCATTCACTGGGGAAGCTCTTGACGATGGGCGTCAGCACCTCCAACAGCAAACGCGCCACATCGGCGTCTTCGGCGCTGCCGGTGTGCTGTTCGTCGACCAAGCGGGCGCTGTACAAAGCCAAGGCCAATGCGCCTTCTGAGTAAGATTTTTGGGCCAGCAGCATGCGCTTGATGTCGGCGTGTTCGATGATGCGTACTTGGGGCTGGCTGGCGTCTTTGCCCCCTGCCCCGCTGGGCCTGCCCTGCGGGCGGTTTTTGGCGTAATCAAGGCTGGCGTAATAACCGGCCATGCCCAGCATGGTGGCGGCCATGCCCACGCCGATGCGCGCCTCGTTCATCATGTGGAACATGCAGCGCAGGCCTTCGCCCGGTTTGCCGACCCGATAGCCCACAGCCCCGGCCACCGCATGTGCTGAGCCCGCAGAGGCCACCGGGTATTTGCCCTCGCCAAAATTCAAGAGCGTGTTGGTGGTGCCACGCCAGCCGCATTTGTGGTTCAGGCCCGCCAGCGCCACATCGTTGCGCTGACCCGTCAATTGCCCCTGCGTGTCCACCATTTTTTTGGGCACGATGAACAGCGAGATGCCCTTGACGCCGGGCACCAGTTGGCCATTCGCGTCGGGGATCTTGGCCAGCACCAGGTGGATGATGTTTTCCGACAGTTCATGCTCGCCCGACGAGATCCACATCTTGTGGCCCTTGAGGCGGTAGCGTGGCCCCAAAGCATCGGCCTCAAAGCCCTCACCGTCCGGTGTGGCGCGGGTGGTTACATCGCTGAGCGACGATCCGGCTTGCGGCTCGCTCAAGCACATGGTGCCCGAAAAGCGCCCCGAAAATTCATGGGCCGCAAACACCTGCTTTTGCAAATCGGTGCCATGCACCATCAGCAAGTTGGCGTTGCCGCTGGTCAGCATGCCCGAGCCGATGCTGACCGAGGCCATGGCAAAAAAAGCGTTGGCAGCAGCTTCGACCGTGTAGGGCAACTGCATGCCGCCCACATCGTAGTCTTGTGCCGCACTCAACATGCCGGACTCGGCGTAGGCTTTGTACGCATCGTGGGTGGCTTGCGGCAGGATGACTTTTTCGCCATCGAACTGCGGCTCTTGTGTGTCCACCAAGCGGTTGAAGGGAGCGTACTTTTCACGGGCGATACGCTCGCAGGTGTCAAGCACCGCATCAAAGGTTTCGCGCGAATGGTCGGCAAAGCGTTCGCGGCTTTGCAGGGTCTCGACCTTCAGCCAGTCGTGCAGCAAAAAATCAACGGTGGGACGCAAACTCATGGCAGCGAACTTTCAAAACGTGGATTCTTGTGGGAGCGAGCCCCTGCTCGCCAATCCTCAGGCCGCAGTAGCAGCCTCCCACACAAAAAAAGGGCAGAGGTCATCATGCCCTCTGCCCTGAATCACATCAGCCATCTGAGCGACAGCCAAAGCGGTGTGCTTACAGCACTTCGAAGATGCCGCAAGCACCCATGCCGCCGCCAATGCACATGGTCACCGCCACGCGCTTGGCGCCACGGCGCTTGCCTTCAATCAAGGCATGACCTGTCAAACGCTGGCCCGACACGCCGTAAGGGTGCCCCACAGCGATCGCGCCGCCGTTGACGTTTAAGCGGTCAGCCGGAATGCCCAGCTTGTCGCGGCAGTACAGCACTTGCACAGCAAAGGCTTCGTTGAGTTCCCACAGGTCGATGTCTTGCACCGTCAGGCCCAGACGCGCCAGTGCTTTGGGCACGGCATACACAGGGCCAATGCCCATTTCGTCAGGCTCGCAACCGGCCACGGCAAAACCAAGGAATCGACCCAGTGGCTTGAGGCCACGTTGCTCGGCCAGCTTTTCATCCATCAACACGCAAGCGCCTGCACCGTCCGAGAACTGGCTGGCGTTGCCTGCCGTGACCAAGCCGCCGGGCAGTGCCGAGCGCAGGCCACTGATGCCTTCCACGGTGGTGCCTTCGCGCAGACCTTCGTCCGTGCTCACGGTCACTTGTTTGGTGGTCATGCCCATGACCTTGTCGATCACGCCTTGCGTGACGGTGATGGGGGCGATTTCGTCGTTGAACAAACCGGCAGCTTGTGCGGCACAGGCTTTTTGCTGGCTGGCTGCGCCATAAGCGTCCATCACATCGCGACCGATCTTGTAGCGCTTGGCAACTTGTTCGGCTGTTTGCAGCATGTTCCAGTAAATCTCGGGCTTTTGCTTGGCCAGCGCCAAGTCACGCATCATGTGCGTGTTCATTTCTTGCTGGACACAAGAAATGCTTTCGACGCCACCCGCCACATAAACCTGGCCTTCGCCCGCGATGATGCGCTGCGCGGCCAAAGCAATGGTTTGCAGACCCGAAGAGCAAAAGCGGTTCACGGTCATGCCCGACACCGAGATCGGCAGACCGGCCTTGAGGGCGATCTGGCGTGCGATGTTGGCACCCGTAGCGCCTTCGGGTGTGGCGCAACCCATGATCACGTCTTCGACTTCGGCTGCATCAATGCCAGCGCGGGCCACGGCGTGTTGCACGGCATGGCCACCCAATGTGGCACCGTGGGTCATGTTGAAAGCGCCCTTCCAGCTCTTGGCCAGTGGGGTGCGTGCGGTAGAAACGATGACTACATTCGTCATGATGAAAACCTTTCATGTGAGGGACCGAACACACGATCCAGCCCCTCGAAAATTAAAAAATCAGTTGAATGTCTTGCCTTCGGCCACCAAGCGCTGAATCAGCGGAGCGGGTTGCCAGAACTGGGCGTCGTCATGCGGATTTTTGGCGAAGCGTTTCATGGCTTCGGCCACATTGAACAGGCCGAGTGTGTCGGCGTAGATCATGGGGCCGCCGCGCCACAGCGGGAAGCCGTAACCCGTCAGGTAAACCATGTCGATGTCGCTGGCCTTGCTGGCAATGCCTTCTTCCAAAATGTGGGCAGCTTCGTTGACCAGCGAGAACACCAGGCGTTGCACGATTTCTTCGTCTGAAATCTTGCGGGGCGTGATGCCCAAAGCGGCACGGTGTTTTTCGATCATCTCGACCACCACAGTGCTGGCAATTGCATCGCGTTTGCCTGTTTGGTAGTCGTACCAGCCCGCGCCGGTTTTTTGGCCATAACGGCCCATCTCGCAGAGCAAGTCAGCGGTTTTGCTGTACTTGAGGTTGGGCTTTTCCTGGTAGCGGCGCTTGCGAATCGCCCAGCCAATGTCGTTGCCTGCCAAATCGCCCATGCGGAACGGCCCCATGGCAAAGCCAAACTTTTCAACGGCTTTGTCGACCTGCGCTGGCGTGCAGCCTTCTTCGATCAGGAAACCAGCCTGACGGCTGTATTGCTCGATCATGCGGTTGCCGATGAAGCCATCGCACACGCCGGAAACCACCGAGGTTTTCTTGATCTTCTTGCCGATGGCCATCACGGTGGCCAACACGTCTTTGCCAGTTTGGGCGCCGCGCACCACTTCCAGCAACTTCATCACGTTGGCGGGGCTGAAGAAGTGCATGCCCACCACGTCTTGGGGACGCTTGGTGAACGAGGCGATCTTGTTCACGTCGAGAGTGGAGGTGTTGGAGGCCAAAATCGCACCGGGCTTCATCACACGGTCCAGCTCTTTGAAGACGGCTTCTTTCACGCCCATTTCTTCAAAAACAGCTTCGATCACCAGATCGGCCTGGCCGATGTCGTCGTAACTCAAAGTGGTCGACAACAGCGCCATGCGCTCATCGTATTTTTCAGGCTTGAGCTTGCCTTTTTTGACTTGCGCTTCGTAGTTCTTGCGGATGGTGGCCACGCCGCGGTCCAACGCGTCCTGCTTCATCTCCAGCATCTTGACGGGGATGCCTGCGTTGAGGAAGTTCATCGAGATACCGCCGCCCATGGTGCCTGCACCAATCACGGCAATCGATTTGATCTCGCGCTTGGGCGTGTCTTCTGGCACGTCCGGAATCTTGCTGGCAGCACGGTCGGCCATGAAAATGTGACGCAGCGCACGCGATTCCGGCGTGAGCATCAGGTTCATGAAAATTTCACGCTCGAAGACCATGCCATCTTCAAACTTTTTGGTGGTCGCTGCTTCTACGGCATCGACACATTGGGCAGGCGCGGGCAGGTTCTTGGCCATGCCTTTGACCATGTTCCGCGCAAACTGAAAGTAGGCATCGCCTTGCGCGTGCTTGCAAGGCAGGTTGCGCACCAGTGGCAACGGCGATCCGTCGGCGTGGGCAGAGGCCACTTTGCGGGCCAAGGCCAGCGCTTCTTCAGGCAAGCTATCGACCGATTGGGCCATTGCATCAAACAGCTTTTGGCCAGGCAACATGGCCAGCATCTCGCTCTTAATGGCTTCGCCGCTGACGATCATGTTGAGTGCCGCTTCGACACCAATGACGCGAGGCAGACGCTGCGTGCCACCGGCACCAGGAATCAAGCCCAACTTGACTTCAGGCAACGCGATGCTGGTGCCAGGGGCTGCAATGCGGTAATGGCAACCCAAAGCCAACTCCAAACCGCCGCCCATGGCGACCGAGTGGATGGCAGCCACAACAGGCTTGGCCGAGTTCTCGCAAGCACGGATGACACTCAGCAAATTCGGCTCTTGGATCGCTTTGGGCGAGCCGAATTCGCGGATGTCTGCGCCGCCCGAAAAGGCTTTGCCGCCGCCAGTGATGACGATCGCTTTGACGCTGGCATCGTTGTTGGCTTTTTCCAGGCCATCGGTGATGCCGACACGGGTCGACAGACCCAAACCATTGACGGGCGGGTTCATCAAGGTGATGACCGCGACGTCTCCGTGAACTTTGTATTCAGCTGTCATGCTGCACTTCCTTTGCGTGAAATAAAGCGGGGGGCAAAAAAGAACGACCGTTCGTTTTTGAAAGATTGTAGTGGCTGAACAGACAAAAGACAGCGTGCACTGTCTCAATTGGGACGGATTTCAGACCTCCAACCATTCCTTGCGGATGTACGTGTTCTCGCGCAGGGCTTGTGGCGTGCCCTCAAAGACGATGCTGCCATGACCCATGACCAAGGCGCGGTCTGAAATTTTCATGGCAATGGTGAGTTTTTGCTCAATGAGCAATACGGAAATGCCCCGGCTCTTGAGTTGCTCAAGGTATTGGCCGACCAACTCAACAATCTTGGGGGCCAAACCCTCGGTCGGCTCGTCGATGATGATGAGATCAGGGTCGCCCATGAGGGTTCGGCACAGCGTGAGCATTTGCTGCTCCCCGCCCGACAAAACCCCGGCTTCGGTGTGCTCACGTTCTTTGAGACGCGGAAACATGGCATACATGTCTTCAAAAGACCAGCGGCCATTTTTGCCACTGCGCTTTTGCCCTAACTGAAGGTTTTGATGCACCGTCAATTTGGGAAAAATGTCCCGGTTTTCAGGCACATAGCCAATACCCAAATGGGCAATTTCATAGGCTTTCTTGCCCTGAATGGGCTGACCGTTCCAGTCGATCTGGCCCTGGCAATCGACCAGACCCATGATGGCCTTGGCGGTGGTCGAGCGTCCTGAACCATTTCGGCCCAATAAAGCCACAATTTCGCCTTGGCCGACATCGAAGCTGACGCCGTGCAACACATGGCTTTTGCCGTAATAGGCGTGAAGGTTGTCTATATGCAACATCAATGGCCTCCTGCCTGGCTGTCAGCTACGGATGAGCCCAGATAGGCTTCTTGCACTTTGGCATTGGCCCTGACCGCCTCGGGTGTGTCAAAAGCGATCACTTCGCCATAAACCACCACCGCGATCTTGTCGGCCAGCCCAAACACCACGCCCATGTCGTGCTCCACCGTCAACAAGGTTTTGCCCACGGTGACTTCCTTGATCAGGTGAATAAATCGCGAGGTTTCGCTCTTGCTCATGCCAGCGGTGGGTTCGTCCAGCAAAATCACATCGGCACCGCCCGCAATCGTCACCCCAATCTCGAGGGCGCGTTGCTCGGCGTAGGTCAAGTTCATGGCCAGGATGTCGCGTTTTTTGTCCAAACGAATCATCTCCAACAGCTGGTCTGCACGCTCGTTGGCATCTTTCAGGCCAGACAAGAATTTGAAGAAGGTGTATTTGTAGCCCAGGCTCCACAGCACCGCGCAGCGCAGGTTTTCAAAAACACTCAACTTCGGGAAGATGTTGGTGATCTGAAAACTCCGCGCCAAGCCCATGCGGTTGATCTCGTAGGGCGTCTTGTGCTGAATGCGTTGGCCATTCAACAGAATGTCACCACTGGTCGGGCCAAAGCGGCCACTGATCAGATTGAACAAGGTGGACTTGCCCGCCCCGTTCGGGCCAATCACGGCCACCCGTTCACCAGGCTCAACGGCCAAATTCACGCCCCGGATGATTTCGGTTTTGCCGAAATTCTTGCGAACGTCTTTCAGCTCCAATGCGTAGGTCGTACTCATACTGCAGTCTCCCGGCGCTTGATTTCTTTTTCGATCTCGGTCTGAATCTCGCCCCACTCGGTCATGTACTGACGGCGAGACAACTCGAACAAGCCCAAGCCGGTCAACATGACAAAGGCACAGCCAAACCAGCTGTCCAGGCCTTTGGCATTGAGTGTGGCCCCCATGAACTTGACCGTGTCACCCAATGCCGAATTGAGCTGCAGGTGATAGACCATTTCGATCATCGCGCCCGCCCCGGCCAACATGACAAAGGCGGTCAGGCCCAGCCCCAGATAACTGGTCCAGATCTGGCGCAGCTTGCCAAATTTGGCCACCCGCAGGTTCATCATGATCAGGCTGGCAATGCCGCCAGGCGCGTACATGACCATGAACAAAAAGATCAGACCCAGGTAAAGCAGCCAGGCTTTGGTCAGCTCGGACAACAGCACGAAGGCGATGATCATCAAAATGGCACCGATGATCGGACCAAAGAAGAAGGTCGCGCCGCCCAAAAAGGTGAACAGCAAATAAGCCCCTGAGCGCCCTGCCCCCACCACCTCGGCGGTCACGATTTCGAAGTTAAGTGCCCCCAAGCCCCCCGCAATGCCTGCAAAAAAGCCCGCGATGATGAACGCGATGTAGCGCACGCGCTGGGTGTTGTAGCCAATGAATTCCACGCGTTCGGGGTTGTCTCGCACCGCATTCAAAATGCGCCCCAGCGGCGTTTGGGTGAAGGCGTACATCAAGGCCACGCACACAAAGGTGTAGGCCGCGATCAGGTAGTAAACCTGAATTTGCGGGCCATAGGTGATGCCAAAGAAAGCCTCACCCGCCACCCGGTTGCCCGACACGCCAGCTTCGCCTCCGAAAAACTCGGAAAACATGAGCGACATGGCGAACACCAGCTCGGCCACACCCAGCGTGATCATGGCAAACGGCGTGCCCGATTTGCGGGTGGTCACCCACCCCAACAAGACAGCAAAGCCCATGCCGGACAGGCCACCCACAATGGGCAGCACACTGACCGGAATGTGCAATTTGCCACCACTCACGGCGTTGAGTGCATGAATGGCCATGTATGAGCCCAGCCCGGTGTAGACCGCATGGCCAAAGCTGAGCATGCCGCCCTGCCCCAACAGCATGTTGTAGGACAGGCAGGCGATGATGGCGATGCCCATCTGGGCCAGCATGGTGGTCGACAGGTTGCTGGTGAACACCAACGGTGCCATCAGCAAGATTCCTGCAAATGCGCTCCAGATGATCCAGCGACCGACGTTGTAGGGTTTGAATTTGTAAACAGCAGCCATGTCTTAACCCTCGCGTGTGCCCAAAAGACCCTTGGGCCGGAAGATCAGAATCAGCACCAGGAACAGGTACGGCAAGATGGGCGCGACCTGCGACAGCGTGAGTTTGGCAAACGAATTGTCTTGCGTGGCGGCAGACAAGGCCCAGCCCATGTCTTTGGCCAGCGTCAAGAACGAATAGTCAATGGCCACGGCAAAGGTCTGGATCACACCGATCAGGACGGACGCGAGGAAGGCCCCTGACAAAGAACCCATGCCCCCCACGACCACCACCACAAAGATGACGGAGCCGACCGTGGCGGCCATGGCCGGTTCGGTCACAAAAGTGCTGCCACCAATCACGCCGGCCAAGCCCGCAAGCCCGGTGCCTGCGCCAAACACCAGCATGAAGACACGCGGCACGTTGTGTCCAAGCGATTCGGCCATTTCAGGGTGCGTCAAGGCCGCCTGAATCACCAGACCAATGCGGGTGCGCGTGAGCAACAGCCACAAGGACAACAGCATCAACAAAGCCACCAGCATCATGAAGCCACGGGTAGCTGGAAACGGCGAGCACACCACGCGAATGGCGGCATCGGCTGCAACGCAAGCATCGGCAGTGGCGGTACCCCAGACCACGCTCAGTCCATTGACCGAGTGGTTGATCAGGGTAAAGGCTGAACTGCGCAAAATTTCAGGCGGCGGAAACTCGACCGCTGTGCGGCCCCAAACCAGTTGCACGAGTTCGAGTGCGACATAAGACAGGCCAAAGGTCACCAGCAATTCGGGCACATGGCCGAAGGGGTGCACTTTGCGCAAGGTGATGCGCTCAAACAAGGCACCACAAGCGCCCACCAACAAGGGCGCGATGAACAGTGCCGGCCAAAAACCGATCCAGCCGGTCAGGGTGTGACCGAAATAGGCCCCGACCATGTAAAAACTGGCGTGCGCAAAATTGAGCACACCCATCATGCTGAAAATCAGCGTCAGCCCGGAGCTGAGCATGAAGAGCAACAGTCCGTAACTGAGACCGTTGAGCATGGAGATGATGAAAAACTCCATAAATACTGCCACTTTCCAGGCTCTGAATGAGCCTTACTTCGTTACCGAAAGTGGGTTGGAATGATCAACCCGAGACATCAACACGGGCGCTTGCGCCCAAAAAAAGGCCCGACAACTTGCTTGTTCATCGGGCCTCAGAACCCTTGGCACTTTCAGTGCCAGCCAACCCAGCAGACAGCGCCTACCGGGTCAAACCCTGCGCAGCTTAGCCTGGACGTTTCATCTGGCAGCTGGTGGGTGTGCTGGACACATACGACGGGAACTCTTTCACGGGTGCCAGAGTCATGCCTGTGTTTTCAGGGCTGTAAGGGTATTTCTTGTCGGCCTTTTGCCAGACGGTCATGAACAGCGGCTGCTGCAGCTGGTGATCGGTCTTGCGCATTTGGACTTCACCGTGGTAGCTCTTGAAGGTCAGACCTTCCAAGGCTGCGGCGACTTTGACAGGATCGGTCGACTTGGCTTTGGCCATGGCCTCACCCAATGCGCTGTAGATCGAGATCACGGAGCCCGTGTAGAAGTCGTCGTTGAACTTGGTCTTGAACTCAGCCATCCACTTGCCAATGTCGCCACCCATGTTGTAGTGGTTGTAGGCAATCTGGAACACGCGACCTGCACCGCCTTGGCCCAGGGCCGTGGGGGTGCCAGAAACGCCTGTGTAGTAAGTGTAGAACTTGCCGGTGTAGCCGCCTTCGTTGGCTGCTTTGACCAGCAGGGCCAGGTCAGAGCCCCAATTGCCGGTGATCACGGTGTCGGCACCGGAAGCTTTGATCTTGGCGATATAGGGCGAGAAGTCGCGCACTTGGGCCAATGGGTGCAGGTCTTCACCCACGATCTGTACATCAGCGCGCTTGCGAGCCAGGTTTTCCTTGGCGAACTTGGCGACTTGATGGCCGTGCGAGTAGTTCTGGTTGAACAGGTAGACCTTCTTGATGGCCGTGTCGTCTTTCATGAAGGTGGTCATGGCCTCGATCTTCATCGACGTGTCGGCATCGAAACGGAAGTGCCAGTAGCTGCACTTGCTGTTGGTGAAATCAGGGTCCACCGCTGAATGGTTCAGGAAAATGATTTCCTTGCCGGGGTTGCGTTCATTGTGCTTGTTGACCGCTTCGATCAGAGCACCGGCCACCGATGAACCGTTGCCTTGGGTGATGTAACGCACGCCTTGGTCCATGGCCGCTTTGAGCGCGTTCAGGCTTTCAGCCGGGCTCAATTTGTTGTCGATGCCAATGACCTCAAATTTGACGCCAGCGGGGTTGGTTTTGCTGAATTTTTCGGCGAAGAACTGGAAGCTTTTGAGTTGGTTGCTGCCCACGGGTGCCATCAGACCCGACAGAGGGTCGATCCAGGCAATTTTGACGGTTTCGCCTTTTTGGGCAAAAGCGCCCATAGAACATGCAGCCAAGGCGGCTGCGGCGATCAAACGGGTTGCGATTTTCATTCAAGGTCTCCTGCGTTGTAAATCAGACATGGTCAGCGTAACCGCTCGCCATTCAAATCGGCTCGGGGTTTGCACCTAAGCCTTATCACCCGCGCGACTCTTCATTCGCACAGGCTTGAGCCGGGTCAAAGACCGGGCAAAACATAGTCGGCCAACTGCTCACGCAAACGGGTCTTGAGCATTTTTCCGGTGCCGCCCAAAGGAATGGCATCCACAAACACCACGTCGTCCGGAATTTGCCATTTGGCCGTTTTGCCTTCGTAGAAAGCGATCAGCTCATCACGACTCACCTGAACCCCGGGTTTCTTGACCACACACACAATCGGACGCTCGTCCCACTTGGGGTGGCGCATGCCGATGCACGCGGCCATGGCCACCGCCGGGTGCGCCATGGCGATGTTCTCCACATCGATCGAGCTGATCCACTCGCCCCCCGACTTGATCACGTCTTTGCTGCGGTCGGTGATCTGCATGAAGCCGTCGGCATCGATGGTGGCCACGTCGCCCGTCGGGAACCAGCCGCCCACCAAGGGGCTGGCGCCTTCCTGCTTGTAATAAGAGGCAATCACCCAAGGGCCTTTGACCAGCAGGTCGCCAGCCGCCTTGCCGTCATGGGGCAGGGCTTTGCCGTTTTCATCGACGATCTTCATGTCGATGCCAAATATGCAACGGCCTTGCTTCATGCGCAGCTTCATTTGCGCCTCTGCGGGCAAACTCAGGTGCTTGTTTTTCAGCGTGCAAACCGTGCCCAAAGGGCTGAGCTCGGTCATGCCCCAGGCGTGCAACACGTCGACGTTGTAGTCTTGGCGAAAGGCGTCAATCATGGCGGGCGGGCAAGCCGAGCCACCAATCACCGTGCGGTTGAGCTGGCTGAACTTGAGGCCTGCAGGCTTCATGTGGCCCAACAGCATTTGCCAGACGGTGGGCACACCCGCTGCAAACGTCACACCTTCAGACTCAATCAGCTCGTACACCGATTTGCCATCCAGCGCGGGGCCAGGAAACACCAACTTGGCGCCCGTCATGGCCGCGCTGTAAGGGATGCCCCAGGCATTGACATGGAACATGGGCACCACCGGCAAGATCGAATCACGCGCCGAAATGCACATCGAATCGGGCAAGGCCGCCGCATACGCGTGCAAGACGGTGGAGCGGTGGCTGTACAAAGCCCCCTTGGGGTTGCCCGTGGTGCCACTGGTGTAGCACAAGCTGCAGGCCGAATTCTCGTCAAGTTGCGGCCAGGCATAGGTGTCTGGCTGTTGGCCCATCCAGGCCTCGTAGCTCACCAGGTTCGGAATGCCGGTCTCTGCAGGCAATTTGTCGGCATCGCACAGGGCCACATAGTGGGTGATGGTGGTGCATTGGGCATGAACCGCTTGTACCAGCGGCAAAAAGCTCATGTCGAAACACAAAACCTGGTCTTCGGCATGGTTGGCGATCCAGGCCAGCTGGTCCGGGTGCAGACGCGGGTTCATGGTGTGCAAAACCCGTCCCGAACCGCTCACCCCAAAGTAAAGCTCTAGGTGGCGGTAGCCGTTCCAAGCCAAAGTAGCGATGCGTGCGCCCTGGGGCAGTTTCTGGACATCGAGCGCGTTGGCCACTTGGCGTGCGCGGCGTGCCACGTCTGACCAAGCGTAACGGTGCAGGTCCCCTTCTACCCGGCGTGACACGACTTCACTGTCGCCGTGATGTTTCTCTGCAAATTCGATCAACGAAGAAATCAGCAGCGATTGCTGTTGCATCAGTCCCAGCATGGGGTGTCTCCTGTCAGGTGGGTGGTATTGAACCGATTCATTGTGCACCCGGGCCCACGCACAACAGACCTTAAAACGCGCTCTAAAACCCGCCAAACCCCGGGTACTTGTCAAGGACGTGACAATCCACACTTATGGTTTCTGCCCACTTGAACACTTCTGACAGCGCTGACAATCCCATGCCCGTGCTGGACTGGACGCACCGCCTGACCCAACTCGGGCCTCGTTTTTTCACCCGACTGCAACCCACGCCCGTGGCGGCACCGCGCTGGGCGGCCCGCAACGAAAGCCTGCGGGCCGAACTGGGTTGGCCAGCCGGTATTTTTGACGACGATCACCTCCAAGCCTTCGCGGGCAATGCGCTGATGGTGGGGTCTGACCCATTGGCCACGGTCTACAGCGGACACCAGTTTGGACAATGGGCCGGGCAACTGGGTGACGGCCGTGCGATTTGGCTGGGCGAGGCCGCATCGGCGCAAGGGCCACAAGAGATTCAGCTCAAGGGCGCGGGCCGCACGCCTTATTCGCGCGGTGGCGATGGCCGCGCTGTGCTGCGCTCCAGCATTCGCGAGTATTTGTGCAGTGAAGCCATGCACGGACTGGGTATTGCGACCACCCGGGCGCTGAGCCTGGTGGCTTCGCCCGAGCCGGTGCGGCGCGAAACCATAGAAAGCGCCGCTGTGGTGGCGCGGGTTGCCCCCAGCTTTTTGCGCTTCGGACACTTTGAACATTTTTCGTCACAAGGCGACACCGACAGCCTGCGAGCGCTGGCTGACCATGCCATCGCACACCACTTGCCGCAGTGCCAAGAACGCATGCAACGTTGGCAAGGCAATGCGTACGCCGCCCTGCTGGACGAGGTGCAAGAGCGCACCGCCCGGCTGCTCGCGCAATGGCAGGCTGTGGGCTTTTGTCATGGCGTGATGAACACCGACAACATGAGCCTGTTGGGCCTGACCATCGACTACGGCCCCTTCCAGTTCATGGACGGCTTTGACCCGGGCCATGTCTGCAACCACTCTGACCACCAAGGCCGCTACGCCTATGGGCGCCAGCCCAACGTGGCCTATTGGAATCTGTATGCACTGGCACAAGCCATTGCCCCACTGATCGACGACCAGCCCATGACCTTGCAGGTGCTAGAGGGCTACAAAACCTTGTTCCCCCAATATTTGGGAGACGCCATGCGGGCCAAACTCGGTTTGACGGGCAGCCTGGCCCCCGAATCCGAACGCGAAGCCGACTGGACCTTGGTCGAAGACCTGATGCAGTTGATGGCCACTGAAAAAGTGGACTTCACCCTGTTTTGGCGGCAACTGAGCCATGCGGTGGTGTGGCAATCGCGGGCCACGACGCTGAACAACGAAGGCTGGAGCGCAGTGACGGATCTGGTGCTCGACCGCCCTCGCCTGCTGGCCTGGTTGGAACGCTACACCGCACGCGCAGGTCAGGGCAACTTCGCCGCCATGGGCGCTCGCATGCTGCGCACCAACCCCAAATTTGTGCTGCGCAACCATTTGGCCGAAACCGCCATCCGCCAGGCCAAGGTCGGTGATTTTTCAGAAATCGACACCCTGTACAACTTGCTAAAGTCCCCCTTCGACGAGCATCCCGGCTTTGACGCCTATGCCGACCTGCCGCCCGACTGGGCGAGCCAACTCGAAATCAGCTGTTCATCATGACCCACATCACCAAAACCGACCCAGAATGGCGCGAACTGCTGGCCGCCAAAGGCGCCGAGCCCGTGGCCTTTGCCGTGACCCGACAAGCCGCCACCGAGCGCCCATTTACCGGCAAATACGAAAGCCACTGGGCCAACGGCATCTACCGCTGCATGTGTTGCGATGCCGAACTGTTCAAATCCGACACCAAATTTGACGCGGGTTGCGGCTGGCCCAGCTTCTCGCAAGCCTCGGCAGACGGCGCGATTGAAGAACGTGTGGACACCAGTCACGGCATGCGCCGGGTCGAAACCGTGTGCGCCCAATGCGGTGCGCACCTGGGTCATGTGTTCGAAGACGGCCCGGCCCCCACGGGCTTGCGCTACTGCATGAACTCCGCTTCGTTAGACTTCGAGGCTTCCTGACCGAACCCGGTTGCGCCTGCATGGCGCACCCACCGCGCAGTAACCAGACCCATTTCATGAAATTCATCCTCGACTTTTTTCCCATCCTGCTGTTTTTTGGCGCGTACAAGATGGCCGACATCTACACCGCCACTGCGGTCCTGATGGCCGCTACCGTGGTGCAAACCGCACTGATCTACAAGATGGACGGCAAGCTGCAAACCATGCACAAGATCACCTTGGTCTTGGTCTTGGGCTTTGGCGCACTCACTTTGGGCTTGCACGACGAGCGCTTCATCAAGTGGAAACCCACCTTGCTGTACTCGGGCCTGGCCATTGCACTGGCCGTGGCGCATGGCTTGTTGAAGAAAAACTTTTTGCACATGCTGCTGGGTCAACAACTGCAGCTGCCCCACGCGGTCTGGAACCGGCTGAACCTGTCATGGATGCTGTATTGCGTGTTCATGGCCGCCACCAACGGCTATGTGGCGGCGTATTTCAGCACCGAAGACTGGGTCAACTTCAAGCTCTGGGGCTATGCGTTCCCGCTGGTGTTCATCTTGGGACAAGGTATTTACATCTCGCGCTACTTGCCCAAAGAAGGCGTTGACAAAGAATGACGAACTTGCCCTTGCCCCTGAGCGAACAGATCCACGCCCGACTGACCGAACGCCTGCAACCAACCGCTCTGAAAGTCATCGACGAAAGCGCCGCCCACGCAGGCCATGTGGGGGCGAACGACAGCGGTCAGGGCACCCACATGCGTGTGTGCGTTGCTTCACCTTTGTTTACAAGCTTGAGCCGCGTTCAGCGCCATCGCCTTGTGTATGATGCGCTGCAAGATTTCATTGACCAGGGCCTGCATGCTCTGGCCATCGAGCTGATCTGAACCCGGGCCGTCACCCATTGGTGGCAGCCCCTTTTTTTGAACCCTTGATTCAAGCCTGACACAACGTCATTGAGGAAAACAAAATGAAAAAGCAAATGCTCAGCGCCGCCCTGGTCGCCTTGCTGGCGGTTCCCGCCCTGGCGCAAAACCTGGCTGTGGTCAACGGCAAGCCAGTGCCTTCTTCGCGCGTGAATGCGCTCAAGCAACAAGTTGAAGCCTCTGGCCGCCCCGTGACACCCGAAGTGCTGGCCCAGATCAAGGAAGAGTTGATCGCCCGCGAAGTGTTCATGCAAGAAGCCAAAAAGCGCGGCCTGGACGCCTCTGACGAGTACAAAACCCAGATCGAACTGGCCCGCCAGACCATCCTGATCCGCCAACTGTTTGCCGACTTCCAAAAGAAAAACCCGGTCACAGATGCTGACATCAAGGGTGAGTACGACAAATTTGTGGCAGCCAACGGTGGCAAGGAATACCGCGCCCGCCACATCTTGGTTGAAAAAGAAGACGAAGCCTTGGCCTTGATTGCCCAGATCAAAAAAGGCGGCAGCTTTGAAGACCTGGCCAAAAAAGCCTCCAAAGACCCAGGCTCCGGTGCCAACGGTGGCGACCTCGACTGGGCTGCAGCCGGCAGCTATGTGCCCGAGTTTTCGGGTGCCATGGTCAAACTGGACAAAGGTCAGATGACCGATACCCCCGTCAAGAGCCAATTTGGCTTTCACATCATCCGTGTGGACGACGTGCGCGAAGCCCAATTGCCTAAGCTCGAAGAAGTCAAACCCCAGATTTCCCAGCAGCTGCAACAGCAAAAGCTCAGCAGTTTCCAGGATGCCTTGCGCGCCAAAGCCAAGATCCAATAACTTGGACTTTGCCCTCTGAAAAACGCGACTTCGGTCGCGTTTTTTGTTGGTTCGCATTTCTTTGACGTTCGCTCTGGGCCTGCGGGCACTGGCCGGGGCTCAGAGGCGCTTCGCTTTGCCACATCGCCCCAACCAGAGCCCACAGCCCCAGAGCTGTTGGTCTGCATGAGGTGTAGGCTTCACAAGCTGGGATAATCCCAGCCCATGCAGCCTCACCACCTCGAACTCCTCGCCCCTGCCCGTACCTTCGATATTGGCATCGAAGCCATCCGTCACGGGGCTGATGCGGTCTACATCGGTGGCCCCTCGTTCGGGGCACGGTCAACGGCCGACAACTCGGTCCAAGACATCGCCAAACTGGTGCAATACGCGCACCGCTTTCACAGCCGCATCTTTGTCACGCTCAACACCATCTTGCGCGACGACGAACTCGAAGGTGCCCGCCAACTGGCCTGGCAGCTCTATGACACGGGGGTGGACGCCCTGATCGTGCAGGACATGGGCTTGCTGCAGATTGACATGCCGCCCATCCAACTGCACGCCAGCACCCAGACCGACATCCGCACGCCCGAAAAAGCCAAATTCTTGCAAGACGCAGGCCTGAGCCAAATCGTGCTGGCCCGTGAACTCACGCTGCCTCAGATCGCGGCCATCCGCGACGCGGTGGACACCGAGCGCACCGTGATCGAGTTTTTTGTGCACGGCGCTTTGTGTGTGGCCTACAGCGGCCAATGCTTCATCAGCCACGCCCACACCGGCCGCAGCGCCAACCGAGGCGACTGCTCGCAAGCTTGCCGCCTGCCCTACGAAGTCAAAGACGCGCAAGGCCGCATCGTGGCCCATGACAAGCATGTGCTCAGCATGAAAGACAACAACCAAAGCGACAACCTGCGCGCTTTGGTCGATGCGGGCATCCGCAGCTTCAAAATCGAAGGCCGTTACAAAGACATGGCCTATGTGAAAAACATCACGGCCCATTACCGCAAGTTGATGGACGAGGTGCTCAACGACCAGCCCGAATTGGCCCCGGCCTCACATGGCCGCACCACCTTCAGCTTTGAGCCCGATCCCAACCAAAACTTCAACCGCGAGTTCACCGACTACTTTGTGCAAGGCCGCCAAGAAGACATCGGCGCCTTTGACACGCCCAAAAACCCCGGCCAAGCGATTGGCTGGGTCAGCCAAGTCACGCCCGAACACGTCGAGATCACCACCGACGACCCCGCCACCGTGCTGCACAACGGCGATGGCCTTTGCTACTACGACCTGCAAAAAGAACTGGTGGGCCTGCAAATCAACCGCGCCGAAGCCCAAAAAGCCAAAGGCGTGTGGCGGCTCTTTCCCAAAGACCCGATGGACGGCTTCAAAGACCTGCGCAAAGGCGTGCAGATCAACCGCAACCGCGACATGAGCTGGGTGCGGACCTTGGACAAAAAGTCCGCCGAACGCCGCATGGGTGTGTGGATGCAACTGGCCGAAAGCCCCGACGGCCTGCAACTGACCCTGACCGACGAAGCCGGGCACACCGGCACAGCGCACTTGGCTGTGCGCTGGCAAGCGCCCAAAGACGCCGCGCAGGCCCACACCATCGTCCAAAGCGCTTTGGGCAAACTGGGCGACACCGTGTTTGAGCCGATCGACGTGCAAGTGACCCTGCCCCGCCCTTGGTTTGTGCCACCGTCACAGCTCAACGCCCTGCGCCGCGACGCCGTGCAAGCGCTCGAAGACGCCCGCGCCCAAGGCCTGCACCGCCTGCCGCGTGCGGTGCCCGTGGAGCCACCGGCCCCATACCCCGAAGACACCCTCACCTATCTGGCCAATGTGTTCAACCAAAAAGCGCGCGACTTTTATGCCGAACACGGCGTGAAGGTGATCGCCGCCGCCTACGAAGCGCAAGAAGAACTGGGCGAAGTCAGCCTGATGATCACCAAGCACTGCGTGCGCTTCAGTTTGAGCCTGTGCCCCAAACAGGCCAAAGGCGTGACCGGCGTGCAAGGCACCGTCAAGGCCGAGCCGATGCAACTGATCAACGGCAAAGAAAAACTCACCCTGCGCTTTGACTGCAAACCCTGCGAAATGCACGTGGTCGGCAAAATCAAAAAATCGGTGCTGGCCGC
>JAGNWH010000102.1:0-7734 GCA_017986055.1 Limnohabitans sp. | reverse complement strand
AAGGTGTAGAGACTAGACGGCGCCCGTCTAAGGCGAAAGCTACGATGAAGGCATAGTCCAGGGAGTGGCGAAAGTCACACAAACCAGAATCCTTTGGTCCACGGTTCAAGTCCGTGACGCCCTACCACTTCTCTTCCTGACTGTTCATAAACAGTGCCCACGCCACAGCCTGTGGCGTGCAGATGCATCAGCGCGGCAACCCGCGCCCAGCCTTCAGCCCGTATTTCTCAAGCCCGCCGCAATCCCGTTGATCGAGATGTGGATACCGCGCTGCACCCGTTCGTCGGCCAAGCCCGCGCGGTAGCGGCGGATGAGCTCGACTTGCAGGTGGTGCAGTGGGTCGATGTATGGGAAGCGGTGGCGAATCGAGCGGTCCAGTGCCGGGTTGCTGGCCAGGCGGTTCTTTTCACCGGTGATCTGGGCCAGGGCGTCGGCGGTGCGGTGCCATTCGGCTTCGATGGCGGTGAAGATTTTTTTGCGCAAACGGCTGTCGCTGACCAACTCGGCGTAACGCGAGGCCAGCGCCAAATCGCTTTTGGCCAACACCATGTCCATGTTGGACAGCAAGGTGCGAAAGAACGGCCATTGGCGGTACATCTTTTGCAGCAGGGCCAACGCGGCTTTGCGTTCGGCCGCTTCGGGCTTGTCCAGGTAGGTGGCCACCGCCGAGCCAAAGCCCAGCCAGCCGGGCAAGGTCAGGCGGCATTGGCCCCAACTGAAACCCCAGGGAATAGCCCGCAGGTCTTCGATTTTTTCGAGGGCTTTGCGCGAGGCGGGGCGCGAGCCGATGTTCAGTTGCGCCAGTTCTTTCAGCGGGGTTGCGCCAAAGAAGTACTCGGTGAAGCCAGGTGTTTCGTAGACCAAGGCGCGGTAGGCGTCCATGCTGGCTTCGGACAGTTCGGCTGCGGCGTCTAAAAAGGCCCGGGTGGCGGGCTTGGTTGGTTGCAGCAGTGTGGCCTCGAGCGTGGCGGCGACCAAAGTTTCGAGGTTGCGGCGGCCAATCTCGGGGTTGGCGTATTTGGAGCCGATGACCTCGCCTTGTTCGGTCAGGCGAATCTGGCCGCGCACGGTGCCCGGTGGCTGCGCCAAGATCGCTTGGTAGCTGGGGCCACCGCCTCGGCCCACCGTGCCGCCACGGCCATGGAACATGCGCAAAGTGATGCCGTGGCTGCCTTTGAGTTTGTCAAACAGGTCCACCAAGGCGATCTCGGCGCGGTAAAGCTCCCAGTTGCTGGTGAAGATGCCGCCATCTTTGTTGCTGTCCGAATAGCCCAGCATGATGTCTTGCTCACCACCGGAGCGTTGCAGCAGCGCGGCCACCCCGGGCAGGGCATAAAAGTCGCGCATGATGGGTGCGGCGTTGCGCAGGTCTTCAATCGTCTCAAACAGCGGCACCACGATCAGGTCGTTGCGGGCTTCGCCGTCGAGCGTGCCGCGCAGCAGCCCGGCTTCTTTTTGCAGCAACAGCACTTCCAGCAAGTCGCTCACGGTTTCGGTGTGGCTGATGATGTAGTGGCGAATGGCCTGTTTGCCAAAGCTGGCCAGCATGCGTCGTGCCATTTCAAAAATTGCCAGCTCAGATGTGGCATGGGCGCTGTAATCGGCACCCGGCACGCGCAGCGGGCGGGCGTCGTTCAGCAGGCCCAGCAGCAGGGCTTGTTTGGCGTGTTCGTCGAGTTGGCTGTAGTTCTTTTCCACCCGCGCGGTGGTCAGCAGTTCGGCCACCACCTCTTCGTGTTTGTCCGAGCTTTGGCGCAGGTCCACGGTGGCCAGGTGAAAGCCGAACACCTCAACGGCGCGGATCAGCGGGTGCAAGCGTTGTGCAGCCAGCGCTTCGGCGTGGTGGCTGCACAGCGATGCCTCGATCACGCGCAGGTCGGCCAAAAATGCTTCGGCGTTGGCATAAGGGTTTTGCGGTGCCACGGCGTGGCGTGCTGCTTCGCCCCCAGTCAAGTGGGTCAGCGTGGCGGCCAAGCGGGCATACATGCCGGTCAGTGCGCGCCGATACGGCTCGTCCTGGCGGTGTTCGTTGGTATCGGGCGACTGCGCGGCCAGGGCTTGCATCTCGGGGCCAAAGGGCACCAGCATGGCCGACAGCGACAGTTCGCTGCCCAAGAAATGCACTTCGGTCAGGTAGTGGCGCAGGGCCACATCGCTTTGGCGGGTCAGCGCGTGTTCCAGGGTTTGCGCGGTCACATTGGGGTTGCCATCGCGGTCGCCACCAATCCATTGGCCCATGCGCAAAAAGCTGGCAATGGGCTGTCCGGGCAGGGCTTCTTCAAGCTCGGCATACAGCTTGGGGATTTCGCGCAGGAAAGTGGCTTCGTAATAGCTCAGCGCGTTTTCAATCTCGTCGGCCACCGTGAGTTTGGTAAAGCGCAGCAAGCGGGTTTGCCACAGCTGCATCACACGGGCACGCATTTGCAACTCATTGGCCGCCAGCTCTTTGGGGGTGAGTGCGTCTTTGGCCGCATTGACGGCCGCAGCGCGGGCCTTGATGGCGTCGCGCTCGGTCAGCAGGTGGGCGATGTCGCGCTCGGCATCCAAAATGCTTTTGCGCTGGACTTCGGTGGGGTGCGCGGTCAGCACCGGGGCCACGTAGCTGGTGGCCAGCATGTCCGAGATGCTTTTGGGGGTGATGCCCGCCCAGCGCAGGCGCTGCAGCGCCACATCGATGCTGCCTTCTTGAGTGTGGCCAGCGCGTTCGTGGATGGCGCGGCGGCGGATGTGGTGGCGGTCTTCGGCCAAGTTGGCCAGATGCGAAAAATAGGTGAAGGCACGGATCACGCTCACGGCCCGGTCGCCGGGCAGGCTTTTGAGCAGTTTTTTCAGGGCCTTGTCGGCCTCGTGGTCGGCATCACGCCGAAATGCCACCGACAGCTTGCGTATCTGCTCGACCAGCTCATAGGCCTCAGGGCCTTCCTGTGTCCGGATCACGTCACCCAAGATGCGACCCAGCAATCGGATGTCTTCAACCAATGGCCGTTCGCTGTCGCGTTTTTCCGTGCGTTGGCTGGTGCGGGTTGTTTGGGTTGTGCCGAGAGTGTCTGGGGAGGCCTGTTTCATCGGGATCGGTTCAGTGAAGGGGTGGTTTGGCTGAGGCGTGTCGAGGCTTGTGGCCTCGTTACCTCATGCTAGCATCGCCCGGACCCTATTAATTACCAACTGGTTTCATCGTGATGAGGCCTATTCAACGAGAAATTCAACGTGTCTTCGACTTCTGCCCCCTCCATCGTGATCGCTACCCGTGAAAGCCGTTTGGCGCTTTGGCAAGCAGAGCATGTCAAAGCCCTGCTCGAGGGTTTGGGCTGTCGTGTCAGTCTGCTGGGCATGACCACGCAAGGTGACCAGATCCTGGACCGCAGTCTGAGCAAGGTCGGCGGCAAGGGCTTGTTCGTCAAGGAACTCGAAGTTGCCCTGCAGGAGGGGCGTGCTGACATTGCCGTGCACTCCCTGAAGGACGTGCCCATGGACATGCCAGAAGGATTTGATCTGGCCTGTGTGATGGAGCGCGAAGATCCCCGCGATGCCTGGGTGTCTGCCGCTTATGCCCGTCTGGAAGACCTGCCACAAGGCGCGGTGGTGGGCACATCGAGTTTGCGTCGCACGGTGTTGCTGCGCGCTTTGCGCCCCGATTTGAAGATCGAACCTTTGCGCGGCAATCTGGACACCCGTTTGCGCAAACTCGACGAAGGCCAATACGCAGGCATTGTGTTGGCCGCTGCGGGCCTCAAGCGGCTGGGTTTGACCCAGCGCATTCGGCACATTTTTGAAACCGACCAGATGCTGCCTGCTGCAGGCCAGGGTGCTTTGGGCATTGAAATTTGCAGTGACCGTGCAGATTTGCGCGCCTTGCTGGCACCGCTGGCCGACGCGCCGTCGTGGCGTCGGGTGGCGGCCGAGCGTGCCGTGAGCCGGGCCATGGGCGGCAGTTGCTCCATGCCTTTGGCGGCCCACGCCACCATCGAAGGCGGCGTGCTCAAGCTGCGTGCCGCTTGGGGCGAACCGGAGGGCGCGACTGAGCTGGTCATGGCCAATGACGAGTCGCCGGTGGCTGACCTGCCCGCTGCAGAGGCTTTGGGCCTGCGCGTGGCCCAGGCTTTGCGCCAGGCTGGCGCGCATTGACCCTTCAAAAATCGCATGGCTGAAACCCCTGTGGTGATCGTCACCCGGCCAGAGCGTGAGGCCGAGTCTTGGGCGACGGCCTTGCTCGCTTGTGGTGTTCGCACCGACATCCTTCCCCTGATTCAGATCGCCCCTTTGCCCGATGCATCGGCTTTGCGTGCCGCTTGGGCCAACGTGCCCCGGCATTTGGCGGTGATGTTTGTGAGCGCCAATGCGGTGCGGTTTTTCATGGCTGAGCGCCCTGCGGGGCTGGGCCTGCAAGCTTGCCGTGCCTGGTCTACCGGGCCTGGCACCCATGCCGCCTTGTTGGCCAGCGGTTGGCCAGCCGATCAAATCGATTCGCCCGATGCCGATGCAAGTCAGTTTGATTCGGAGGCCTTGTGGACGTTGGTTGCAGGGCGCGTGCAATCAACAGAGCGGGCTTCGGTGCTGATTGTTCGCGGGGCCGATGCCCAGGGCCAGTTGGCCGGGCGTGACTGGTTGGCACAAAAACTGGCAGACGCTGGCGTTCAGGTGACGCAAGCCGTGGCTTATGTGCGCCAGACCCCCGTGCTGTCGCCCAGCCAAAAGCAAAGGGCTGCGCAGGCGATGACCGATGACAGCTGGTGGCTGTTCAGCAGCTCCGAGGCGGCGCATCACTTGTTGCAGCTTTGCCCTGACTTGCCATTGGGGCAGGCCAGAGCGTTGGCCACGCACCCCCGCATTGCCCAAAGACTGTGTGCCATGGGCTGGGGGCGGGTGGATACGGTGCCCGCAGGTCTGGAAGCACAAGCCGAGTCTATAAAATCGCTCACATGACCTCCAAGCCCGAATCCGCATCTTCTCTTGTCGAGCCTGTGGCTACGACCTCCCGGCCCGTGCTTCGGGGCTGGTGGTTGGCTTTGGGCGTGGCCTGCTTGGCTTTGCTGGTGTCTGTTTTGCTGTGGCAAAAGCTGTCGCGGATTCAGGAGCAATTGGCGCGGCAAAGCGCCGATGCCGGGCAGCAGTCCATGGAAGCCAAAGCCTGGGCCAAGCAGGCACAAGAAACCGTGAAAGACAGTGCGGCTCGGCTGACGCTTTTGGAAACCCGCTTGGGCGAGGTGGCATTGCAACGCGGGCAGCTGGAGGAGTTGATCCAAAGTCTGTCGCGGTCGCGCGATGAAAATTTGGTCGTGGACATTGAAGCGGCGTTGCGCATGGCCCAGCAGCAGTCGCAGTTGACGGGCAGCATGGAGCCCCTGCTGGCTGCGCTCAAGTCGGCGCAGTTGCGTGTGCAGCGGGCCGCACAGCCCCGATTGGCGCCGGTGCTCCGCGCCCTTGAAAAAGATCAGGAACGATTGAACACCACGGCCGTGTTTGATTTGCCCGGTTTGCTGATCAAACTGGATGAAGGCGTGGCCTTGGTGGATGGCTTGGTGCTGGCCAATCAGGAATTGCCCACTGTGGCGATGAACCGGTCTGTGGCCCAAGAGGGGGTTGCCGGGCCTGCGCCCTCTTGGTGGCTGGCCGGCTTGATGCAGTTTGCCGATCAGCTCAAGGGTTTGGTGCGGGTGAGTCGCATCGAGCTGCCTGAAGCCGCGCTGATGTCCCCTGAGCAAGGGTTTTTCTTGCGCGAAAACCTCAAGCTCAAATTGCTCAATGCCCGTCTGGGCCTGCTGGCACGCCAAAAAGATGCGGCCCGGGCCGATCTGGCGTCTGCCGCCGTGACCGTTCGTCGCTATGCCGATGCTTCGTCGCGCAAAACCACCCAGTTGCTTCAGTTGCTGGAGCAATCCGGAACCCAATTAAAAGCCAGTGAGATGCCGCGCCTGGAAGGGTCGTTGACGGCATTGTCCACTGCGGCAGCAGGAAGGTAAGACCGCATGCGCGCAGCTCTTTGGCTCATCAGTTTGTTTTCTTTGGCTGCAGCTGCAGCATGGCTGGCTTGGCACAACAACGGCACAGTGGCCTTGTTCTTGATGTCCTACAGGGTCGACTTCTCACTCAATTTGGTTCTGTTGGTGCTGGGCCTTGTCGTGCTGGTGGTGGTGTTGGCCCAGCAGGCTTTGTCGGCCTTGCTGTCTTTGCCCAAGCACGCACACAGCTGGCGCTTGCAGCAAAAAGAAAGGGCTGCTCACGCCGCGCTGCTCGAGTCGATCAGCAGCTTCATGGCCGGGCGGTTTTTGCGGGCCCGAAAGGCGGCGCAAACGGCGCTTGAAAAGGAGTCGCATTTGAACGACGCTGGCCTTCAGCTAGACCATGCGGTTTCCTTGCGCACTGTGGCGCACATCATGGCGGCCGAGTCGGCACACGCGTTGCAAGACCGAGTGTTGCGTCAATCGCATTTGCAGGCAGCCCTCGAAACGGCCAAACAAGGCGCTGTTTCTGAGCGCCAGACCTTGACCGATGGGGCTCAATTGCGTGCAGCCCGGTGGTTGCTGGATGACCGTGATGCCTCGGGGAGCTTGGGCCTTTTGAAGGCTTTGCCCAATGCGACCGGGCGTCGCGTGGTGGCCATGCGCATGCAGCTGAAGGCTGCCCGATTGGCGGGGCAACCCGCGCTGGCTTTGGACACAGCTGTTTTGCTGGCCAAACACCGTGCGTTCACGCCGTCAACTGCTGACAGTCTGGTGCGTGGCCTGATCCTGGCATGGTTGTCGAACATGCACGATGCCGACGCTCTTGAGCGTTGGTGGCTCAATTTGAATCCCGTGCAACGCGCTATGCCGGACATTGCAGCGGAAGCCGCTTTGCGTTTTGTGGCTTTGGGTGGCTCGGGTGCGGTGGCCAGGCCATGGCTCCAGCCTTTGTGGACACCTTTGCAGTCGCAGCAGTCCAGTTGGACGCCCGATCAGTTGGCTCGCATGGTCCAAGCCATGGAGGCCAGTTTGGCAGATGCCCAGGCACCTGATGCCCGGCAATGGCTGGCCCGCATCGAAGCGACTCAGCAAGCCCAGCCTCAAGATGCGCGATTGCAGTATCTGGCTGGCATGGTGTGCTTGCGCCACCAGCTGTGGGGCAAGGCGCAAAGTCTGTTGAGCCAAGCGGTCAAGGGTTTGCAGACCCCCGCCTTGAAGCGTCGGGCTTGGTGTGCTCTGGCTGAATTGGCCGAACAACGCCAAGAGCCTGTTGCGGCAGCGCAGGCCTGGAAACAGGCTGCCTTGGTGGCCCAACCCTGAGGTTTTGTTGGGTGCCTCAAGGAAGGGCATTCTCGTCCTCGGTTGCTGGCACTTCCAGCAGACGGTGCTTTCATGCCCTCGATGCACATGGATAGCCGGTCAAGCCGGGCATGACAAAGCTCTTAAAGCCGGCTTGCCACAGTTCAAGACGGTGACGCCAAAGCGATTAAAACGGTTTTGAGCGGACGAAAAAAAACCGGGCCATGAGCCCGGTTTTTTTGTCAAGCGCTCAAGCACTTGATGGGTTGGATCAGAACGGCAAGTTCATGTCCTTCAGGTCTTTGCGTGTTTCCACCAAAACCAAGGGGCCTTCATTCAAGACAACCGCGGGTGGGCGTTCGCGCGGCACGCGAACTGGCTTGGGTTCTGCCGAAATGGCGGCTTGAACGGCGGCCACTTTGCCTGCGTCAGAGTTCACCCAAACCAAACCGGAGCCTTGCGCCACTTGGTGCAGGCTGTCGATTTGCAGGGT
>JAGNWH010000101.1:0-7749 GCA_017986055.1 Limnohabitans sp. | reverse complement strand
CGCGTTGAATTGGGTTTGGTGACTGAAAAATCGGGTTCTACAACCGATGCTTATGGCCTGCGCCCCACCTTGGTCTACACCGCGGGTGCCCTGACTGTGCGTGCTGGTGTCGAGTCTTACAAAAAGAACAACGTCAGCTACTCCGGTACCGGCGTGTCGGTGGGTTATGCATTGAGCAGCAGCGCTTCGGTGAATGCGAACTACGGCAAAAACAGCGATCTGGACTCTACCTCGGTGGGTCTGAACGCCGTTTTCGGTGATGCAGGCGTTGGCATGGTCCAAGACAAAACAGGTGCCAACAAAGCCACGACTTACTACGCGGCTTACAGCTTCCCCTTGTTGGGCGTCAAGGGTGCAACCATCACCCCTGCTCTCAGCACATCCAAAGCCACTGGCGTGGACAACCTGAATGCATTCAAAGTGCGTTTGAACTACGCTTTCTGAACGTTGTAATCGTTTCTTCAAAGTTTCATTGACACCGCCCAGAGCTGCAAAGCTTTGGGCGGTTTTTTTATGGGTTTTTGATGGCTGTCTCCTGTTGGCCATGACAGCGTCAGCGCGCGTGAAATAATCAAAGCCATGAGTCCAGCTTCATCTGTCCCGCGCCGCACCCAAATGATCGACATTGCCCGCATGGCCGGGGTGTCCTCATCCACCGTTTCGCGGGCCTTGAGTGGCAGCACCTTGATCCCCGAAGCCACGCGTGAGCGCATCTTGGAGTTGGCGCGCTCGCTGAACTACCAGGTCAATGTGGGGGCGGCCAATTTGCGCAAACGCTCGGTGCAAACGGTGGGTGTGGTGGTGCTGGGCGACAGCATGCAATCCATTTCGGACCCTTTTATTTTGAATCTGTTTGGCAGCGTGGCCGATGCGCTGGATGAACAGGGCAGCAGTGTTCTGCTGACAAGGCTGCACGAAACACGCAACGCCAGCATGCAAACCTTGGTCACCAGCGGACAAGTTTCTGGCTTGGTGGTGATTGGCCAGCTTACCTGGCACGAACACCTCAACCGCTTGCAGCATTCGGGTCTGAAGTTCTCGGTCTGGGGTGCTGCTTTGCCCGATGCTGCTTACCCTGTGGTGGGGGGCGACAACGAGCAAGGCGGCTACTTGGCGGCTTCGCACTTGCTTGCGCGAGGCTGCAAAAAGATTGCCTTCTTCGGCGACATCAACCACCCAGAGGCGGGTTTGCGCTTCGCCGGTTATTTGCGTGCGCACCGTGAGGCGGGTGTCACGCCCGACGAGCGGCTGCGGCAATCGGTGTTGTTTGGCGAGCCCAGGTTGCTCCATGTGGTGCAAGAGTGGCTGTCGCAAGATCTGGCGTTCGATGGTGTTTTTGCCACCAGTGATGTGGCTGCCATTACCTTGATCAGCGCGCTCAATGCCCGCGGGATCGATGTGCCGCGAGACGTCAAGGTGGTCGGCTATGACGACATCGACATGGCGGGGCACGTTTTTCCTAGCCTCACCTCCATCAGGCAGCCGACCAAACTGGCCGGCCATGCGCTGGTGTCATTGCTCAACGAAGCGCAAGCGGGCATGCCGAAACGCTCGGTGATTTTGCCTACCGAGCTGATCGAACGCGAGAGCACGCGCTGAACAGATCCAGCGCGACCGCACGCGCCGAAGTTACGTACCGCAATCAAATGACTACCTTTTAGGGAAAACCCGCTAATGCAATCGATTGCACGAATGTTCAAATACGCTTGCGCTCACCGCTGAAAGGGAACGGGGGCGATGTGTACAACCCAAATTTACAGAGGCAATCAGATGACATTCACATCACGAAGCACAGCGGTTAAATTGGCTGCTGCATTGGTCGCAGCGCCCTTGATGGCCGTTTCGGCTCAAGCAGCGACCATCACCATTTCTTGCGGCTCAGTCGGTCAAGACTTTGAATTCTGCAAAAAGCACACAGCCGAGTGGGCTCAGAAAACCGGCAACGAAGTCAAGCTCTTCACCATCCCCAACAGCACCACCGACATCTTGGCTTTGTTCCGCCAAATGTTCGCCGCCAAATCGACTGACCTCGACGTCATCAACGTTGACGTGGTCTGGCCTGGTGTGATCAAAGACCACTTGCTGGACCTCAAGCCCTACAGCAAAGGCGCGGAAAAGGCCCACTTCCCTGCCATCGTTGCCAACAACAGCGCTGACGGCAAACTGCTGGCCATGCCTTGGTTCACCGATGCCGGCTTGCTGTTCTACCGCAAAGACTTGGTCGAAAAATACGGCGCTAAAGCCCCTGCCACTTGGGAAGATCTGGCCGCGACTGCCAAGAAAATCCAAGACGGCGAGCGTGCCGCTGGCAACAAAGATTTCCAAGGTTTTGTTTTCCAAGCCAAAGCCTACGAAGGCCTGACCTGCGACGCCGTGGAGTGGATCCACAGCTACAAAGGCGGCAACATCGTTGACGACAAAGGCAACATCACCGTCAACAACCCCAATGCTGTCAAGGCACTGAAGACCGCTGCCTCTTGGATTGGCACCATCGCACCTCAAGGCGTGTTGAACTACGCCGAAGAAGAAGCCCGTGGCGTGTTCCAAAACGGCAATGCCGCTTTCATGCGCAACTGGCCTTACGCCTGGTCGCTGGGCAATGGCGCCGACTCCAAGATCAAAGACAAGATCGGTGTGGCTGCACTGCCTAAAGGTGGCGCTGACGGTCAAAACGCCGCCACCTTGGGTGGCTGGCAGTTGGCTGTTTCCAAGTACTCCAAGAACCCTGATGCCGCCGCTTCTTTGGTGATGTACATGACCAGCCCTGAAGTGCAAAAAGAGCGCGCCATCAAAGGCTCTTACAACCCCACCATCGCTGCTTTGTACAAAGACAAAGAAGTGTTGGCCGCCAACCCCTTCTTTGGCAGCTTGTTTGATGTGTTCACCAGCGCGGTGCCCCGTCCGGCAACCGCCACTGGCCTGAAGTACCCCGAAGTCAGCGCTGCCTTCTGGAACGCTACGCACGACGTGTTGTCGGGCAAAGCCACCGCCGAAGACAGCCTGAAGCGCCTGGACGGCAAGCTCAAGCAAGTCAAGCGCAACCAGTGGTAATTTGACCTGAGCGCCCGCCAAGGTCCGGGTGCTTTGCATCCGGACCTTATCGTTTGACGACCCCTCTTGGAACCTCATGAACAACAAGACGCGCACAGCCTGGCTGTTCTTGGCCCCCATGTTGGTGGTGCTGTTGTTGGTGGCTGTTTGGCCTTTGGGGCGAACCATTTGGTTCAGCTTCACCGACGCCAACATCAACAACCTCGAAGCCAGCAAATTCATTGGCCTAGAAAACTACTTTGGTGAGTTTGGCCTGTTTGCCAACCCCAACAACACCGATGGATTTTTTGCCGGCGATTGGGGTATCTCCATCCTCAATACCTTGAAGTTCTCCATCGTCTCGGTGACCCTTGAGACCCTGTTGGGCCTGGCTGTGGCCATGCTGCTCAACCAAGAATTCAAAGGCCGCACCTTGGTGCGCACCGCCGTGCTGGTGCCTTGGGCCATTCCCACCATCGTCTCGGCCAAGATGTGGGGCTGGATGCTTCACGACCAGTTTGGCGTGATCAACCAGTGGCTGGTTGACCTGGGCTGGATTGCCGAAAAAATCGCGTGGACCGCCCAACCCGAATACGCCATGTGGACCGTGGTGGCGGTGGACGTGTGGAAAACCACGCCCTTCATGGCCCTGCTGATCTTGGCTGCATTGCAAACCTTGCCCAAAGACTGCTACGAAGCTGCGCAAGTTGATGGTGTGCACCCCTTGCGCGTGTTCTGGAAAGTCACGCTGCCGCTGATCAAGCCCGCGTTGATGGTCGCCATGATCTTCCGCTTGCTCGATGCCTTGCGCGTGTTCGACCTGATCTATGTGCTGACCTCGAACAACAACACCACCATTTCCATGTCGGGCTTTGTGCGCCGCGAAATGATCGACAACGGGTATATGGGCTACGGCTCTGCCGCCTCGACCGCGCTGTTCCTCATCATTGGCCTGTGCACTGTGCTGGCCATCAAAGCCAGTCGCATGAAGTTGGGAGACGATTGATGAAAACCCCATTGCTCGGGCGCATTGCGCTCTACGCAGCCGCCACCGTGCTGGTGTTGGTCTCGGTGTTCCCCTTTTTGTACGCCTTGGCCACCTCGTTCAAAACCGGCGCTTCGCTGTTTGACAGCAGCTTGCTGCCCAGCAGCGTGTCTTGGCGCAACTACAGTTCGCTGTTCACGCTGGCCGAACAACCCTTTGGTCGCCACATCTTGAACTCGGTGATGGTCTCGGTCGTGGTGGTCACGCTCTCGCTGTTTTTGGGCATCTCGGCCGCGTATGCACTGGGCCGCATCACCTTCAAAGGGCGTGGCCTTTTGCTGACCGCCATCTTGGGTGTGTCGATGTTCCCGCAAGTGGCGGTGCTGGCCGGCATGTTTGAGTTGATCCGGTTTTTGGGCCTGTACAACAAGGCGCTGGGCTTGGTGCTGCCCTACATGATCTTTACGCTGCCCTTCACCGTCTGGGTGCTGACCACCTTCATGAAGCAATTGCCCAAAGAGCTGGAAGAGGCCGCCATCATGGACGGTTGCAGCCCGTGGCGCATCATCAAAGACGTGTTCATGCCGCTGCTGTGGCCTGCCTTGGTGTCGACAGGTTTGCTGGCTTTCATTGCCGCGTGGAACGAATTTTTGTTCGCACTGACCTTTGTGCTCGACAACAACGAGCGCACGGTGCCGGTGTCAATCTCATTGATTTCGGGTGCTAGCAAATACGAAATCCCTTGGGGCAACATCATGGCCGCTTCGGTGCTCGTGACCTTGCCACTGCTGGCCTTGGTGCTGGCGTTCCAGAAAAAGATCGTCTCTGGCCTGACGGCCGGTGCGGTCAAAGGTTAAACCCTCTTTGTTCATACCCATGACTGAAAAAGCAATCAACAACGGCTGGTGGCGCGGTGGCGTCATTTATCAAATCTACCCCCGCAGCTTTCAAGACAGCAACGGGGACGGCATTGGCGATTTGCCCGGCATCACCGAGCGCCTGGCCCATGTGGCCGAGCTGGGGGCCGACGGCATTTGGCTCTCGCCCTTCTTCAAAAGCCCGATGAAAGACTTCGGCTACGACGTGAGCGATTACTGCGACGTCGATCCGATGTTTGGCACCATCGCCGACTTCAAAGCCTTGCTCGCACGCGCGCACAGCTTGGGCCTGAAGGTCATGATCGACCAAGTGCTCTCGCACGCCAGCGACCAGCACCCTTGGTTCGTGGAAAGCCGCGCCAGCCGCGACAACCCCAAGGCCGACTGGTTTGTCTGGGCCGATGCACGCGAAGACGGCACGCCCCCCAACAACTGGTTGTCCATCTTTGGGGGCAGCGCATGGCAATGGGACACGCGTCGCTGCCAGTACTACCTGCACAACTTCTTGAGCAGCCAACCCGATCTGAACTTTCACCACCCGGAGGTGCAAGCGGCATTGCTGCAAACCGTGAAATTCTGGCTCGACATGGGTGTGGACGGTTACCGTCTGGACACCGCTAACTTTTACTTCCACGACGCTTTGCTGCGTGACAACCCGGGCAAGGGCGCCCCAGGCCGCGACAACCCCGATCCGGCGGTCAACCCCTTCAACCCCTACGCGTGGCAAGCCCACGTCTACGACAAAAGCCGCCCGGAAAACCTGCCCTTTCTGGAAGCCTTGCGTGCTTTGCTCGACCAATACCCCGACACCACCATGGTCGGCGAGATCGGTGACGACGACGGTTTGGCCCGCGTGGCCGAATACACCAGCAGCGGCCCGCAAGGGCAGCGCCGTTTGCACATGGCGTACTGTTTTGACTTCTTGGGCGAAGCCCACAGCGCCCCGTTTTTGCACGGCGTGCTGCAACGCTTTAACCAAGTGGTGGGCGATGGCTGGCCTTGCTGGGCTTTGTCCAACCACGACTGCGTGCGCTCGGCCACGCGTTGGGGCGGCGCCCAGCCCGATGCCCGCTTGCTGCGTTTGGCGGCGGCCTTTCAAATGGGCTTGCGCGGGACCGTCTGCCTGTACCAAGGCGAAGAGCTGGGCTTGCCCGAAGCCCAAGTGGCCTTTGAGGATTTGCAAGACCCGTATGGCATCACCATGTGGCCCGAATTCAAAGGCCGTGACGGTTGCCGCACCCCCATGCCTTGGCAAGCCGCTGCGCCGCACGCGGGCTTTTCCAGTGCGGCCAAAACCTGGCTGCCCGTGGACGCACGCCACACCGCCTTGGCGGTGGACCAACAAGCCGGCCCAGACAGCTTGTTGGGCTATTTCAAGCAAATCATTGCTTGGCGCAAAACCCAGCCTGCACTCATCCACGGCGACATGCATCTGTGGGACGCACACGCACAAACCTTGGTCTTTGTGCGCGAGCACGCGGGCCAGCGGGTGCTGTGTGCCTTCAACTTCAGCGATCGCGCTGCCGAGCTGAGTCTGCCCGCAGACTGGGCAGGTGCCCAAGCCTTGAACGACAGCGGCACCAGCGGCGTGCACACCGATGCCCAGCGTCTGCGCTTTGAACCTTGGGGCTGCGCCTTCTTGAGCCCATCCAAGGGCCTTTGAAAACCACTTCACCGACACGACCCAAGGCCTGCCATGTCCAAAATCGAATTTCGCAATGTCAGCAAACGCTACAACGCCGCTGCCGCTTTGACCATCAACAACGCCAACCTCGTCATCGAAGACGGTGAGTTTTGCGTCTTCGTCGGCCCCTCGGGTTGCGGCAAATCGACTTTGCTGCGCATGGTGGCCGGTTTGGAAGACATCACTGCAGGTGATTTGTTCATTGGTGGCGAGCGCGTCAACGATTTGCCGCCCGCCCGCCGTGGGGTGGCCATGGTGTTCCAAAGTTATGCGCTGTACCCGCACATGACGGTGCGCGAAAACATGGCCTTTGGCCTCAAGGTGTTGGGTTCGAACGCCGCAGAGATCGATAAAAAAGTGCGCGCAGCGGCCGAAATTTTGCAGCTCACGCCCTTGCTCGACCGCTTGCCCAAAGCCCTCTCGGGTGGTCAGCGCCAGCGTGTGGCCATTGGCCGTGCCATCGTCAAAGAGCCACGCGTGTTTTTGTTCGATGAGCCGCTGTCTAACCTGGATGCTGCGTTGCGCGTGCAGACCCGCCTGGAGATCGCCAAGCTGCACCACGACATCGGCACGGCCAGCATGATTTATGTCACGCACGACCAGGTGGAGGCCATGACCTTGGCGGACAAGATCGTCTTGCTCAACACCGGTGACCGCATTGCCACGCACGGTAGCGTGGCACAAGTGGGTTCGCCCATGGCGCTGTACTACCGTCCCAACAGCCTGTTTGTGGCCGAATTCATTGGCTCGCCCAAGATGAACATCCTGCCCGCGCAGTGGGTGTCATCAGACGGGCAGCGCACCGAGGTGTCGGTGGCGGGCCGAGTGTTCAGCGCAGCGGTCGATGCCGCCACAGGCAATGCCGGGCAAGCGGTTCATCTGGGGCTGCGCCCCGAAGACATGCGCTTGGTGTCCAACTGCCAGCAAGCCAACACCTTCGCAGGCACCATCGCGCACATCGAAAAACTGGGCGAGTCGTCCATGCTCTACATCCAACCCGAAGGGCACACCGAGCTGGTGACCCTGAAGGTCGAAGGCACCACCACCGAGCAAACCGGTACCGCGGTGTGCGTGCACATAGCGCCTGAATTGCTGCACCTGTTCAATGCCCAGGGCGATGCCTACGAGCGGACGGTGACGCTGCCAGTTTGAGTTTCTTGACCCCTTCTCCC
>JAGNWH010000100.1:0-7794 GCA_017986055.1 Limnohabitans sp. | reverse complement strand
CATTACTCTGCCGCTTGCCGCAGAGTTTGCATGACAGGTTGTCGCAGCACGCCCGACAAGCTCAGGCTGCCCGCTGTCCACGCCAGCAAAGCGCCCAAGGCACCGCCCGCCAAGGGTGCCCACAAGGGCGGTTGCCAAGCAAACTCGAAAGCAAAACGGGCCAGCGCCCACCCCACCACCAAGGCCATGCTGCTGGCCATGAAGCCGGCCAACCAGCCCAAGCCCAACAGCTCGGTGCGTTGCACTTGCGCCAATAAAGAGCGCCCTGCCCCGAGCGCCCGCATGATGGCGTATTCGCGCTCGCGTGCCTGGCGGCTTGCGCCCACGGCGGCCAAGAGCACCATCAGGCCTGCGGCCAGCGTGAAGGCGAACAAATACTCCACCGCCCGGATCACCTGGTCCATGACGCGCTGCACCTGGGCCAAGGTGCTGCGCATGTCGACACTGGTGATGTTGGGAAACTGGTTGACCAGCGCGTTGTCAAAACCCGCCGCACTGGCTGGCGAACGGAAGGCGGCCATGTAGGTCATGGGCAGGTCGGGCATTTGCGAGACGGGGAACATCATGAAAAAGTTGGCGCGCATCGACGTCCAGTCCACTTTCCGCAAGCTGGTGATGCGGGCTTCACGCGGCTGGCCAGCAATGTCAAAGCGCAACTGGTCGCCCATTTTCAGGCCCAGCGTGTCGGCAATGCCTTGCTCCACACTCACGCCGTCGGCTTCTTCGGGCACCCATTGGCCTGCCGTCAGGGGGTTGTGGGCGGGCAAGGTGGCCGAGTGAGACAGGTTGATCTCGCGGTCGATCAAGCGTTTGGCGCGGTCGGCTTCAAAGTCGTTGGGGCCAACCTCGCGGCCATTGATGGCCACCAAGCGACCCCGGATCATGGGAAACCAGTCAGGCGATTGCACCCCGGCTTTGTTCAAGCTGGCCAAAAAGTCGCTGGCTTGCTCGGGCTGCACGTTGATCACAAAACGGTCGGGCGCGTTGGCCGGCGTGGCTTGCCGCCAGCTGGCGATCAGGTCGGTGCGCAGCAACACCAGCAAAGCCAAAGCCAGCAAGCCCACCGACAAAGCACTCACCTGCACCACTGCGAACACCGGGCGCGCCGCCACCTGACGCGTGGCCAGGCGCAACCAGCGCGGCGCTTGTTCGCCCGGCACGGTGCGCCGCAGAAGCCACAAAGCGGCGGCAGCCAGACCGGCAAACACGAGCAAAGCGAACGCAAAACCGCCCACGGTGATCAAGCCCAAAGTCAGGTTGCGGCTGACCATGAGCAAGGTCAAGGCGAAGCCCACCAAGCCCATGAACAAAACCAAACCCGAACGCACTTGCAAGCCCCCGAGGTCGCGGCGGATGACGCGCAAGGGCGGCACCTGCGCCAACTGCAACACAGGCGGCAAACCAAAGGCCACCAGCAAAGTCAGGCCCATGGCCATGCCCATCAAGGCCGGTTGCGCTGTGGCGGCGGGCAGTTGGGCATCGACCAAGCCCGCCAACAAGACCACAAAGCCCAGGTGCACGGCGTAGCCCGCCAGCACGCCTACGGCACTGGCCAGCAAGCCTGCGCCCAAAAACTCCAAGCCGTAACTCAATGTGAGTGTGCGCTGGCTTTGCCCTAAAACCCTGAGCAAGGCACAGGCATCGAGCTGCCGTTCGGCAAAACTCCGGGCCGCCAAGGCCACGGCCACGGCACACAGCAAGGCGGCCAGCAGGGCCACCAAATTCAAAAACTGCGAAGCGCGGTCCAGCGTCTGGCGCATTTCGGGGCGGCCACTGTCGAGCGATTCGATCTGCACGCCACGCACATGTGAGCGTTCGACCTCAGGCTTGGCCCATTGCACAAAGCGTTCGGCGGCGGCCGCATCGCCCGCCACTGCCATGCGCCACGTCACGCGGCTGGCCGGTTGCACCAATCCGGTCGAGGCCAGATCGGCCGCGTTCATCATGACGCGAGGGGCAAAAGTCATGAAGCCTGCGCCCCGGTCGGGTTCGCGTTCAATGACGGCAGAAATGCGAAAACGGCGGTCACCCAGTGCCAGCCATTGCCCTGTTTGCAGTTGCAGGTTGTCGAGCAAGGCCGGATCGACCCAGACCTCTCCTGCAGGGGGAATGGCTGAGGGCTTGGCCGCTGGCTTGGCCAGTAGCAACTGGCCGCGCAAGGGGTAGCCCGGCTCTACGGCTTTGAGGGCCACCAAGCGGCTGGCCCCGCCTTGTTCGGCCATGGCACGGGCCATGGTTGGAAAGCTCACATTGGTGTTGGTTTGCAAGCCCAGGCTATGGGCTTGTTGCACAAAGGCCGCCGGGGTGTTTTGGTCGCTGACGACCACCGCGTCACCGCCCAGCAGTTGCCGCGCATCGCGCCACAAACCTGACTGCATGCGGTCGGCCAAAAAACCCACCGCCGTGAGTGCGGCCACCGCCAATGACACCGACAGCATGAGCAGCCGCAACTCGCCCGCACGCAAATCACGCCACAAATTGCGCCCACCCAGCCGCAGGCCGTGCATCCATCCTTGTTGTTTCATGTCATCACCTTACCGCACAAGCTATTCACGGCGGCGGCCAAGGCATTTGTTAAGACCGCGCAAACATTCGGCCACAAGAGCGACCGACCACAGCCATGCGGCATCAGTGATTTGGTGGGCGCGAGCCCCTGATTGCGAATGGGGGTCAGACCAATTCAGCTTGCCAGACCAGCCGCTCGGGGCCGCTGAAACACAAGAAGCGCTTGTTGGTGGCGCGACCGATGGCACACAAGCCCAGGCGCTTGGCAACGTCGAGGCCCATTTGAGTGATGCCGCTGCGCGAAACGACCACGGGCACCCCCATCTGGGCGGACTTGATGACCATCTCGCTGGTCAATCGGCCTGTCGTGTAAAAGACCTTGTCTTGCCCATCGATGTCGTTCATCCACATCCAGCCGGCGATGGTGTCGACCGCGTTGTGACGCCCCACGTCTTCGACGAACATGAGCATTTGATCGCCCTGAAACAACGCACAGCCGTGTACCGAGCCGGACGATTTGTAGGTGGTTTCCTGCACGCGGATGGCATTGACCAAGCCATAGAGTTGGCCTTGCGTGATCTTTGCGGCGGGCAATTCGATCTCATCAATGTGGGCCATCAAATCGCCGAACACACTGCCCTGGCCGCAGCCGGTGGTCACCACACGGTCGGCGCTGCGCTCAATCACCACTTGGGCGTTCTCACGGGTTTTGACAGCGGCCACGCCAGGCTCACCCATTTCGCCCTCACCAATCGTCCAGTCCACCGTGATGGATTCGATCTGGTCGACCGAATCGATCAAACGCTGGTTGCGCAAAAAGCCGAGGACCAGCCATTCGGGCTCTGCACCCAAGGTCATCAAGGTCACCAGCTCTTTTTTGTCCAAATAAATGGTGAGCGCCCGCTCGGCGGGGATTTGCGTCTCGGATGTTTCGCCGAACTCATTGCACACGGACACGGTGCGCGTAAGGGGCGCACGCGCTCGGGTGATGTGGGGCTTGGGCAGGACCGGTGTGGCCACAGAGGCGTTTAGAACAGCAGACATGGCTTGAGCCTAACGTAAAAATCCCCCGCCGTTGCCGACGGGGGATTTTCAGGACGTACGAAAAAAATCAGCCTTGAAAGCGATCAGCTTTTCTTGGCAGGTGCAGCGGCGGGCTTGGCTGCAGCAGGGGCTGCGGCCGGCGCAGGCGCAGGGGCCGCAGCAGGTGCCGCAGCCACGGGCGGCGCTGGTTTGTAAGCACCTGGGTCCACGCAGGCAGGCGTTGCGGTGGGTGATGCTTTGCCCTTGCCTTGCGTTTTGAGGTAGTGTGCAGCCGCTTTTTCGCGTGACTTGCACAGTTGGTAGTCGGCTACTTTGTTGCCGTGCGCCGTTTTGGCGGCGGCTTCGGCCGCTTTGGCTTTGGCTTCTTCGCTGGGCGCAGGCAGTTTAGCCACAGCCCCGAAGCTGATGGCCAATGCAGAGATGACAAGCAGGTGTTTTTTCATGGTGTTCTCCTGGCTCAAACCGAAGCCGTAGATGCAGCAGATGCGGTGGCAACGGGTGCCGATGGCGCTGGCACAGAGCGCTGAGCCGGAATCTTGCCGGCCTTGACGTCGTCGTACCAAAGTTCGTGGTGCTCTTTAGCCCAAGTCTCGTCGACGTAGCCTTCGCGCATGGCCTTGTAGGCGCCGCGCATGCCGATGGTGCCCATGTAGATGTGGCCGATGAACATGGCCATCATGAACAAAGTGGCGACACCGTGAACCATGTTGGCGATCTGCATGGTGCTTCGCTCATAAATGAGGCCGGGGATCAACTTGTCCAGCACCAAGCCCGACGCCACCACGATGGCCCCAAGGAACAGCACGCCGCCCCAAAACACCACCTTCTCACCGGCATTGAAGCGGTGCGAAGGCACTTCGGTGTTCGAGAACAAGCCGCCCCCCTTGAGCAACCAGACCAGGTCGTCTTTGCTGGGCAAGTTGTCTTTGAGAAAGGTCACAAACACCACAACCAGAGACACCGCAAACAAGGGGCCTGCAAAGTTGTGCAGGTTTTTCAAGGCATAGGTCAGCCAGCCAAACAAAGTGCCGCCGATGATGGGCAGCAAGAAGAATTTGCCATACGCCATGACCACGCCAGAGATGGCCAAAGTCACAAATGCAATGGCGTTGGCCCAGTGCGCCGAGCGTTCGAACGGGGTGAAGCGTTCGATCTTGCGGCCGGTCTCTTGGCCATGCAACTCGATCGTGCCTTTGCCCCAATAAAACAGCGCCATCGCCCCAACAGCGATCAGCAACAGTGCCGCGCCATAAGGAATGATGATGTTGTTGCGCACCTGGCGCCAAGACTCACCCGCCGAAGCCAAGCGAGAACCGGGGTATTGCACAAAGGGCTGGATCAGGTTGCCGGCTTCTGGCGCCTCGCTTTTTGGCAAGCTGCTGTAACCCGTCACGCCCTGCCCCACAGCTCGCCACATGGGCGCGTTGTTGCCGGGCTGAACCTGGCCACGCTCGGCGTTGGTCTGGTCCTTGTACTTCGGATCGGCGTCGGCGCCCGGGGCCAATTGAAAGACATTGGCGCTTTTCACACCAAGGCTGGTTTCAGCCTGAGCAGCGGGTGCAGACGTGGTTGCAGACCCCGCCGGAGCAGCCGTTTGGGCAGAGACCCCCAACGCTGCCAAGGCCAGCCCAACAGTCAATAACATGCGACGCATGAACTTCTCCTTGGCGCTCACTTGGGTGCGCGGACGTGGTCGTTCATGCCGTAAGTGGCACGGGCCTTGAGGTGGTTGGCCCACCCGTCTTTGTCACCGGCTTTCCAGCCAGATTCGGTGAAAGAGGCGACACCAGTGCCTTGGTAGGGCGGCATGTCGGTTCTCACGCCTTTGACTTCTTGCGGTTTTTCGCCACAAGCGGCCAGCAAGGCAGCGGCGCAGACGATGAAAGCTGCTTTCATGTTCAGGCTCCTTGTTTGGCTTGGTTACCGTATGCGGTGCCCCAGCCCCAGACTTCGGCACCCTTGCCGCGGCTGATCACGCGGCCGCGCAGGATGTCGGTGATGACATCGCCGTCACCGGCGAGCAGCGCTTTGGTCGAGCACATTTCGGCACAGGCCGGCAGCTTGCCTTCGGCAAAGCGGTTGCGGCCGTATTTCTCGAACTCGGACTGGCTGCCATGCTCTTCAGGGCCACCGGCGCAGAAGGTGCACTTGTCCATCTTGCCGCGCACACCAAAAGTGCCTTGGCTTGGGAACTGGGGGGCACCAAACGGGCAGGCATACGAGCAGTAGCCACAGCCAATGCAGATGTCCTTGTCGTGCAGAACCACGCCTTCGTCGGTTTTGTAGAAGCAGTTGACCGGGCAGACCGCCATGCAAGGTGCGTCAGAGCAGTGCATGCAGGCGACCGAGATCGACTTTTCACCGGGAACGCCGTCGTTCAGGGTGACCACGCGACGGCGGTTCACACCCCACGGGACTTCGTGTTCGTTTTTACAAGCGGTGACGCAGCCGTTGCATTCGATGCAGCGCTCTGCATCGCAGATGAATTTCATTCGTGCCATCGTGTTCTCCTCAAGCCTTCTCGATGTTGCAGATGGTGGTCTTGGTCTCTTGCATCATGGTGACGCTGTCATAACCATAGGTGGTGGCGGTGTTGACCGCTTCGCCGCGCACGATGGGCGCTGCCCCTTTGGGGTAGTGCGCCAACATGTCGGCACCTTGCCAACGACCGGAGAAGTGGAAAGGCATCCACACCGTGCCGGTGTCCACGCGTTCGGTGACCAAGGCCTGCACGTTCAGACGTGCGCCGGTAGCACCCAACAGCCAGACGCGGTCGCCATTGCGAATGCCACGGTCAGCGGCTGTCTTGGGGTTGATCTCGACAAAAGCTTCTTGTTGCAACTCGGCCAGCCAAGGGTTGGAGCGGGTTTCTTCGCCGCCGCCTTCGTACTCAACCAAGCGACCAGAAGTCAGGATGAGCGGGTACTTTTCGTGCGCCTTGTCAGCGATGTTTTTGTCCTGCACGGTTTTGTACAGGGTAGGCAGACGCCAGAAAGCTTTTTTGTCCTCGTGCGTCGGGTACTTGGCCATCATGTCTGGACGGGTGCCGTACAAAGGCTCACGGTGCTGCGGAATTGGATCGGGGAAGTTCCAGACCACAGCACGCGCTTTGGCGTTGCCGAATGGATGGCAGCCGTGTTCTTTCATGAACACGCGCATCATGCCGCCCGAAGAATCGGTCTTCCAGTTCTTGCCTTCGGCCGCTGTTTTTTCGGCTTCGGTCAATTCGTCCCACCAGCCCAGCTTTTTCAGCAGGATGTGGTCCAGCTCAGGGTAGCCGGTGGTGATGTCAGCGCCCATGGAATGCGAGCCGTCTTCGGCCAGCAGACTCTTGCCTTCACGCTCCACGCCGAAGTTGGCGCGGAAGTTTCCGCCGCCATCCATGACGTGTTTGGAGGTGTCGTACAAATTGGGGGAGCCAGGGTGCTTGAGCTCGGGCGTGCCGTAGCAAGGCCAAGGCAGGCCGAAGTAATCACCCGTGAAGTCGTAGCCGGTTTCCTTGTCTTTGCCGCCTTTGGCCTTCAAGGTTTTCACGTCGAACACATTCATGTTCTTCATGTGGGCCTTCAGGCGTTCAGGGCTCTGACCGGTGTAGCCGATGGTCCAGACGCACTTGTTGATTTCGCGCAAGATGTCTTCGGGCATGGGCTCGTCCATGCCCTTGACCTTTTGCATCTTGTAGTTCTTGGACAGCTCTTTGCCAAAGCCCAGTTTGTCGGCGAACTGCTGCATGATCATGTGATCACTGCGGCTTTCCCACAAAGGATCAATGACCTTCTCGCGCCACTGCAAAGAGCGGTTGGACGCGGTGCACGAACCACTGGTTTCAAACTGTGTGGCTGCTGGCAGCAGGTACACGGCGCGGTTGGGGTTCAGGTCTTCGGCCTTGCCCGGCATCGCGGCCATGGCGGCTGTGGCCGATGGATAAGGATCAACCACCACCAACAAGTCAAGCTTGTCCATGGCCCGCTTCATGTCCAGACCTCGGGTCTGCGAGTTGGGGGCATGGCCCCAATAGAAGACGCCGCGCAGGTTGCTGTCTTGGTCGATCAGCTCGTTGTTCTCGAGCACACCGTCGATCCAGCGGGACACAGTGATGCCGTTTTTGCCCATCATGGCGGGGCTGGCGAACTGCTTTTTGATCCACTCAAAATCAACGCCCCAAGCCTTGGCGAAATGCTTCCACGAGCCTTCGGCCAAGCCGTAGTAACCGGGCAGTGAGTCGGGGTTGGGGCCGACATCGGT
>JAGNWH010000155.1:0-2517 GCA_017986055.1 Limnohabitans sp. | reverse complement strand
CCAATGGTCAGCACGATCACGGCCACCAGAACGGCCCAAACTACGGGTTGGTTGTCATCTTGAGGGGTCGACATGTTTGTTTTCTCCGAAAATAGTGGCCAGATTGTAATGGGGCCTCTTTGCACATGACTGACACAGAACTGGATACCCAAGTTCAGCCCGCTCCCGCGACTTCATGTGCGGGATTTCAGGGTGATTTGCTCGACCGCTTTCGAACACAAGCAGCAGGTCAGGATTTGTGGGTGTTCGGCTATGCCTCGCTGCTTTGGCGGCCCGAATTCGAGGCAACAGAGCAGCACATCACCCGCGTTTGGGGCTGGCACCGCGCCCTGAAAATGTGGAGCCGACTGAACCGGGGCAGCCCGGAATGTCCGGGCTTGGTGTTTGCCTTGTTGCCTGGCGGCAGTTGCCAAGGCGTGGTCTACCGGGTGGCCCAAGATCAGGCCGACGAGGTATTGGTACGGCTCTGGGAACGCGAGATGCCCATGGACGTTTACACCCCCAACTGGCTGTCTTGCGCGACACCACATGGCCCGGTCAAAGCGCTGGCCTTTACCCTTCCCCGCAGCAGCGCCAGCTTCACGGGGCATTTACCCGCTCAAACGTACCGCCAGATCTTTCAGCAAGCCTGTGGCAGATTTGGCACCACGCTGGACTATGCCCGCCAAACCCATGAAAGCCTGCTGGCCCACGGCATTGAAGACCGGGCTTTGGCCGCCCTGCTGCGCCACGCCGACTGAAGCACCCGTGGCCGCCCGCTCACCAAGCCCCCGTCCACCCCAAGCCCACCCGCCCCAAGTCGGTCTGCACACACAAGCTCTGCCTATACTCAAGCCATGAACATCGCCGACCTGCGCAAGAGCTACGAAAAAGCCGAGCTCAACGAAAACGCCTCCCACGCCGACCCCTTGAAGCAATTTGAGCAATGGCTGCAAGAAGCCATCTCATCCGAAGTGCCCGAACCCAACGCCATGACGCTGGCCACCGTGGCCAACAACCTGCGACCCAGCACACGGGTGGTGTTGATCAAGGGCTACGACGATCGCGGCATCGTCTGGTACACCAATTACGACAGCCAAAAAGGCCAGGAACTGGCTGGCAATCCGTTTGCGGCTTTGCAGTTCCACTGGGTCGAGTTAGAGCGCGTGGTGCGCATTGAAGGCCGCGTGGAAAAAGTCAGCGCCGAAGAAAGCGATGCTTACTTTCACAGCCGCCCGCTGGACTCGCGCATCGGTGCTTGGGCTTCCCCTCAAAGCCAGGTGATCGACGGCCGCACCGTGCTGGTGACCAATGCCGCCAAATACGCCGCGCAGTTCATGCTGCAACCACCTCGCCCGCCTCACTGGGGCGGTTACCGCCTGGTGCCCGACCAATGGCAGTTCTGGCAAGGACGCAAAAGCCGTTTGCATGACCGTTTGCGTTACACCCAGGATGGCGGCGATTGGTTGCGCGAGCGCCTGGCACCCTGACCCAAACTGGCCGCATCAGGCGGGCAATCAGACAGGTATTCAGGCGGGTAACAAGGGCAGCACCGCCATGACCGCCGACACGCTCAACACCGCCATGGCGGTGGACACGGCCACGCCGGCTGTCACGGCATCTTCTTCCTTGCGGTAACGCTGCGAAAACAAAAAGACATTAGCGCCAATCGGCAGTGCCGCTGCCACCGTCATCACCGCCAAATGCAGCCCACGCAGGCCCAACAGCCAGCCCGCCGCCAACATGAGCATCGGGTGCAACACGGTTTTCACCAAGGACAAACGCAGCGCCAGACCGAGCTGCCGTCCGATGGGCGTGAGCGCCAAAGTGATGCCTACCAACACCAGGGCCACGGGCCCAAAAGCACTGCCCAGCAAAGCCAATGGGCGGTCCACGATGGGGTGCAAGCCCCAGCCGGTCTGCGCATAAGCCAGCCCTACCAAAATCGGCAGCGGCACAGGGTGAATGATGGCGTTGCGGATAGCCGACGCCACGGTGCGCCAGATGGGCCGTCGCTCACCCGACAAGGCCGCCTGTTCTTGTGCGACTTGCAACTCAAGCACCAGTGTGGCCGCGCTCAACAACACCAAGGCGTGCAATGAAATCAGGGTGAACAGCAGCACCTGCCCTTCTTGCCCATAAGCCAGACCGATCAGCGGCACGCCGATCATCAAGGTGTTGCTGAAAATGCTGGCCAATGCCAATACCGAAGCACGGCTGTTGCTGCCGTAGAGCCAGAGCATGGCAACAAACAAAGACCCCGCCACCAGGAAGTACTGCATCACGGGTTTGAAATCGAGCTGCTCGATGTGCACGCTGCTCATGGTGCGAAACAGCAAGGCCTGGGTCAGTACCAGAAACACCAAATTGGACAAATCACGCACCGACTCACCGCGCACCAACTTGGCCTTGCCGGCGACAAAGCCAATGAAGATCAGCAACACCACAGGCAGCAGCGAGGACAGGACGGGGTGATCAAGGTTCATGACTGGATTATCCCGGCCTGCCAGCGTCATTTCTCAGCGGAAACCACTTAGC
>JAGNWH010000099.1:0-7838 GCA_017986055.1 Limnohabitans sp. | reverse complement strand
GCGGCTTTCCAGGGCTCAGGGCCGATGGCGCGCAAAAACGTGGCGGTGTGGCTGGTGCCCGCGCCGACTTCCATGTCGTAGGGCTGGAGCAAGGCGCAGCCCTGGGCATCCCAGTATTGCTGCAATTTGAGAATAATTTGCTGGAAGGTCAACATGGCCTGAGCAGGCCAGCAGCGAGCTGGCGGAGGTTGGATGGGCGCAAACTTTGCGCGAACCCTTGATTTTACGGTCTTTGTCGCCTCAAAAACGCCCACCCGAGGACGGCACAACACAAGCCCCAAAGCGGCCACAAACCCCAAGCCGAAGCCCAACGGGCAAAGGGAGTGAGGCCATGACGCCCCTCGTAACGGCCCACCAGGCTCCCCCGGGTAAAACGTGGCAATTGGTCCGTCACACGACCCTGATGGTCAATGATGGCCGTGGCCCCCGTGTTGGTGGCGCGCAGCATGGGCCTGCCCAGCTCCATGGCACGCAGGCGCGAAATGTTCAGGTGCTGGTCAATCGCCAAGGTGTCGCCAAACCAGGCAATATTGCTCACGTTCACCAAGGCGGTAGGGGCTGTGGCCGGGTCTTTGAAGCGGATGGCCAACTCTTCGCCAAACAGGTCTTCGTAACAAATGTTGGGCGCCAAGCGCTGGCCTTGCCATTCGATGGCAGGCTGCTCGGGGCCCGCAGAGCGGAAGTCACCCAGCGGAATCTGCATTTGCCGGACAAACCAGACAAAGCCGGGCGGGATGAATTCGCCAAAAGGCACCAGATGGGATTTGTCGTAGCGATAAGCGCCCGGCCCTTGCAGCGCCTGCGGCCCCAGCGCCAGCACCGAGTTGGTGTAACCCTCGGACAAAGAGCCCAAAGGCAAGCCCACCAGCGCCAGCGGTCGACCGGCTTGCGCGAAATGCTGCTGCAAACCCGCCCAATACCCTTCGGGCAAATGCCGGGGTAGCAAAGGGATAGCGGTTTCTGGCGTCACCACCAAGGGCTGCTGGCTTTCTCGCAGCCGCGCGTCGTACCACTGCAAGGCATCGCGGATGCCACTGCCTGCGTCAAACTTGGTGTTTTGCGAAATATTCGCTTGCAGGAGCTCCACCTGCCCCACCCCAGCCGATGTCGTGAAAGCAGGCACCCAGGCTTGCAAGGCCCAAGACAAGGCACCCACGCCCATCAGGGTTTTGGCAGCGCGCCAGCCCACGCCAGCCAGTGCCAGCCGCATGGCCAGCGCAGCAGCGATGGCCCCCATGCCATACACGCCCACCCACGGGGCCCAGACGGCCAGCACGCCATCCACATGGGCATAACCGCCCGCCCCCCAAGGAAAGCCGGTGAACCACTGGCCGCGCATGAGTTCGGCCAGCGTCCAAGTGGCCGCGAACAACACGCTCAGCCCCCAAGGCCGAGCGCCCCACACACGATGACGCGACAGCCCCGCCCAAACTGCACAGGCCAGGGCATAAAACAGCGACATCGCCGCCGCCAGCGCCACTACAGCAAGCACCGCCAAGGGCGCAGGCAAACCGCCCACGTCGTGCATGGACACATACAACCACCAAAAACAGCCCGCCAGCCAAACGGTGGCAAACACGCTGCCTTGCCAGGCGGCGCGCTTGAGAAGCATGGATTTAGCGTGGTCGGCATGGGCCCGTGCGGTGCGAGACAAACCCGCGGCCAGGACCGCGAGGCTCAGCACCTGTAGCCAACCCTGCGCCTGGCCACTGCCTGGCATGGCGATGGACGCAGCCTGCGCGGCACCGGCCAAAGCGGGCCACACGGTCATCAGGCCGCGCGCTCGCTCAGGGCCGAAGTTCATGCCTTGGGCTCGGCGGTGGATAACGCGGAAACAGGCGACACCTTGAACCAGCGCACAGCGCCAGCACGGGTGTGCAAGACCACAAACTGCAGGCCCGCCAGAATGTACATTTCGCCCCGGCGCGGCACATGGCCCATTTCATGGGCAATCAAACCCCCAATGGTGTCAAAGTCCGGGCCCTCTGCGTCTTCTCGGGCCTCTTGCAAATTCACGCCAAAAGCCTCACTCACGCGGTCCAGCGACGTGTCGCCGCTGACACGAAAGCTGCGGTCAGGCAAGCCAAAAATATCACCCTCGTCATCGGCGATGTCGAACTCGTCCTCGATCTCGCCCACGATTTGCTCCAGCACATCCTCGATGGTGATGAGGCCTGCCGTGCGGCCAAACTCGTCAATGACGATCGCCAAATGGTTGCGGTTGTCGCGGAACTGGCGCAATAAATCGTTCAGGCCTTTGCTCTCGGGCACAAAAACCGCCGGGCGCAGCAAGGCACGGATGTTGAGTTCAGGGGCCCGCTGCAGTTTGAGCAGGTCTTTGGCCAGCAAGATGCCGATGATGTTTTCTTTTTCGCCCTCAAAAACCGGAAAACGCGAGTGCGCGGTCTCAATCACCTGGTGCAGCAACTGGTCAAACGGGTCTTCAATGTCCAGCAAATCCATCCGGGGGGCGGCCACCATCACATCGCCCGCCGTCATGTCGGCCATGCGAATCACACCTTCGAGCATCAGGCGGCTCTCGGCATTGATGATGTGGTTGTCCTCGGCCTCGGCCAAGGTTTCGATCAACTCGTCGGTAGAGTCAGGGCCGGGATGGATGAATTCGGCAAGCTTTTGCAGAAAACTGCGCTTGTCTTCGCGCTCGGGGTGGCGCGCAGGATGGGGGTCGGACACAGTCAGGGAGTGCAGGACATGCTGTTATGGCTAAGACTCTAGGATAGCGGATTCAAATGACAAACCACCAAACTATGGCTTATGCGAACTGTGCCGTGCTTGACGCACCCCCTGGCGAATCTCTTGCACGGTGGCCAACCACTCGCGGAATTGATGGGCCTGGTTTTTCAATTGGTAGTCCAGCTCCGCCATCTGTTCTTGCATCATGCCGCTCAACTGACTGTCGAGCGTGGCCTCGGGCAAGCTCAGGTAAGCCTCGCTCTCGCTGCCATCGCGCTGCACCTTGGCTCCGGCGTGGCGCGCAATTTTGAGCATGGCCACGTTTTCACTCAACGCGTGGATGAAGATCATGCTCACCCCTTGGTTGCGGGCATGCATCACGGCATGGTTAAAAAGACGAGCACCCAAACCTTTGCCGCGCTGATGTGACGCCACAGACACGCCGAACTCGGCACAAGTGGCCCACTGCGGATCGACCGAAAAGGCCAAATGGGCCATCGCTACCAAGTCAAGGCGGCGATTGAACACCCCAAAAATCTCGTCACGGTCAAAGTTCAAGCCCAACACATAGCGCTCAACTTGCTCATCGGTCGCGGGATAACCAAAGCGCAAATAACGGTCTTCGGGTGCCAAAGACAACAAATGTTTGAGGATGCGCGGCTTGTGGCGTGGCGACAAGGACCGGATGGGAATCCAGCCTCCAAAAGATCGCGCAGAGCCGCGCCCAACATGTGCCCCGATATCGACGCACGCCACCCAACGTCGCCAAAGTCGGCGCCAAAGTCCTGGACGGGGGTTTGAAGGTGACATGGTGCAACTATACGGGTTTTCCCTTAATCCGTACCCAGCCACTTGGATTTGTCTGCGCCGTTTGTTTGTCGCCTTTGAGACGTTGACGGGCCTTACTCAGGAATTGCCCGATCACACATTGGCGCGGAGATGGCCACAATGGGGCAATCTAGGAGATCAAGCGATGGAACGTATCTGGCTAAAGAATTACCCACCCGGTGTCCCACACGACATCGAACCCAACCAATACAGCAGCTTGACGGACTTGCTGGAGACGGCTTTCCGTGAGCACGGCAACAGCCCGTTTTCAGTCTGCATGGACCGCTGGATGAGCTACAAAGAGCTGGACGAACTCTCAAAAGCCTTGGGCGCTTGGTTGCAAGACAAAGGCTTGGCTCCAGGCAGCCGGGTGGCCATCATGCTGCCCAACTTGCCTCAGTTTGCCGTGACCATGGCAGCGATCCTGCGCGCCGGCTATACCTGCGTGAACGTCAACCCGCTCTACACAGCCAGAGAACTGCAGCACCAACTGAAAGACTCGGGTGCCACGACCATTGTCATTCTGGAAAACTTTGCTGCGACCTTGCAGGAAGTGATTGAGCACGCCGATATTCAACATGTGGTGGTCGCCTCGATTGGCGATTTGCTGGGGGCTTGGTATGGCCGCTGGATGACGTTTGCAGTGCGCCATTTGGCCAAAATGGTGCCCGAGTTCGAGTTGCCACTCGACGGCGGCCGCACGGTCACAACCTTCAAAAAAGCGATTGCAAAGGGCCGTCACCTGAACCTTAAAGCGACGCCTCAAACGCTGGATGACATTGCGTTCTTGCAATACACCGGAGGAACCACGGGTTTGTCCAAGGGGGCTGTGCTGACCCACCGGAACATTGTGGCGGCCATTTTGCAAGCCGAAGGCTGGTTCACCCCGGCACTGTCCAGCATTGGTGATCTGCGCAAAGTCAACAGCATCGCCGCCTTGCCGCTGTACCACATCTTCGCTTTGACACTGTGCTTGCTGGCCATCCGCCAAGGCTCTCACCTGACCTTGGTGCCCAATCCACGGGATTTCGGCAAGTTCATTGATGTGCTCAAGCAGCGGCCGTTTCACATGCTGCCTGGCGTCAACACCTTGTTCAACGCCTTGATGCAACACCCGATGTTCAAGACGATCGATTTTTCTTCGCTGCGATTGACGCAGGCAGGCGGCATGGCCGCCTCTGAAGGCACTGCACGCCATTGGCAAGCCGCCACAGGCAGCGCCATGATCGAAGGCTGGGGCATGAGCGAAACCTGCGCCATCGGCACCAACAACCCCGTCACGCAAACCCACTTCAGCGGCAACATCGGTTTGCCGTTGCCCAGCATCGACATCGCCATCAAAGACGATGCCGGTCAAAGCCTGCCCGTTGGCAGCTCGGGTGAGATTTGCATTCGGGGTCCGAACGTGATGACGGGCTACTACAACCAGCCCGAAGAAAACGCAAAGACCTTCACCGCCGATGGCTTCATGCGGACGGGCGACGTCGGCATCATGGACCAGGAGGGTTTCACGCGCATCGTTGACCGCAAGAAGGACATGATCATCGTGAGCGGCTTCAATGTCTTCCCGAGCGAGCTGGAAAACGTCATCTCGACTTGCCCTGGCGTCGTAGAGTGCGCTGTGGTGGGCATTGCCGACACCATGCAAGGCGAAACCATCAAGGTGTTTGTGGTGCGCAATGACCCCTTGCTCACCGAAGAAACCGTGTCGCGCTTCTGCCAGGAAAACCTGACCGGCTACAAACGCCCGAAATACATCGAATTCCGCGATGAATTGCCCAAATCCAACGTCGGGAAAATCCTGCGCCGCGAATTGCGCAGCAACAAATAAGGCACCAGCAAGCGCATGCCTGCCTTTGTCTCTTTGCCTGCAGGCGTGACCGTGTTGGAACGCGGCTGGCTATCCGCCAACAACGTTCTGCTGTGCGACGCGAACAGTGCCACGCTGGTGGACAGCGGCTACGTCACGCACCAAGCCCAAACGCTGGCCTTGGTCGAGCATGCTCTGCAGGGCAGGGCACTGGACCAACTGGCCAACACCCACCTGCACAGCGACCACTGCGGCGGCAACCATGCCCTGCAAACCCGCTACCCAGCCCTGCAAACCTGGATACCGCCCGGCTCTGCACCTGATGTCAAAACTTGGTGTGAAGACGCGCTGAGCTACAAACCTACAGGGCAAAACTGCCCCCCATTTCAATTTACAGGCTTGCTCCAGCCCGGCAGCAGCCACCATTGGGCCAACACAACGTGGGAAGTCCACGCAGCACCGGGGCACGATCCACACTCGGTCATTTTGTTCGCACCTGAACACCGCTTGCTGATGTCGGCCGATGCGCTTTGGCAGAACGGTTTTGGCGTGGTGTTCCCCGAACTGGTGGGGATTGATGCATTTGATGAAGTAGGACAAACACTCGATTTGATCGAGCAACTGAACCCGGTCACCATCATTCCTGGGCATGGCGCTGTGTTCACCGAAGTTGCCCAAGCCTTGGCGTTGGCCCGAAGCAAGCTGGAAGGTTTTGCTAAAAACCCAGAGCGCCATGCGCGTTACGGCACCAAAGTGCTGCTCAAATTCAAATTACTGGAATGGGGTCGCATTTCCAAAGCCGAGTTCAGCGACTGGGCCTTGCAAGTGCCCTACATGAATGACCTGCACAGACGTTTTGGTCAAGGCCACACCTTAAGCACCTGGATTGACATGATGTTGGCCGAGCTGGAGCGCAGCGGGGCGCTCGAAGTGCGAGATGGCATCTTGCACGATGCTTGAGTCGAGTGCGACGGGTACAAAAAAACCGCCCGAGGGCGGTTTGAATCAGGTAGACACCCCGAAAGGCACCATGGCTGATCAGGCTTTTTTGGCCCAAGCAGAGCACCAAGCTTTGGCTCCCACTTGCTTGCCTGCAAACAAGGGGCAAGCACCTGCTGCAGCGCCAGCCTTGGCTTGGTACAACGCACAATTGGCGCAGTTGGATCCAGCAACAAATTTTGGATTTTTGGCCTTGTCCACCTTGGTGGCATCGGCTTTGTAGGACAAGCCAGCAGCTTGTGGATCCTTTTCGTCGACCATGGCTTGGGCAGAAGCCTCACCCATCACCATCACAGCGCTGGCAGCAGTAGCCACTTGCATCATGAAGACGCGGCGGCTGGAATTGAAAGACATGCAAGGTGAAAGCATCGGACACTCCTGAGCAAAATTGGCCAGAACATACTGGCAACAAGATTGTCCCCCATGAAGAACACCTTGTCTGCAACAGGACCTTAGCGCCCCCATCCCCAGCACACGGTTGTTCGGGCTGAGCTGTCTGCATAAAACCATTGGAAATAAAAAAATTGACAGATATGCATTTTGGAAATATAATATTTCCTTGCCTGACCCGTTTTTGGCATCCGCAGATGGCAGTGATTCACTGCACCCTGCACAGTATCGATTGACCTCGAACCCATGTCCTGTTGAGCTGCAGGCCATTGATTTTTCTCACCGCTCTGCGCAGCCCCTGGACGGCTTGCGACTTGATTGACTTTGATTTCCTCCATTTCCATACGCACGGGCTCACCAGTCGCTTTGCCCACGACAAGCATTTTCAATTCAGGCCTTGGCACTCACACCCCGCAACGCTTTGCGTCTGCAGGCTGGGTTTTGAAACACGCGCCCTTTCGGCTCGAATGCCACGCCACTCGACAAGAAGCCGATCGCGTGATTGACATCACCACTCGCGATTGGCTTCAAAGCCCTGTCACACCCCAACAAATGTGCTGACGCCGTCAGGCGACGCACTTTTCCCGGCGGAATCCTTCAAGAAACCGCCATTTCCTGCATGCAGGCTTTACCTCAAAACCTGCACGCCACCTCTCTGAAAGGCTCAACCATGAGCAGCAAAATTTACGTGGGCAATTTGCCTTACACCATCGACGACGCCAGCTTGCGTCAAAATTTCTCTGAATTTGGCGGCGTTCTGTCGGCCAAAGTCATGATGGACCGCGATACCGGCCGCTCCAAAGGTTTTGCCTTTGTTGAAATGTCCAGCGCTGAAGAAGCACAAGCAGCCATCACTGGCTTGAATGGCATGTCAGTCAGCGGTCGTTCGATCGTGGTGAACATCTCCAAGCCCAAAGAGCCAAGCACTGGCTACGGCAGCGGTTACCGCGACAACCGCAACTGATCATTTCAGTTGCTCAAGAAAAAGCCGCTTCACAGCGGCTTTTTTTTGGTTGATGACCCGTCCTGCCAGAGGTTGACAACTTTTCTTGATGGTTGCGTCACCTGCGCTCAACCCAAGTCAGCGCAACTCAATCTGACCACTCAAGCCACAGCT
>JAGNWH010000098.1:0-7847 GCA_017986055.1 Limnohabitans sp. | reverse complement strand
GCCTGAACCACGTCCAGATACGCTTCGCGCGTTTCGGGGCTGACCGCATCCAGCGCTTGCTCATGGCGGGTTTGGTGTTGCGTCAACATGCGGGCCGAGGCGATGGTTTTGGATTTGCAAAACCAGTGGCAGCTGTGCTGCATCAGGAACATCTCGCCCATCATGCGGAAGGCGCGCGCTTTGGGGGCCAGGCCTTGACGATTGGCCACAGTGCGCTCAATGCCTTGGGCGTGCACCGTCAGCATGCGGCGCATGTCAAAGCAGGCCTTAGGCGAGAGTTGGTCAAGGAAGGGCAGCGCCAGCTTGAGGCCCCGTGTCACAGGCGCCGGTAGCTTGGCAAATTCGAGGGCCAAATTCTGGAACTCGGTGGCCAGTTGCTGCTCGGCGGCTTCTTGCAGTTGCAAAATCTGCAGCTGACGCTCGGGCTCCGCTTCGCCCAGTGCCCGCATGTAAGCACCCGTGAGTTGCTCCATGTGCTTTTCAATTTGGTACGGGCGCAATTGCTCGGCCAGCAGGGCGGTGCGTTTGCGCTGGCCTTGGGTGTTGAGCCAGTGGATGGCCGTGGCCAATAAGAACAGCAGACTGAGAAATTCCATACATGCAGAGTGTCTTGGCCGGGATGGCCGTTGTGCCAAGTGTAGTGAGGTCGGGTGCCGCGTCGCCAAGCGGGGCTTGAAACACCTGCTGCCCGCTTTGTCTGGGCGCTGTTGCACACACATGGCCATTTGGGGGCCAATTGGAGAGGGGACTCTAAAGAGAGGGTTTTCCCTTGTGTTGGTCACGGTGAACTGTTCAAATTGCTGCATTGCAACAAACCTTTCCAAGGAACACACCATGAACTTCAATGCCGAACAATTCGCCGCCGCCCAGCAAGCCAACCTGACTTCTGCTGCCGACCTGTCGCAAACCGCTTTCGCTGGTTTCGAGCGTCTGGTTGAGCTGAACATGGCCGCTGGCAAAGCCGCTGTGGGCGAAACACTGTCCAACATGCAAGCTTTGATGGGTGCCAAAACACCTCAAGACATGATGGCCGTGCAAGCCGCTTTGGTGCAGCCTGCTTTCGAAAAGTCGGTGTCTTATGGCCGTCACCTGTCTGACATCGCCAACAGCACAGGTGCCGAGTTCACCAAAGCTGTCGAAAGCAAAATGGCCGAATCCGAAAAAGCGGTCAAAAGCTTGGTCGAGACCAGCCTGAAAAACGCCCCAGCCGGTTCTGACGCTGCTGTTGCCGTCTTCAAGACTGCTTTCGAAGCCAGCCAGACTGCTGCTGAGAGCCTGAAAAAAGTGGCCAAGCAAGCCGCTGACACAGCCGAGACCAACCTCAAGGCCGCCACAGCCCAAGCCGAAGCTTCGGTCAAAGCCGCCATGTCCAAGGCCAAAGTCAAAGCCTGAGCTTCTGCTCAATAAGTGGGCGCTCGCCGCTCGCTTTCTACAATCAGGGTGTCTTCGGGCACCCTTTTTGTTTTGGAATTCACCCATGTCATCTGCCTTGGCCCAAGCCTCTGCCCCTGTTTTGCACATCGAAGGCGGCGTGGCCACCATCACCTTGAACCGTCCAGCCCAGCGCAATCGTCTGGAAAACGGTGACCTCAAGGCTTTGTTGGCGCATTTTGAAAGCGTCAACCACCAGCCTGATGTGCGTGTGCTGGTGCTGACCGCCAACACGGCCGGTCAGCCCAAGCCGGTGTTTTGCGCGGGTTATGACATTGGCGGTTTTGACGAGCCCGGTCATGGGTCGTCGTTCTTTGAAGAAATTCCCGATGCGTTGGCTGCGCTGCGCCCCGTCACCATTTGCGCCCTGAACGGCAGTGTGTATGGCGGTGCCACCGATGTGGTGCTGGCGTGTGATCTGCGCATCGGTCTGCAGGGCATCGAGTGGCGCATGCCCGCCACGGCGCTGGGCCTGCATTACTACCCCAGCGGTTTGCAGCGTTATGTGAGTCGGTTTGGGCTGGCGGGGGCCAGACGCGCGTTTTTGACGGCGCGGCCTTTCACTGCCAGCCAGCTGGATGCCATGGGCCTGTTTGAAGCACTGGCGACGCCAGAAGAATGGCGCACCATTTTGCTGGCGCTGGTGCAGGACATTTTGGCCCTGGCCCCGCTGGCCGTACAGGAAACCAAAAAGTCGCTGCGCGAGATCGAAACCGGCCAGGCCGACACCGCCCGTTTGCGCGAGCGCGAGCACATGACCAGCCGCAGCGCCGACTTTGCCGAGGGGCGTGCTGCGTTTGCCGAGCGTCGCAAGCCGGTTTTTGTGGGGCGGTGATGGGGCCGTCATGGGGCGCTCAAGAACAGGCGGCTCGAGCCGATTCTTATCTGTCATGCAATCAAATTCAATCTGTGAACGCGCCCTGAAGCTCGGGGGCTTTGTGGCCGCCCTTTTGGGGGGGCTGGCCTTGGCTGTGCCGGTCAAGGCTGGGCAATACCAGTTGTTGGCAGAGCAAGCCAACACCGTGGTCATAGCTGCGCGTGTGCAAAACGCCGAGCAAGTGTGCAATCTGGAAATTTCGATCCAGGGTCAAGCCAGTTTGGAGCGCGAAGTGCGTGCCCCTTACTTCGAGGCCCGCATCGACATCACGCCGCAAGACGCCGAATCGGTCGTTGTCACTTGGCGCGGCAAATCCAAGCGGGTCAACGACGAGGTGGTCAACGCCTGCCCCACGCTGGGCCGCACCCAGTTTCAAGTCGTGAATGACAACGTGGCTTTGCGTGCCGCGTGGCTCAGTGGTTTAGCCGCCATGGGGCAGGCCAAAGCCGAATGCGTGCGAACGGCTTTGCAGTTGGACCGTGTCCGCATCGAGTGGTTCGACATGAACAGCCAAGAGTCGAGCCCCGAGGATTGGAAAATCCAGCGTGCGATGGGCCAATGCGATGCCTTTTTGGCACAGAAAAAAGCATGGGGCGAGCAAAACCCCAAGAGCTTTGCTTGTGTGCAATCCGGTGTGAAGACCCGGTGCGAGGGCTTTTACAGCGTGACCGAAAACGGCAAAACCCGGCCCATCAGTGCTGAGGCGGCCATTCGCAGGCAGCTGGACAAGCAGCCTTGGGGCACGGGCGTGAGAGAAACTGCGGGTGCCAAAGTGGCCCGTCAAAAGCAGGAGCAAGCCCTGAAAGACCAGCAGTTGGCCGAAGAACAAGCCAAAGTGAAGGCGGCCATCGAAGCGCGAGAGCGTGAAGAGCAAATGGCGATAGAGGCCATTGCGGCTCAAGCCCGTGAACGCAAAGCCAAGGCCGAGGCTGACCACGCCCGGCGTTTGCAAGAACTGGAACGGCGCGAGCAAGAGCGCCTGGAAAAACGCAGCTGGATGCTCAAGCAGCTGGAAAAGCTCAAGAGTGACCCAAAGGCCGACGCCAAATCAGACGCCAAGTCTGACGGGAAGGGGGACGCCAAGGGGGATGTCAAATCAGACGCCAAGCCCGAAGCCAAGCCTGAACAGGTCAAGCCGAAGGATGCGGCTGCCAGCGACGTGAAGCCCGAAGAGCCCAAGCCCAAATAAGGTGCGCCGCCTGCAGGAGCGAGCCCCCGCTTGCGAATGCCTGTTAATTGGATGTTGAGGCCGAGCGCCCTGCTGACCATGCCGTGCCCATCGAGGCGGCCATCACCATCGCGATGGCCAAACCCTGGAACAGCGTCAAGCGCTCGGACAGCACCAGCCAACCGGCCAGTGCGCCCACGGCGGGCTCTAGGCTGAGCAAGATGCTGAAGGTGTTTTTGGGCAGGTGGTTCAGCGCAAACATTTCCAGCGCATAAGGAATGGCGCTCGACAGCAGCGCCACGGCCAGGCCTGCCATCAGCCACTGCGGATCGAACAAGGCGCTGCCTGCGTGGAGCACCCCAATGGGGGCCACCACCAGCGCGGCGGCCAACATGCCCAGCGGCGTGGCCATGCCGCCGTAGCGCATGGCCACACGCTGGCCAAAGACGATGTAAAGCGCCCAACAAATGCCTGCTGCCAACGCCAGACCCATGCCCTGCGGGTCAAGTGCTGTGGCCGCTTGGGCGCCGGGCAAAGGCAGCAACAGTCCCAAACCCAGCGCCGCCAGCGCCACCCACAGCCAGTCGCTGGCCTTTTGCGAGGTCCAGACGGCAACGGCCAGGGGGCCGGTGAACTCGATGGCAATCGCCACCCCAAACGGAATGGTCTTGATGGCGCTGTAAAACAGCAAGTTCATGACGCCCAAAGTGACGCCATACAGGCCCAGCGGCAGGGCGTCGGCCCAGACCCAGCGGCGACGCCAGGGTCGGAACACGGCCATCAGCATCAGCATGGCAAACACGAGGCGATAAGCCGTGGTGCCCTCGGCCCCTAAGGCGGGAAACAGGCTTTTGGCAAACGAGGTGCCAACCGACAAAGACACCAAGCTGCCCATCAAGGCCAGCATGGCCCACAAACGCGAATTCAAGGGGGTGTTTCTTTCCGTGGGGCGCGGTTTGCGAGGGCATTCCGTCGTGTCAAAAGGCTTTTAGGCGGCATCATAGCGCCGCATACAATGGCGGCTTCGTCCGCGGGGCGCGCACGCGTCACCCGATCAAACCCGAATTTGCCTTTTTGTGGAGCTTCCATGTTCATTTCTTCCGCTTTTGCCCAAACCGCTCCAGCCGCTGCCGCTGGTGGCGACATGCAGTCCACTTTGATGAGCATGTTGCCTTTGCTGTTGATGTTTGCGGTCTTGTATTTCGTCATGATCCGCCCCCAGATGAAAAAGCAAAAAGAGCACCGCAGCATGATCGATGCCTTGGCTAAAGGCGACGAAATCGTGACCGCTGGTGGTTTGCTGGGCAAAGTCAGCAAGATCGGTGACGCCTACATTGGTGTGGAATTGACGGCTGGCGTCGAAGTGCAAATGCAGCGCAGCGCGGTGGTTCAGGTCTTGCCTAAAGGCACCCTGAAGTAATTTACCCGGGCTCATCCATGGGGCTTTGGCCGTTGCCGGCCCCGATTTTTCATCCTGCACGCGAGTCACTATGAACCGTTACCCGGTCTGGAAATACGCGATCATCGTGATCGCCATGTTGCTGGGGGTGGTCTACACCCTGCCCAACTTTTTTGGTGAAGCCCCTGCGGTGCAGGTCTCGTCGGCCAAAGCGACCATCAAGGTTGACACCCAGGCTCTGCAAAAGGTCGAAGACGCCCTGAAGGCCGCTTCGGTCATCCCCCAAACAGTGAGTCTGGAGGGCGGCTCGATCCGGGCCCGCTTCGAGAACACCGACCAGCAACTCAAGGCCAAAGACGCGATTCAAAAGGCCTTGATCCCTGACGGGGCCGATCCCCAGTTTGTGGTGGCTTTGAATTTGGTGTCGCGCTCACCCGCCTGGTTGACGGCCTTGCACGCTTCGCCCATGTATTTGGGCTTGGACTTGCGCGGTGGCGTGCACTTCATGTTGCAGGTCGACATGCAGGCCGCGTTGACGCAAAAGGTGGAGGCCATCACGGGTGACCTGCGCAGCTTGCTGCGCGAAAAAGACGTGCGCCATGGCGGTATCAGCCGCAACGGTCAGACCATCGAAGTCCGTCTGCGCGATGCGCAACAGCTTGAAGCCGCCAAGCGCGTGTTGTCGGCCCAGTTTGCAGACCTGCAAACCCAGCAAGTGGCCGAGGGCAGCGAGTTCCGCCTGACCGCCAGTATCAAGCCCGAAGCGGCCCGCAAGGTGCAAGAGCAGGCTTTGAAGCAAAACATCACCACGCTGCACAACCGGATCAACGAGCTGGGCGTGGCCGAGCCGGTGATTCAGCAGCAAGGTCTGGACCGCATCGTGGTGCAGTTGCCCGGTGTGCAGGACACGGCCAAGGCCAAAGACATTTTGGGCCGCACCGCCACGCTCGAAGTGCGCATGGTGGACGAGAGCACCGAAGCGCGTGGTGCAGAGCAAGCGGGCGGCATCGTGCCGTTTGGCGCTGAACGCTACTTGGAGCGCGATGGTCGCCCCTTGATCGTCAAAAAACAAGTGGTGCTCACCGGTGACAACCTGACCGATGCGCAACCCGGTTTTGATGGACAGACCCAAGAGCCGGTCGTCAACCTGACGCTGGACGCCAAGGGCGCACGCATCTTCAAGGACGTGACGCGCGACAACGTGGGCAAGCGCATGGCCATCATCTTGTTCGAAAAGGGCAAGGGCGAAGTGGTGACGGCACCGGTGATTCGCGCCGAGATCGGTGGCGGCCGTGTGCAAATTTCTGGCCGCATGACCACCGCCGAAGCCAACGACACGGCGCTGCTTTTGCGTGCAGGTTCTTTGGCTGCGCCGATGGAGATCATCGAAGAGCGCACCATTGGCCCCAGCTTGGGTGCCGAAAACATCGCCAAAGGTTTCAACAGCGTGACCTGGGGTTTCTTGGTGATCGTGGCTTTCATGGTGGTTTATTACGCCATGTTCGGCCTGTTCTCGGGCATTGCGCTGGGCGTGAACTTGCTGTTCTTGGTGGCCATTTTGTCGATGCTGCAAGCGACCTTGACCTTGCCCGGCATGGCCGCGATGGCGCTGGCTTTGGGCATGGCGATCGACTCGAACGTGTTGATCAACGAGCGTGTGCGTGAAGAGCTGCGCAACGGGGTCAGCCCGCAAGCGGCCATTCATGCCGGTTACGACCGCGCTTGGGCCACGATTTTTGACTCCAACATCACCACCTTGATCGCGGGCGTGGCCTTGTTGGCCTTTGGTTCTGGCCCGGTGCGCGGCTTTGCGGTGGTGCACTGCATCGGCATTTTGACCAGCATGTTCTCGGCCGTGTTCTTTTCGCGCGGCCTGGTCAACCTCTGGTACGGCGGCAAAAAGAAACTCAAATCGGTGTCGATTGGCACCGTGTGGCGGCCTGACGCTGGCACTGCGGTGAAGGCCGATTAAGGGGACAGGACCATGGAATTATTCAAAATCAAAAAAGACATCCCGTTCATGAAGAACGCGTTGGTGTTCAACGCGATCTCCTTCGTCACTTTTGCGCTGGCGGTGTTCTTTTTGTTCAGCCGTGGCCTGCACCTGTCGGTGGAGTTCACGGGTGGCACGCTGATGGAAGTCAGTTACAGCCAGCCCGCAGACTTGCAAAAGGTGCGCGGCACGGTGAGCACGCTGGGATTTTCTGAAGTGCAGGTGCAAAACTTTGGTTCGGCACGCGATGTGATGATCCGTTTGCCCGCGCAAAAAGGCGTGAGCTCGGCACAGCAAAGCGACAAGGTGTTGGCGGCCCTGAAAGCCGACAGCCCCGATGTCACGCTGCGCCGCACCGAGTTTGTGGGTCCCCAAGTGGGCGACGAGCTGGCCGAAGACGGCTTGAAGGCGCTGGGCTTTGTGGTGCTGGGCATCATGATTTACTTGGCCATCCGCTTCGAGTGGAAGTTCGCGGTCTCGGCCATCATCGCCAACTTGCACGACGTGATCATCATCTTGGGCTTTTTTGCCTTCTTCCAGTGGGAGTTTTCACTGGCGGTGTTGGCGGCGGTGCTGGCGGTGCTGGGTTACTCGGTCAACGAATCGGTGGTGATTTTTGACCGGATCCGCGAGAACTTCCGCCGTTACCGCAAGATGAACACCGTCGAGATCATCGACAACGCGATCACATCGACCATCAGCCGCACCATCATCACCCATGGTTCGACCCAGATCATGGTGCTGTCGATGCTGCTGTTCGGTGGCGAGACGCTGCACTACTTCGCCATGGCCTTGACCATCGGCATTTTGTTCGGCATTTACTCGTCGGTGTTTGTGGCGGCCGCCATTGCCATGTGGCTGGGCATTCAGCGCGAAGACCTGATCAAGCCGCTCAAGAAAGACAACGACCCCGGCGACGAAAATTCGGGCGCAGTGGTCTGACCTTCCCAAGCCGGGCTTGATTGCCGTCATGCCCGGC
>JAGNWH010000019.1:0-27718 GCA_017986055.1 Limnohabitans sp. | reverse complement strand
TGGTCCAGCGCCGTCTGCACCCACACGGGATCGGCCGCAGAAGCCCTGAGCACCAAGAGCCGGTCGGCCAACGGGGCCACGCTGGCCTGAGTGGGGTCAATCAACAGCACTTGCCGGGCTTGCCCTTGGTCGTTTTGTTCAGTCAAGCGGCCAACCCAGTCCAAACTTTGCAACACCTCCAGCACTTGCCTGAGCTCGCTCGGCTCCACACGCAAGCGCTCAGCCAGATCATCGGTGCTGAAGCCGCGATGCGCAGAGGCTTTGGCTGCATTCAGCTCGGCCAAGATCTCCAAAGCCAACCGAAAGCCCCAACCCGCGCCTTCCGGCTTGCGCCAGGCTTGCCGGCCCAGCTCGGGCAGACTGGAAGCGAGCACCGCCCCCAGCAGCACAATCAGCCAGGTCACATAAATCCAGACGAGCAAAATCGGCAACGCTGCAAACGCGCCATAAATGACCGAGTAAGTGGGCACCTGCAAAAGGTAAATAGCCAGCAACTTTTTAGCCAGCTCCAGCCCGCCCGCCACCAAAAATCCGGCCGTGATGGCATGACGCCAACGCACACGGGTGTAAGGCACATAAAAGTACAAGCCACTCACGCAAGCGGTCAGCAACAAAAATTCAAAACTGTCGAGCAACCAGCGGACGGAGCCCGGCAGCACATCCACCACATCGCGCGAAGCGGTCACCACATAAGAGGTGATGGCCAAGCTCCCACCCAAAAGCAAAGGCCCCAAGGTGATGGCCGACCAATACAGCAGCACCCTTTGCGGCAAAGGCCGCTGACGGCGCAAGCGCCAGATCTGGCCCAAAGTGCGCTCGATCGTCACCATCAAAAACACCGCTGACAACAACACCGCCACCAGGCCTGCCGAGCCCAAACGGCTGGCTTTGCGCGAAAACTGCGTGAGGTAGCTCAGCACTTGGCGAGCAATGCTCTCGGGCACCAGGCTCTCAATCAGCCAGCGTTGGATCGTGTCTTGAAACTTGCCAAACACCGGGAACGCCGCAAACACGGCCAAACCCACCGCAAACAAAGGCACCAAAGCCAGCACGGTGGTGAAGGTGAGCGAACTGGCGCTCACGCCCAATCGGGCATCGCGAAAGCGTTCGGCCAAAACACCGGCCATCTGACGCCACGGAAAAACAGACAGTTCTTGCCACCAAACAGCGACTTGGGCGCGCAAAGTGGTCTTGGACAGGGAAGATTGCATGCCCGGTATGATGCCACCGCAATGAACACACACACAGAAAACACACCCGTCGGCGTCGATTTCACGCGCTGGATGGCCGTCGGCAGTCTGCTCGGTCTCATTCTTTTGGGCTTGGCCTGGGAGCTTTGGCTGGCCCCCTTGCGGCCGGGCGGCTCTTGGTGGGCCATCAAGGTCTTGCCTTTGTGCATTCCGCTGTCCGGCTTGCTCAAAAACCGCATGTACACCTACCGCTGGGTCAGCATGTTGGTCTGGCTGTACTTTATAGAGGGCGTGGTTCGGGCCTGGGGTGATGCCTGGCCCTCCAACGCGCTGGCAGGCTTGCAAACCCTGTTGTGCACCACCTTGTTTGTGGCTTGCGCTTTGCATGTGCGCATCCGCTTCAAAGCCGCCAAGGCCACGGGCAACTTTGTGCCTGTGCCCCGAGACTGAACACCATGACCCAGCCTTTGATTGAACAGCTGCGCCAAATTTGTGGTGACGCCAACGTCCTCACCCACGACGACCCGGCCACCGACCTGAGCCCCTGGGAACAAGACTGGCGCAAGCGCGTGCGGGGCCGCGCCCTGGCCGTGGTGCGCCCGGACAACACGGCCCAAGTGGCTGCCGTGGTCAAGGCCTGTGCAGCGACAAGCACCCCCATCGTGCCCCAAGGCGGCAACACCGGCTTGGTGGTGGGCGGCGTGCCCAACGGTTCGGGCACGCAAATCGTGATGAGCATGACACGCATGAACGCGGTGCGTGCCATCGACCCGGCCAACCTGACCATCACGGTTGAGGCCGGTTGCGTGCTGCAAAACCTGCAAACCGCCGCCGATAAGGCTGGTTTTTTATTCCCCTTGAGCTTGGGCGCCGAAGGCAGCTGCACCATCGGCGGCAACTTGGGCACCAACGCGGGCGGCACGCAGGTCGTGCGCTATGGCAACACCCGCGAGCTGTGTCTGGGCCTCGAAGTCGTGACCGCCCAGGGCGAGGTCTGGCACGGCCTGAGTGGCCTGCGCAAAGACAACACGGGTTATGACCTGCGCAACCTGATGATCGGCAGCGAAGGCACGCTGGGCATCATCACCGCCGCGACCATGAAGCTGTACCCCCAGCCCGCTGCGCAGCTGACCGCCTGGGCCGCCGTGCCCAGCATGCAAGCGGCTGTGCAACTGCTGGGCTTGGCCCACCAACGCCTGGGGCCTGGCCTCACGGGCTTTGAGGTCATGGGCCAGTTCGCATTGGGCTTGGTCGACAAGCACTATCCCCAACTGCGCGTGCCGCTGTGGAAAGACACCCCTTGGTGCGTCTTGCTCGAAAACTCTGACAGCGAAAACGAACAACATGCCCGCAGCCAGTTTGAAGCCCTGCTCGAAGCGGCCATGGAACAAGGCTATGCGTCCGACGCCGTGGTGGCCGAAAACCTGACTCAAGCGCGGGGCCTGTGGCACATCCGCGAAAGCATCACCCTGGCTCAGGCCCAAGAGGGCCTGAACATCAAGCACGACATCAGCATTCCGGTCTCGCGCATCCCGGCCTTTGTGGCCGAGACCGACGCTCTGTTGGCCCGCGAGGTGCCCGGTGTGCGCATGGTCGACTTTGGCCACTTGGGTGACGGCAATCTGCACTACAACGTGCAAGCCCCTGAGGGCGTGGATGGCCAAACCTTTTTGCGTGAGAACGAGGAACGGGTGAACACCCTGGTGTTTGACCAGGTCACCAAGTTCGACGGCTCGATCAGCGCCGAACACGGCGTGGGCGAACTCAAAGTCGGCAAACTGCCGCTCTACAAAGACCCGACGGCACTGGCCATGATGCGGGCCGTGAAAAAAGCCTTGGACCCGCAAAACCTGCTCAACCCGGGGCGGGTTCTGGCGTGAGGCGACTCCCGCAGCACATCGGTTTGCTGCTGCTGATTTACCTGTGTTTCATCAGCTTGGGGCTGCCCGATGGCATTTTGGGGGCCGCATGGCCCGCCATCCGCATGGACATGCAGCAGCCTCTGGCCGCAGTAGGCCTGATGAGTGTGACCATGACTGTGTGCTCTGCGATCAGCAGCCTCAGCGCAGCCACACTGACACGGCACTGGGGCACGGGGCCGATTGTGGCGACCAGTGGCCTGATGACTGCGCTGGCCTTGCTGGGCTTTGCACATGCCCCTTCTTTTGGCTGGTTGCTGGCCTTGGCGGTGCCCTTGGGGCTGGGCGCAGGGGCCGTGGACGCGAGCATCAACCACTTTGTGGCCGAGCACTACAGTTCGCGCCACATGAATTGGTTGCACGGTTTCTGGGGTGTGGGGGCATCCACCGGGCCCCTGGTGATGGGGGCCGTGATGGCGCAAACCGGCCAATGGTCGGCAGGCGTGATCACCCTGGGCTGGACTCAACTGGCGATTGCCAGCGTGCTGTGGCTGTGTCTGCCCTGGTGGCGCCGCCCTTTACCAAAACTCCAACGGGTCACGCCCGCAGCACCAGCCGCCAAACACCTGCCCCTCACCCGTCAGCACCCTCATGCGGCCTGGCTGGCGCCGCTGTGTTTTTTGTTGTACGTGGGCGCCGAAGCCGGAGCCGGACTTTGGGCGGTCAGCGTTTTGGTGCAAGAGCGGGGCATGGGCCTGGCCCGGGCCAGTGCCGGGCTGTCGCTTTATTTCGCAGCCATCACACTGGGTCGCTTTGGCGTGGGCTTGGTTGCCCACCGCATGAACAACCGGCAGTGGGTGCAGGCCGGGTTGGGCCTGGCGCTGGCAGGCGCCAGTCTGATGGCACTGCCACTGCCAGGGCTTTACGGCATCGCCGGGCTGGCCCTCATGGGGCTGGGCTGTGCGCCGATTTTTCCGTCGCTGATGCACGAAACCGCCGTCCGGTTTCCCGCTGAGATGGCCCGCACCCTCGTGGGGCGGCAGATGGTGTTCGCCTACGCCGGGGGCTCCTTGCTACCGGCCAGCATGGGCCTGCTGGCCACCTGGGTTGGCCTGAGCTGGGTGATGCCATCGGTGGCAGCGCTCTTGCTGGCCCTGCTGCTCGTCACGCGGCGTCTGGATCGGATCACCTGAATGCGCCACCTTGACACGACGGCTGTGCAAAAAGGCAACCGCACGGCATGGGCACACGCAGCGTGTTTGGCCAGCAGATGCGTTTGACGAGCAGGCACCGAAAGGCGCAGACGGCAAAGCCTTTTTGCGCGACAACGCAGAGCACGTAAACACCCTGGTGTCAGACCAGGTGGTCAAGTTCAAAGGCATCAAACGCGTGCACTGACCCAAGCCTGGTTGGTTTTTCTAAGGGCTTCATGACCCCATGATTTCCCTAGGTCTGACGCCCTGCGCCCTGACCCATAATCTGAAAGTGCTCATCAAGAGCCCATGCACAACTTTAAAGACCGGGAACACACATGACCTCACGCCGCCAGCTTTTGACCCAAGGTGCCGCCCTGCTGGGCACCACATCGACCAGCCTGTTGGTCCCCCAAAGCGCCATGGCGCAGACCGGCAAAATCCGCGTCGGTTTCATCCTGCCTTACACCGGCACCTTTGCCCAATTGGGCGTGGCCATTGAAAACGGCGTGCGCATGGCCATCAACGAGCAAGGCGGCAAGTTGGGCGGCCGCGAGATTGAGTGGTTCAAGGTGGACGACGAGTCCGAGCCGTCCAAAGCCATCGAAAACGCCAACAAACTGGTGCAACGCGACAAAGTGGATGTGCTGATTGGCACCGTGCACTCGGGCGTGCAAATGGGCATTCACCGCGTGGCCCGCGAAAGTGGCGTGATCAGCCTGATCCCCAATGCCGGCGTGCACATCGCCACCCGTGCCCAGTGCGCACCCAACGTCTTCCGCACCAGCTTCTCGAACAGCCAGCCCACCATGGCGCTGGGCGAGGCCATGGTCAAGCGCGGCCATAAAAAGGCGGTTTGGATCACCTGGAAATACGCCGCTGGCGACGAAGCCTTCGAGGGTTTCAAAGAAAGTTACACCAAGGCGGGTGGCACCATCGTCAAAGAGCTGGGTCTGCCCTTCCCCAACGTCGAGTTCCAGGCCCTGCTGACCGAAATCGCCGCCCTCAAGCCCGACGCCGTGGCCTGCTTCTTTGCCGGTGGCGGCGCAGCCAAGTTCTTGCGTGACTACGCAGCCGCAGGTCTCAAGGGCAAGATTCCTTTGTATGGCTCCGGCTTTTTGACCGAAGGCGTGCTGGAAGCCGCAGGCCCTGCTGCAGACGGTGTGCTGACCACCCTGCACTACGGCGATGGCATCGAAACCAAGCGCAACAAGGAATTCCGCCTGAACTACGCCAAGACCTTCAAGATGCAACCCGATGTGTACGCCGTGCAAGGCTACGACACGGGCTTGCTGCTGGTGCAAGGGGCCAACGCCGTGCAAGGCGATGTGAGTAAAAAGGCCGCCATGATCAAGGCCATGGAAGTCGCCGTGATCGACAGCCCGCGTGGCAAGTGGACCATGAGCAAATCTCACAACCCGGTGCAAGACATCTATCTGCGTGAAGTCTCCAACAAAGAAAACAAGGTGATTGGTGTCGCGGCCAAGGCGCTGGCCGACTCCGGCGCTGGTTGCCGCTTGTAAAAAACGCCAGCTAACGGCTTGAGGCCCCTGGCTATTGACTGCGCCTCGGGACCGCAAATCGCGGGACCGAGAGACAGTGACAAAGGGTTTTAGCTCAAAGCACACGACACTGGGCTGTGCCCTGCAAATGCCTCATACGGCTTGTTCGTTATGGGGCATTTTGCTGTCTCCGAACAGTTTTTCTGTGAACTGACGCAGCCACTGGTGGCCGGGATCGCGGTGCAGCCGACCATGCCAGAACTGGTGAATCGCGCTTTCATCGACGGCCATTGGCAAGTCACGTTTGACCAGACCGAAGGGCGCCAATGTCCGGTCTGCAAAACGCTCGGGCACAGTGGCGATCAGGTTGGAATGGCTCAGCACATCGCCCAAGGCCACGTAGTGCGGAACCGTCAGGCGAAAGCGTCGGCGCAGTTTTTGCTGCTCTAACGCAATATCCACCCGGCCATGCCCTGTGCCCGCCGCCACGATGCGAACGTGCTCGGCCTCTGTGAATGAGGCCAAATTGAGCCTGTTCTGGCCCGCCAGCGGATGCGCCTCGCGCATCAGGCAAATGTATTTTTGCTTGAAGAGCGCTTGCTGATAAAAGCCTGCCTGTAATTGCGGCAACAAGCCCACAGCCAGATCAATTCGGCCCGCAGCCATATCCTCTTTGAGCGTGGGCTGGGTCACGCTGACCACTTGCAAAGTCACCCCCGCAGCAGAGCGGGCCAGCGCATCGATCAGCACCGGCAGGAAATACATTTCACCCACATCGGTCATGGCGATGGTGAAGCTGCGCGTGCTGCTGGCCGGATCAAAGGCCGCACGCACATTCAAGGCCTGCTGCAAACCGTCCAAAGCCACGGCCACAGGCTCGGCCAGTTGCAAGGCATAGGGCGTGGGTGCCATCCCGCCTTGGGTACGCAGAAAAAGCTCATCCCCCAGACTCACGCGCAAGCGCCCCAGCGCACTGCTCACCGCTGGCTGGCTCATGCCCAGCACTTGAGCCACGGCAGAAACGCGCTTTTGTTGCAGCAAGTGGTGAAACACCACCAACAAATTCAGATCCAGCTTTGAGACATCCATATTATTTGATTTTCAAATATTGTTTATGCAATAAATCCGATTTACTTAATTATTGGATTTGAGCATGATGCGTGTCAAGTTTTCACAAGGAGACCTCATGCAGGAACACCCCATTCACTGGGAAACGGCGGGCACAAGCCGAATCCCGTTTGCCGTCTACACCAACAAGGACAGCCACAAAAAAGAGCTGGAGCGTTTTTTCTACAAAAACCACTGGAGCTATGTGGGCCTAGAGGCCGAGATTCCCAACCCGGGTGACTTCAAACGCACCGTGATCGGCGAGCGCTCCGTCATCATGACGCGCAGCCAGGACGGTCAAATTCATGTGGTCGAGAACGTGTGCGCGCACCGTGGCATGGCGTTTTGCCGAGAACGACACGGCAACAAAAAGGAGCTGGTCTGCCCTTACCACCAGTGGAGCTACGCGCTGGACGGCAAACTGCAGGGCGTGCCCTTTCGCCGCGGCGTGCGTCAGGACGGCAAAGTCAACGGTGGCATGCCCGCAGACTTTGACCCCAAAGACCATGGCCTGACCTCGCTCAAAGTGGCCACCCGCAGCGGCGTGGTGTTTGCGGCCTTTGACCACTCGGTGGAGTCTCTCGAAGACTACATGGGGCCGACCATCCTGCGTTACTTTGACAGGCTGTTCAACGGTCGCCAGCTCAAGCTTCTGGGCTACAACCGCCAGCGCATTCCAGGCAACTGGAAGCTGATGCAGGAAAACATCAAAGACCCTTATCACCCCGGCCTGCTGCACACCTGGTTTGTGACCTTCGGGCTCTGGCGTGCCGACAACAAATCCGAGTTGCGCATGGACGAACACCACCGTCATGCGGCCATGATTTCCACACGCGGAACGGGTGGCCAGGCCACAGGCGACAAATCCCAGGTCACGCAAGTCAGCAGCTTCAAAGCCAGCATGGAACTGAATGACCCGAGCTTTCTGGACATCGTGCCTGAGCCCTGGTGGCAACTGGGCGAGCAAATGCCCACGGCGGTGATGATGACGCTTTTCCCCAGCGTGATCTTTCAGCAGCAGGTGAACAGCGTGTCCACGCGCCACATCCAACCCGATGGCCATGGCGCATTCGACTTTGTCTGGACCCACTTCGGCTTTGAAGACGACACCCCGGAAATGACCGAGCGTCGCTTGCGTCAGGCCAACCTGTTTGGCCCAGCGGGCTTTGTTTCGGCGGACGATGGCGAAGTGATCGAGTTTTCTCAACAAGCCTTCGAGACGAAACCAGAGCACCGCGCGGTGGCAGAGCTGGGCGGTCGCGATGTGGGCGAGACCGACCACATGGTGACCGAAACCCTCATTCGGGGCATGTACGAATACTGGCGCAAAGTGATGGAGGACTGATGATGAGCAAGACCTTGATAGACATGCAAACCTGGTTCGACATCCAGCAACTTTATGCCGACTACGCCAACGCCGTGGACAGCGGAAAATGGGATCTTTGGCCTGAATTTTTTACCGAAGAATGCGTGTACAAACTGCAGCCCCGTGAAAACTTCGAACGCGGATTTCCTTTGGCCACCTTGTTCCTGACCAGCAAGGGCATGCTCAAGGACCGCGTGTATGGCATCACCGAAACGATCTTCCATGACCCCTACTATCAGCGGCATGTGGTGGGCGCGCCCATGGTGCGAAAAGTCGAAGAAGGTCGTATCCACGCAGAAGCCAACTACGCGGTGTTTCGCACCAAGCTCGACAAGGAAAGCACTGTGTTCAATGTGGGCCGCTACATCGACACCATCGTACAAACCCCCGAAGGCTTCAAGTTCGCTGAGCGCATCTGCGTGTTCGACAGCGAGATGATCCCTAACTCCATCATTTACCCCATCTGATCATGAACAACTGGATTGACGTGGCCGCCGAGGCCGATTTGTTTGAAGGCGCGGGCATGGCCGTGGCACCGGAGGGCGAGGACATTGCCGTCTTCAAGCTCGAGGATGGCGTTTACGCCATCAACAACCTGTGCAGCCACGGCAACGCCAAACTCTGCGATGGTTTTGTAGAAGGACACAGGGTGGAATGTCCTTTTCACCAGGCACTTTTTGATGTGCGCGATGGCACGGTCAGCTGTGGGCCAGCCACCGAGCCGGTCAAATCATGGCCTGTAAAAATCGAAAATGGCAGGGTTTTTTTGAACTTGGTCAGCTGATTTCGGCCCAGCTTGCCCCCCTTAGAATGCCTGCACCACCATCTTTCAAAGTGTGACCCCGATGGACTTTGTGAATTTCTTGATCCAGCTGCTCAACAGCGTCCAGTACGGGCTGCTGCTGTTCATGCTGGCGGCCGGCCTGACACTGATCTTCGGCATCATGGGCGTGGTCAATCTGGCGCACGGCAGCTTTTACATGTTGGGCGCTTATCTGGCTTGGTCACTGGCGGCACAACTGGGCAGTTTCACGCTGGCCATTGTGGTGGGCACCGCTTTGTCGGTGGGCTTTGGCCTGTTGCTGGAGCGGCTGTTGTTTCGTTACTTTTACCAACGCGACCACCTTGACCAAGTGCTGCTCACTTTCGGTCTGATCTACGTTTTTGAAGAGCTGCGCTCCATGGTTTGGGGCGACGATGTGCACGGCCTGCCTGTACCCGATCTGCTGGCCGCATCCATTCCGCTGACCGACAACCTGTCTTACCCGGTGTACCGCTTGTTCATGTCGGGCGTTTGCCTGGTGCTGGCTTTGGGCCTGTATTTGCTGATCTCCAAAACCCGCTTAGGCATGAAGATCCGCGCAGGTGCCTTCAACCGGGAGATGACCGAATCGCTGGGCATCAATATCCGCTTGATCCATTCGGTGGTGTTCGCTTTAGGCATTGGCCTGGCCTCGATTGCCGGCATGATCGCCGCACCCGTTTCCAGCGTCTACCCCAACATGGGCAGCCAAGTGCTGATCATGTGCTTTGTGGTGGTGGTCATTGGCGGTATCGGCTCAGTGCGTGGTGCGCTGATCGCTGCGCTGCTGGTGGGCCTGGTCGACACTTTTGGCAAAGTGCTGCTGCCCCAGGCTTCGGGCATGCTGGTGTACGTGCTGATGGCCGCCGTGCTGCTGTACAAGCCCGAAGGCCTGTTCAAGCAATGACAACGAAAAGAACAACATGAGCACGCCTCAAATTCACCTCGAAACCCTGCCCCGCAGCATCCAGCTGGTGATGACTTTGGGCTTTTTAGCGCTGGCCGCCTTTCCCTTTGTGGGCTCTGATTTCTACTCGGCGATGGTCGTGCGCATGATGATCTTGGCCATCTTTGCCATGAGCCTGGATTTGCTGCAAGGCGTCACGGGCCTGGTGTCGCTGGGCCACGCGGCCTATTTTGGCTTGGCCGGTTATGTGCTGGCCTTCATCACGCCACAAAACGAAGCCATCAGCCTGTACACCAGCTTGCCGCTGGCGGTGGGCGGGGCCGCGTTGGCCGCCTTGGTCATTGGCTTTTTGGTGGTGCGCACGCACGGCATTTACTTCATCATGGTCACCATGGCCTTTGCCCAGATGGTGTTTTTCATCTTCTTTGACAACAAGGCGCTGGGTGGCTCAGACGGTTTGTTCCTGAATTTCCGGCCCGATGCAGGTGTGATTGACCTGGAAAACAAACAGGTGTTTTATTACTTCACGCTGGGCTGCTTGCTGGCGGTGTATGGGTTTTTGCGCCGCCTGCTCTGGAGCCCCTTTGGCCGTGCGCTGTCGGGCATCCGGGTCAACGAGCACCGCATGCGGGCACTCGGGTTCAACACCTTTAGCCACAAGCTGGCAGCGTTCACGCTGGCTGGCGCACTGGCCGGTCTGGCCGGTTATTTATGGGCTGCGCAAAGCGGTTTTGTGAACCCGGAGCTGATGGGTTTTCACATGAGTGCACATGCCATCATGATGGTCATTTTGGGGGGCATGGGCAATTTTGCAGGCGCTATCGTGGGCGCTTTGAGCTTCGAATATTTGCTGCACATTTTCAAAGACCTGCCCGATGTGGGCGAGTTCAAGACCGGCAAACATTGGCAAATGTGGATGGGGCTGTTCATTGTGGGGCTGATCATTTTTGCGCCCAAAGGCATTTTGGGCGTCATCTCACGCACCTTCGGTGGCAGTGCAGAACGCAAGGAGTCTGGCCATGAGTGACCATTCAATGCAACGCCAAAGCTTGATGTCCGCACGCGGCCTGACCAAACGATTTGGGGGACTTGCTGCGGTCAACGATGTCTCGCTCGACCTGTGGCTGGGCCACATTCACGCCGTCATCGGCCCCAACGGTGCAGGCAAATCAACACTGACCAACTTGCTCTCTGGTGACTTGCCGCCCACCAGCGGCACCATCACACTGGATGGCCACAACATCACAGGCTGGACACCCGAAAAAATCTCGGGTCACCGCTTGGGCCGCAGCTATCAAAAGACGAACATCTTTACCACCTTCAGTGTGTGGGACAACGTGCGCCTGGCGGCACAGTCGCGGGTTCAACCCTCGCCATTCAACCCCTTGGGCTGGTTTCGCTCTGCGGCCAAGATGACGGCCGTGAACCAGCGCGCCGAACGTGCCATTGAACTGGCCGGTCTGCAAAACCGCCGACATGCCATGGCGGGGGCCACCAGTCACGGCGAGCAACGCCAACTTGAGATCGCCATGACACTGGCCACCGAACCTCTGGTGTTGCTGCTCGACGAACCGCTGGCCGGCATGGGTCAGGCCGAGGCCGAAAGCATGGTTCAACTCCTGCTGCGCCTCAAAAAAGACCACGCCATGATGTTGGTCGAACACGACATTGACGCCATCTTCACACTGGCCGACCACCTCACGGTCATGGTCAACGGCCAAGTGATTGCGAGCGACGTGCCTGCGGTGGTGCGTGCCGATGCCGGTGTGCAAGCTGCGTACCTGGGTGAAGAGACCCATGAAACAGTGGGCGAGGAACATTGAAATGCCGGAAACCCTGATCAACGCCCAAGACCTGAACACCTATTACGGTGCCAGCCACATCCTGCGCGGCGTGAACTTTACGGTCGGCCGCGGTGAGACCATCGGCCTGATGGGCCGCAACGGCATGGGCAAAAGCACCTTGCTCAAATCCATCATGGGCATCGTGCCACCACGCACTGGCACGGTGGACATCAAAGGCCAGCGCATGAACGGCCGCCCCACTTTTGAAGTGGCCCAGATGGGCATCGCTTATGTGCCAGAAGGCCGAGGCATTTTTGGCAACCTGAGCGTGGTCGAGAACCTGCAAATGGCCGCCCGCCCCGGCACCCGTGGCCAGCGCGACTGGACCTATGAACGCGTGCTGGAGACCTTTCCGCGCCTGCAAGAACGCCTGGGCCATGGAGGCCAGCAACTCTCTGGCGGCGAGCAACAAATGCTGACCATCGGTCGGGCGCTGATGACCAATCCCGATGTGCTGATCCTCGACGAAGCCACTGAAGGCCTGGCCCCACTGATCGCTCGCGAAATCTGGCGCATCTGCAGTCTCATCAAAGACAGCGGCATCAGCGCCATCATCGTGGACAAAAACTGGAAACATGTCACCCAGATCACCGACCGCAATGTGATCTTGGTCAAAGGCCAGGTGGTGTTTGAAGGCGCTTCGCAAATATTGCTGAACGACCCCAGTGTGCTCGAGCAACACTTGGGCGTTTGAGTCGCTTCACAACAAAGGCCGCAACTCGCGTGCCGCCTCCAGCAACAAAGGCAGCCACTTGCGCACGACCGCCGTATCGGACAACTGATCGGCGGTGCCCACCACATTCAGCGCGGCCAAGGTTTGGCCTTGCATGTTGCGCAGCGGTACAGCCAGTGCGTGAATGCCCAGCTCATGCGCGTCGCGAGCCAGGCAATGATCATCTCGCCGCACCAGTCCAATCAGCGCTTTGAACTTGACCTTGCCTACTTCGGTCTGTGGTGTGATGCGGGTCAATTCACGGCCCTTGAGCCATGCATTGAAGTCCGCCTGAGGCAAATTGGCCAACAACACCCGCCCCGTGGACGTGGCGTGCGCAGGCAAGCGTGCCCCCAGATGCAAGCCATAAGCCAGATGCCGCACCGGCTCGGCCACACCCGCACTGCGGGCCACGATCACGCCCTCGCCGCCATCCAGCACCACCGCGCTGAAAGCCGCCTGCGTTTGCTGTGCCAGACGGTTGAGCGTGGGCTGTAGCGTGCGCGGCAAACGCGAAGTGGCCATGTAGCTGCCCGCAAATCGCAGCACCCTCGCCGACAGCCAGTAGTGGCTGCCATCGGTTTCCAGATAACCCAGCTCGGTCAGTGTGAGCAAATGCCGCCGAGCGGCCGCCCGCGTGATGCCCGTGCGCTGGGCGGCCAGCGTCGCATTCAGCCGCTGGCGTTCAGTGTCAAAAGCCTCGAGCACAGCCAGCCCTTTGGCAAGGCCTTCGATGTAGTCTGCTTTGGCAATCGGCATGGGGTTTTCCTGTGATCTGCGTCAATGCTGAAGCCACCGACATGGCTTGCTGTGCGCTTCTGTTGATGTGCATCAATTTGCGCGATCATCGCACAAACCATCCACACAGCGTGCAAACTCGAACACTTGCAAGGCGTTAAAACCGACAGGCCGCCTAAGCTTGCGGGCATTGCCTTGACCAACACCAGGAGACCCCCATGAGCACCACCCGCACCCAAGTCGCCATCGTTGGCGCTGGCCCCTCTGGCCTGCTACTGGGCCAATTGCTTCACAAAGCGGGCATCGATGCCGTCATCATTGAGCGCCAAAGTGGCGATTACGTGCTTTCGCGCATTCGTGCAGGCGTGCTGGAGCAGGTCAGCATGGACCTGCTGGATGAAGCCGGTGTCGGCCAACGCATGCATCAAGAAGGCCTGCTCCACGGGGGCTTTGACTTGCTGTTCAAGGGTGCACGCCACCGCATCGACATGAACAAGCTCACAGGCGGCAAAAACGTCATGGTCTATGGTCAGACCGAAGTGACCCGTGACTTGATGCACGCTCGCCAAGCGGCAGGTTTGCCCACGGTCTACGAAGCCGAAAACGTCCAGGTGCACGAATTCGACAGCGCAAAACCCCGCGTGACTTACGAAAAAAATGGCCACCTGCACACCATCGAATGCGATTTCATTGCCGGTTGTGACGGTTTCCATGGTGTGTGCCGCGCCAGCGTGCCCAAGGGATCGATCAAGGAATTCGAAAAGGTCTACCCCTTCGGTTGGTTGGGCGTCTTGTCAGACACACCGCCTGTGCACCACGAACTGATTTACGCCAACAGCACCCGAGGCTTTGCCCTGTGCTCGCAGCGCAGCGCCACGCGCAGCCGCTATTACCTGCAAGTGCCACTGACCGACAAGGTCGAGCAATGGTCTGACGACGCTTTCTGGGCCGAATTGCGCAACCGCCTCGACCCCGAAGCCTGCGAGCACTTGGTGACGGGCCCCAGCATCGAGAAAAGCATTGCGCCGCTGCGCAGCTTTGTGACCGAGCCCATGCGTTTTGGCCGGATGTTTTTGGCGGGTGATGCCGCCCACATCGTGCCGCCCACAGGGGCCAAAGGCCTGAACCTGGCGGCTACCGATGTGAAATACCTGTCCAACGCCTTCATCGAGTTTTACCAAGACAAGACCGACGCAGGCATTGACACCTATTCAGAGCGCTGCCTGCGACGCATCTGGCGTGCCGAGCGCTTCAGCTGGTGGTTCACCAGCTTGATGCACCACTTTCCGGAAAACGGCGAGATGGGTCAGAAGTTTCAGGACGCGGAACTCGACTACCTGATCAACAGCGAGGCGGGATCACGCACCATCGCTGAAAACTACGTGGGCTTGCCGTTGAACTTTGGCGCTTAAGCCACCTGAAAGCCCGTCATCCAGGGCTTTTCATTTTTAGCAGCAGGCCGTCACTGCGGCCAAAAGTTGGCGTGTCACTCTGCGTTGCGCTGCCCCGGCAAGCATTCGTGAGCAGGGGCTCGCTCCTACAATGCCCAGCACCATGAGCACAAACAAACCCCTGCGCGGTACGCGCATCCTGAGCCTTGCCCTCAACCTGCCGGGCCCTGCTGCACTGATGCGCCTGGCCCAAATGGGCGCGAGTTGCACCAAGATCAACCCGCCCTCTGGCGACCCGATGCAGCACTACACGGCCAGCGGCTACGAGCTGTTGCACACAGGCGTCAAGCAAAAAACACTCGATCTCAAAACCGCTGCCGGTCAAGCCGCGCTGCACAAACTGCTGCCCCGAACAGATTTGCTGCTGACCTCGTTTCGCCCCTCGGCCCTCACCAAACTGGGCCTGAGTTGGAAGACCTTGCACAGGCAATACCCCACGCTCAGCCTGATTGAAGTGGTCGGCGCCCCCGGCCCGCTGGCCGAGATTCCGGGCCACGATTTGACGTACCAAGCCGAAGTCGGCCTGGTCAATGGCATGGACCTGCCCCCCAGCCTGTTTGCCGACATGGGCGGCGCAATCATGGCCAGTGAGGCGGCACTCAAGGCCCTGATCGGGCTCAAGACCACAGGCAAAGGCTCTCGCCATGAAGTGGCATTGTCTGACGCTGCCGCCTGGCTCGCCCTGCCCCGCCAGCTGCGCATGACCACACCCGAGGGTGCAGTGGGTGGTGCGCACGCGGGCTACCGCATCTACGCCTGCAAAAACGGCCGCGTGGCCTTGGCTGCACTGGAACCGCACTTTGCCGTCAGCCTGTGCGAGGCAGCTGGCATCAAGCTGGCACACCCGGTCAAAGACCTGTTCAAGCCCGCCACGCGCCACGCCCTCGAGGCTTTCCTGGCCAACCAGACTCGCGCGCAGCTCGACAAATTGGCATTGGCCAAAGACATTCCCTTGATGACGCTGCCGCGCTGACACACGCGCGGCATGCGCCATCAAGCGCAGCCCAGCCATCTTGATAACAAACAGCCTGCGCCCGATCGGGGGTGTCAGGCAATTTTGAGCATGCGGCTTTGACCGTTGGGTTTTTTGGGCAAGGTCAATTGCAAAACACCGTCTTCGTATTTGGCAGAAGACGCTGCTTGGTCCACCCCCTCATCCAGCGTGAAGCTGCGCGAGACGCTGCCGTAATAGCGCTCACTGCGGATGAACTTGGCCCCTTCTTTCTCTTCCTTTTCCTTTTTCACTTCGGCACTCACGCACACTTGGTTGCCGTCCACCGACACCTTGATGTCTTCTTTTTTCACACCAGGAATCTCGGCCTTGACGAAAAAATTTTTGTCATCCTCCGACAGGTCCAGACGCATTTGGGGTTCGCCTTCCATCAGGCGGTAAACGGGGCGCAAGGCAAAGCCTTTGAAGAAATCGTCGCTGAAAGGTTCTCGCAGTTCGCTGAAAGGATTGAATCGGGCAAGGTTGCTCATGGTGTGATCTCCAATGAATAAGCAGCAGTAACGCTGCATGACAGGGTGAGTGCGGCGCATGCATGCACCGCCCCCAGAGCGGGTAACCGATACCCACCCCACAGTCACTGTCGTTTTTTCAGGCGCTCACGTCTGTTGAGCAATGCACACACGACGGCAGCACAAGCGAGCGGCCTCGCCCGGTGCGCAAGCAGTTGTGTTGAAGAACGCACGGTGAGCCCAAGTTCAGCCACCTAAGCTGACGAACAAAAACCAAAACCAAAACCCCACCGTCCCACCGTTCGAGGTCCGCCATGACATCTGTATTTCACCGATGGAGCGCGCTGCTCCTGATGGCCGCCACATTGGGCCTGTCAGGCTGCGGCTACAACCAGTTTCAAAGCGGCAACGAGCAGGTCAAAGCCAGCTGGTCTGAGGTGCTCAGCCAATACCAACGGCGGGCTGACCTGATCCCGAATTTGGTCAATGTGGTCAAAGGCCAGGCCAACTTCGAGCAAAGCACTTTACAAGCCGTGGTCGAAGCACGCGCCAAAGCCACATCCATTCAGGCCTCGCCCGAACTGGTCAACGATCCACAGGCATTCCAGAAATTCCAGCAGGCCCAAAAAGAACTGTCTGGCAGCCTGTCGCGCTTGCTGGTGGTGGCCGAAAACTACCCCACGCTGCTTGCAAATCAGGGCTTTATTGAACTGCAAGCCCAACTCGAAGGCACAGAAAACCGCATCGCAGTGGCCCGCAACCGTTACATCAAATCCGTACAGGACTACAACGTGACGGTGCATTCATTCCCCTCCAACCTGACCGCCTGGGCACTCGGCTACAAAGAAAAACCCAACTTCTCGGTAGAAAACGAGCAAGCCATTGCCAAACCACCGAGCGTCAATTTGGGGCCCGCAACCACACCACAGGCACCCAACGCCGGTGATTCAAAGTGAGCTCTTGGCGACGGGCCATGACCGGCTTTTTTTTGCTCAGCGCAGTCGTGGGTGGGCCGCTTTGCAGCGCCCAAGTGGGACAAAAAGTGCAAGCTGCCGCACAACAAGTGCCCGTGCCCCCTTTGGCTGGCCATGTCATTGACCAAACCAACACGCTCACATCGGAACAGCAAGACAAAATTGAACAAGCCTTGGCCACATTTGAGGCACGCAAAGGCAGCCAACTGGCCGTTTTGCTGATACCGACCACCCAGCCCGAAACCATCGAGCAATATGCATTGCGCGTGGCAGAGCAATGGCAGCTGGGCCGAAAAAAAATAGACGATGGCGCAATTTTGGTGGTCGCCAAGAACGACCGCACCCTGCGCATCGAAGTGGGTTACGGGCTCGAAGGTGCGCTGAACGATGCCACCAGCAAACGGATCATCGACGAAGTCATCACACCCAAGTTTCGGCAGCAAGACTTCGCAGGCGGCATTTCGGCAGGTGTGCAACGCATGATGGGTGTCATTGATGGCGAACCGCTGCCCGCGCCTGTGGTCGGCCCATCGACAGACCCGCTGAACGACATCACCTGGATCATCGTGGCAGGCGCTTTGCTGGGCTTTGTCTTGAGGGCTGTGCTGGGACGATTTGCTGGCTCGGTCATGACCGCCGCCATCGTCGGCGCGGTGACCTGGTTCATGATCGGCCTGCTGTCTTTGGCGCTGATCGCAGGTGGCATCACCTTGTTGACCACCTGGATTGGCATTGCCGCCCTGCTGCGAGCCCGCTTGGGTGGGCGGGGTGGTCCCGGTGGCGGGCCGGGTGGTGGTTTCAAAGGCGGTGGTGGCGGGTTTGGCGGCGGCGGCGCATCAGGCCGCTGGTGACCCAGCTCGCGCGTCCACCTGCAACTCGAACCAGGCTTTGCGATTTTGAATGCGCCAACCATCGGACGTGAGGATCAAGCGGTCCCGGAACTCACCCACATGGTGCTTGACGTCAGCCAATCGGCCCTCAGGCGCAGGCTCACGGCGTCTGTCGCTGACGTAAAGCAGCACTTTGCAAGACGACTCGGCCCAGCCAGAAGGGTCCACCACGACGCGGTGGTTGCACAGCAAATGCTGCGTCAGACGGTCCGGACTTTTCAGGGCGTATGAGGCCAAAATGGCGGCGCGTCCGGCCAATCGCGCACCGCCCGGGCGCTGCAACACAGCGTCTTCGGTGAAGCAATCAACAAAGGCTTCATATTGCTGACCGTCTACCGCCTCGGCTGCGGCGATGATGAGGTGGCGGCACTGGCTCTCAGCTTGCAACAACGCCAAGGCATCCACGTCAAGGCTCCCCGGCTTCAGGTGCAAAACGATCGCAGCGCGTCAGCCAGCCCAAAAGCGAAGCGGCCACCTCGGCAGGCCGCTCCATGGGCGCCATGTGTCCGGCGTGCTCGATCAAGTCGAGCTGCACCAACGCGGGAGGCATGATGGCCTGCATGGCTTCGTGCTGGGCGGGCGGCGACCAAGCGTCCTGGGCACCGCACATCAACAGCGTAGGCACCTGCAGGCTGCGCAATACGTCCGAGCCATCGGGCCGCGTCAGCAAAGCGCGAATCTGTCGCTCAAAGGTGTCTGCACTCTTGCGCTCAAACATGGCCAGAACGCGCTCGATCAGTTCGGCATCGCCCAAGAAGTCGGGGTGCACCATGCCGCGCACCCATTGCTGCGCCATGGCACGAACACCTTGTGATTGGGCGATATGCAACAAGGCCATGCGCTTGGCGGCCTCGTCGTCTCCGGCTTGACCTTCAGGTTTGGGCAAAAAGCCCGTGTCCATCAAGGCAAGGCCCCGAACGCGCTCAGGCGCTAACCTGAGCACTTCCAGCGCGACGCGCGCCCCCATGGAATGGCCCGCCAGCAAAAACTGCGCGGGGGCCGAAGCGAGCAACTGGTGGGCCATCTGCGGCAAAGAATCCGCATCGGCATGGTCCACCACGGTGCAAACACGATCGGCACCCAAGCACGGAAACAAGGGCGTCCACACGGCGTGGTCGCACATCAAACCCGGCACCAAGAGCAATGGCAAAGCGTTCATAGGTCGATGGTCAGCGCGTTTTGCCAATGTCTTTCACGTCGGTCACGGTTTCAATTTCCTGATTCCACAACTGACCACCCACACGCTCGACACGGCGCACATACATGTTGTGAACCACGTCACGGGTCTGGTTGTCAATGTAGATCGGGCCGCGTGGGCTCTCGAACGCTTGCCCTTTCATGGCATTGAGCAGCGCTTCACCGCCAGCGCCTTTGGTGGTTTTGGCGGCTTCATAAATCACGCGCATGCCGTCATAAGCGCCGACCGCCATGAAGTTCGGACGCAGACCGTTGTTGGCCTTGCCAAAAGCCTCGACAAACTTCTTGTTCAAAGCCGATTTGTGCGAGGCTGAGTAATGGTGCGCAGTCACCACGCCCACGGCCACATCGCCCATGTTGTTCAAGATGTCGTCATCGGTCACGCTGCCTTCGGCAATCAGGCGAATGCCAGCCTTGTCCAGGCCTCGCTCGGCAAACTGCTTCATCAAAGCCGAACCCACACCCGCGGGCACAAAGGTAAACAAGGCATCGGGCTTGGCATCGCGCACCTTTTGCAAGAACGGCGCGAAATCCGGGCTGCGCAAAGGCACACGCAAGGTTTCAATCACCACACCGCCGTTGTTGATGAAGCGCTGGTTGAAGTACTTTTCAGAGTCAATGCCCGGCGCATAGTCGGTCACCAAACTGACGACTTTCTTGATGTTGTTCTTGGTGGCCCAATCGGCCAGCGTGGTCACCACCTGGGGCACCGTGAAGCTGGTGCGCACAATAAAAGGCGATGCCTCGGTGATGATGGACGTGGCAGCGGCCATGACCACCAGCGGTGTTTTGGACTGCGTGGCCACAGGCGCCGTGGCCATGGCCAAAGGCGTCAAACCAAAACCAGCCAGCACTTGCACCTTGTCGTTGATGACCAGTTCCTGCGCAATGCGCTTGGTCACATCCGGTGCGCCTGTGTCGTCCTTGACGATCAACACCACCTTACGGCCAGCCACCGTGTCGCCGTGCTGCGCCATGTACAAACGCACGGCCAACTCCATTTGCTTGCCCGTAGAGGCAAATGGCCCGGACATGGGCAAGACCAGACCGATCTTGAAAGTGTTGTCCTGCGCCTGCACCAAGCCTGTCACGGCACTCAGCGCCAGACCCGCGATCGAACCCAACATCAAGCGTTTTTTCATGTGTATCTCCTGTGGAATAAGCTGTTGCCCATGATTGGGCACGCGCCCACAGGCGTCCAATGCTATTCAGGAAACGGCTATGCGTCTGGCTTATTTAAAGGGTTTTCACCGACCATCTCGTAGGCCACCCGGCGACAGGCCTCCAGCAAAGCCTGCATGCCCGGTGTCAGCAAAATGCCCGAGCGGCGGATGAGGCCGATGGTGCGGACTGCATGGGGCACAGACAAGGGCAAAACCACCAGCAAACCCGCTTGAATTTCGCTTTGAATCTGACGCGGTGACATCATGGCCAGACGGTCACTTTGCATCAACAAAGACTGCATCATCAATGCGCTGTTGACCCTCAACTGGGTTGCAGGTAATGGCAAACCACCCTGCGCCAAAGTGCGCTCAAACACCGTCTGCGCCGGTGTGTTGGGCATGGGCATGATCCATTGCGCCTCGGCCAAGTGTTGCCACGACAACTGCTGACGCAAAGCCAAAGGGTGACCCGCCCGCACGACCACCGCCAGACCATCGACAAACAGGGTTTCCTGCATCAGGCCCTGAACAGCAAACTCTGGTCGCAACGCGCCCACGATCAAATCAATCTCAGCATCGCGCAGTTTGGCAATCAACGCATCGTAGGTGCCGTCCACCACCGTGACCTGCAAACCCGGCAAGTCCTGCATGACACGGTTGACCGCCACCGGCAACAAAGGCCCCACAGAAAACGGCAAGGTGCCAATGGCCAGCCGCCCCGCCACTTGGCCAGACAAGGCGGCCAACACCTCGTCAGCTTGCGCCAGTTCAGCGTCAAACAGCTTGCAGCCATGGACCACCTGGGCACCTAACTCCGTCACGCGCAAGCCATGCTGGCGACTGCGGGTGAACAGTTTTTTGCCACTGAAATGCTCCGCCTGCACCAGACTCTGGTGAACCGCCGACTGGCTCACACCCAACTGCCCGGCGGTCACCGTCTCGGAACCCGTGACCGCCAGTGACAAGAGCACCCGCAAATGCCGCAAGCCCACGCCCGAGGCAAACCGACAAGTCATCCAGCCCGGCCCCTCGGCCAAGCCCACTTTTGAGGCCGGTGCAATGGCCAGATATTGAAAAGCGCGAACGCAGCGCTGCAGCAGCTCGGCCCATGGCGGCGTGACCCGCATGCCCTGGGCTGACCGGTCAAACACCGCCTGCTGCAAAACGTCTTCAAGCGACTGAACAGCCCGCGTGACCGACGACTGCGACACATGCAGCGCCTGCGCTGCGCCGATGCTGCTGCCGGTCAAGGACACTGCGCACGCTGCGCGCAGAGACTTCAGATGATCGACCAGGGCCATGGCTTTCCTTGCGCGTGGGCATGACTCTGAAACAGAATCCATTCACGCGCATTATCCAAAATGCGCCGATTCACACGCACAAGCCAAAAAGCCAAAATCAACAACACAAGCAATCGAACAGTTCAAGCCAAAGACCCTGCTTGTATTGGGTGATATATTCATATTTGAAGAAAATATCACTATAGATATCAAATACCTCAAAAAATCATTTTTATTTGAATTTTAAAATTCAAAAAATTCCCGAAAGAAACCGTCATGCTCAGCAAGCTCAAAATTGGTACCCGCCTGACCTTTGGCTTTGGTTTGGTCATCAGCGTCTTTTTGGTGGCGTTGAGTGTCATTCTTTCTTACCAAAGCCAGACGCTCGCCAGCGCACGCCAAATCAAAAATGAAAGTCTGCCGTTTGTGCTGATCGCTGAACGCATGATGCTGGACGTCTCCCAGGTAGGGCAGTTCCTCACCGATGTGGCCGTCAGCCACCACACTGAGGGGTTCGATGAAGCGGACAAGAACGCGCAGGACTTCCATGACAACGCAGAGAAGTTCAAAACCATGTTCCGCAACGAGAATGACACCGTTGCCCTGAAAAAGATGGAAGCGCTGCAGAGCCAGTTTTCTGACTTTCATGCACTGGGCAAGAAAATGGCCCGCACCTACATCCGCAAGGGCATGGATGCAGGCAATGAATTGATGGAAGAGTTCGACCAGAAAAGCGCCGAACTGGATGTGCAGCTGAATGAATTCAACAAGGTGCAAGTAGACGAAGCCAACGACATGGCAGAAAAAATCGTCGAGGCCTCCACCAGCTCCTACAACATCGTCATTGTTTCTGCCATTACCGGCTTGATCGCAGGCATCCTGATCAGCTACTTGGTGGCGCGGGCCATTGTGGCCCCTGTGCGGCGAATGCAGGCCACCATGGCCGAGATCCAGGTCACCAGCGATTTCAGCAAGCGTGCGAAGGTCACAAGCCAAGACGAAATCGGGGAGATGGCCAGCGCTTTCAACGGCATGCTGGATGCTCAGCAACAAGCCATGTACCAGGTCAATGCCGTGGTCACCGCCATCGCAGAAGGCGATTTCAGCCAACGCGTAGACGTCCAGCTCCAAGGCGACCTGAAGGCCATGAAGGACGCGGTCAACGCCAGCGTCAACAGCGTCAAAGCCACCATGGACGGACTCAATGCCGTGATGCAAGCGCTCTACAACGGGCAGTTTGACGCCCAAGTGAACGTGCAGGTCAAAGGTGAATTCAAACAGGCCATGGACAACGCGACACAAGCCATGGCGGCCCTGAACACCATGCTCGGGGATGTGGGCCAGGTCATGAACGGCGTGGCGCAAGGCGACCTGACAGGCCGCGTGCATGCGCAAGGCCGAGGCGAACTGGCACAACTCAAGGACAACCTGAACAGCTCACTGCAGGCCCTGAGCAACACCATGGGCGTGATCAATCAAAACACCATGCAAGTGGCCACAGCGGCCAATCAGTTCACCACTGCGATTGGTCAAATCTCGGATGGCGTGCAAAACCAAAAACACGCCATGAGCCAAGTGGCCGCCGCGGTCAACCAAACATCGACATCGGTCATCGATGTCAGTCGGAGCACCGAAAGCGCCAGCCAAAAATCACGCGAAGCTGTGAGCATTGTTCAAAATGGCCGGGGCAAGATGGAGACCATGATCGAAGTCGTCAACAACATCGCAACGAACTCCGAGAAGATCAACAAAATTACCGAAGTCATCGAAGGCATTGCCAACAAAACCAATTTGCTGTCCCTCAATGCGGCCATCGAAGCGGCGCGTGCCGGAGAACACGGCAAAGGGTTTTCTGTGGTGGCCGAAGAGGTCGGAAAACTGGCTGAAAGCAGCGCCCAAAGCACCCAAGAAATCACCTTGCTGGTGCAGCAAGCTGTCACCGAAGCCAAGCGGGCTGTGAGTACCGTGCAAGAAGTCGCCAGAGACATGGGGCAAATCGAAGCCAGCGCGCAGGTCACCGATGGCATGCTGCAGCGCATATCAGTCGCCATGGAACAGCAAAGTGCCGCGGTGGAAGAGATCAACGCCAACATCTCCAACCTCAACCAGATCGCAGCCAACAATGCCGATGCGGCGGAAGAAATCACGGCCACCGTGATCGAGCTCTCGCATGTCGCCGACACCACAAGGCGTGAAGTCGGTAAATTCATCATCTGATTGGGCACGCCAAGCACCCGCATCCATACCTGCATCCGCATCTGCGGCCTGACGGGTGTGACGGCACCTTCGCTACACTGGCCAACTTCCAAAGGAGTTGTATGCAGCGTTGCCCCTGGTGCGAAGGCTTTGACCTGTACCGCCATTACCACGACACCGAATGGGGCGTGCCCCAGCGTGACGATCGCGCCCTGTTCGAGTTGATCAACCTGGAGGGCGCACAAGCCGGGCTGTCGTGGTCCACGGTGCTGAAAAAACGCGAAACCTACCGCGCCGCCTTTGACCAGTTTGACCCCGAAAAAATAGCCCGCTATGACGCCACCAAAGTGGCCGAATTGCTGGCCGATCCGGGCATCGTGCGCAACCGTCTCAAGGTCGCCGCCACCATCGGCAACGCCCAAGCCTATCTCGCCCTGCAATCCAAGGGCCAAAACTTTGGCCAGTTCGTCTGGCAATTTGTCGGTGGCGAGCCCTTACAACACCGACGCAAAAGCATGGCCGAAGTGCCCGCCCAAACCACCGAGTCCGACACCATGAGCAAAGCCCTGAAAAAGGCCGGCTTCAAATTCGTCGGCACCACCATTTGCTATGCCTTCATGCAAGCATCAGGCATGGTCAACGACCACCTGGTCAGCTGCCATCGGCACGCGCCACTGGCCAGATGAGGGATTCAGGCGTTCAAATCAACGCCCGTCACTTCCGCCATCAAGGCCCTTCACCACAACATCAAAGCTCGTCACCGGAACGTCAACGATAGACACCCCAACCTCAAAGCTCAAAGCTCAAAGCTCAAAGCTCGTCATCGCAATGTGAAGTTTGTCACCCCCGACTTGATCGGGGGTCCATGACTTAATCTGACGTCTAAGACCTCCGCCTTGGGTCCGCATCAATCACTCCACCCGCGTCACCCGATTCGGCTTGAACCCCAAGTCCGCCACGCGCCCCTTCTTGGCCCGCGCGGCTTTGGCGTTGTTCAGGCTGCGGATTTCAAGGGTTTCTTCACGCTCTTTGCCGCCTCGGCCAATGCCGGCGATCTTCACGCTGCGGGTGTAGGCCGCGGCGCCTGCCAGGGTGTCTTTGGCTTCCAGGTCAATAAGCATCAAGCCCCGGCCGCCTTTTTCCATCGTCTTGAGTTCGCTGATTTCAAACGTCAGCACGCGGCCACCCGCGCTGGCACAGCAGACGCTGGACGCCGCTGCCATGGCTTGTTTGTCGGCAGGCACGGTGGCGCTGGAGCCGCTGACATGGCTTGGGGCGCAAACGGTTTCGCCATCACCCAGACTGATGAAGGCTTTGCCGGCCTTGTTGCGCGAGACCATGTTCTCGACCGAGGCCATGAAGCCGTAACCGCCTGAGCTGCTGAGCAGCAGCGTGGCGTTGGCCGGACCTGCAAAGTAGTGGGCAATCTGCGTGGTAGGTTCCAGCTCGATCAAGGTGGTCACGGGTTGACCGTCGCCCCGTGCGCCAGGCAGTGTGGCCACAGGCACGCTGTAGATGCGACCGTTGCTGCCAAAAATCAGCAAGGTGTCCACTGTGCGGCATTCAAAGGTGCCATACAGACCGTCGCCCGCCTTGAAGGCGAAGCTGGTGGCATCGTGGCCGTGGCCGGTGCGGGCACGCACCCAGCCTTTTTCAGACACCACCACCGTCACCGGTTCGTCCACCACCTTGACTTCGGCCACGGCTTTTTTCTCTTCTTGAATCAGCGTGCGGCGCGGGTCGGCAAAGGTCTTGGCGTCCGCTTCGATCTCCTTGATCATCAGGCGGCGCAGCGCGGCAGGGCTGCCCAAAATCTCTTCTAGCTTGCCCTGCTCTTCACGCAACTCACTCAACTCTTGCTCGATCTTGATGGCTTCAAGCCGGGCCAATTGGCGCAGGCGAATTTCAAGGATGTCTTCGGCTTGGCGGTCACTGAGTTGGAAGGCCTCGATCAGCGCGGGCTTGGGCTCGTCGCTGTGACGGATGATGCGGATCACCTCGTCGATGTTGAGCAAGACCAGCTGCCGGCCTTCCAAAATGTGGATGCGATCCAACACCTTGTTCAAGCGGTGCTGGCTGCGACGGGTGATGGTGGTCTGGCGGAAGCTGATCCACTCCACCAGCATCTGGCGCAGCGACTTTTGAATCGGTTTGCCGTCAATGCCGACCGAGGTCATGTTGATCGGCGCAGACGTTTCCAAGCTGGTGTGGGCCAGCAAGGCGGTGATGAGTTCTTGCTGTTCGATGCGGCTGGTCTTGGGCTCGAACACCAAGCGCACGGCGGCGTCTTTGCTCGATTCATCGCGCACCACATCCAGAACCGCCAGCATGCTGGCTTTGAGCTGCATCTGGTCGGTGCTGAGCGCTTTTTTACCGGCTTTGACCTTGGGGTTGGTGAGTTCTTCGATCTCTTCGAGCACACGTTGCGAGCTCACGCCTTGCGGCAACTCGGTCACCACCAGTTGCCATTGGCCACGGGCGAGTTCTTCGATCTTCCACCGGGCACGCACTTTCAGGCTGCCACGACCCGTGCGGTAGGCATCGGCAATGTCACTGGCCGGGCTGATGATCTGGCCGCCACCGGGGTAATCGGGGCCAGGGATGATGGTCATCAATTCGCTGTCGCTGAGCTTGTCGTTTTTGATCAAGGCCACGCAGGCATCGGCCACTTCGCGCAGGTTGTGGCTGGGGATCTCGGTGGCCAAGCCCACGGCAATGCCGCTGGCGCCATTGAGCAAGCTGAAGGGCAAGCGGGCGGGCAGCTGGCGCGGCTCTTCGGTCGAGCCGTCGTAGTTGGGGATGAAGTCCACCGTGCCCATGTCGATTTCGTCGAGCAGCAAGCTGGTGATGCGCGACAAACGCGCCTCGGTGTAACGCATGGCCGCTGCGCCGTCGCCGTCGCGCGAGCCAAAGTTGCCTTGCCCGTCAATCAGCGGGTAGCGCTGCGAAAAGTCTTGCGCCATGCGCACCAGCGCGTCATAGGCCGCCGTGTCGCCGTGCGGGTGGTAACGGCCCAGCACATCGCCCACCACGCGGGCGCTTTTGACGGGTTTGGCCGCGGTGTTGTTGTTCGGGCCGCTGTACGACAAACCCATGCGGTCCATCGAATACAAAATGCGCCGCTGCACCGGCTTTTGGCCGTCGCACACATCGGGCAAGGCGCGGCCTTTGACGACCGACAGCGCGTATTCCAGGTAAGCCCGCTGGGCGTAGGCGCCCAGGTGGTCGCCTTCAGGGGCGGCAGGTTGCTCAGTAGTTTCAGGAGTCAGCAAGTCGGTCATTTTTTTAGCGATTTATTTGTTTTTCGTGCGGGTGTGGCGGAGAGCTGAACGGGCATTGATTTGCCGGGCGGCAAAAAGTTAATACCCGTCACCACTTTCTGCCCTGTGCGTTTTTCCAGATCGTCTTTGGCGCGTTTGGCCACTCGGCCACCTTCTTTGCCCGCTTTGGCGTTTTGTTGCAGACCTTGAGCTTCTTCGGTTTCAGCAATCTGGCGTGTGGACAGTTCGGCCAATGCGGTGAAGATCAGCTCCGCTTCGCTCATGTGGTCACGCAGGTTCTGCGTTTTCAAAGACTTGAGCGATTTGTGAGCCTGCACGCTCAAGCCCGTCCACTCTTGGTGAATGATGTTGGTCAGCAGCGCGAATTCATCCGCCTTTTCAACACCGCTTTCTTTCCAATAATCGGTCAGTTTGTTGCGGGTTTCTTGCCCCGTCATGCGCTGCTGAATCCACTTGGTGCTGCGCCCCAGCTTTTGCCAGTTATCGCGTGCACGGTCCAAGCTTTGGGCTGGGTCCGCCATTTCTTGCATGCGCTCATGGCCCACCTTGGCCAACCAGCGCTTGAACGGCTCAGCCTTGGGCGATGGGATGGACTGGATCAGGCG
>JAGNWH010000154.1:0-2546 GCA_017986055.1 Limnohabitans sp. | reverse complement strand
CCCCAATTCATGCAACTCTCAGCCCTCACCTTGGCATCGCTGCCCGCGGCCATCCAGACCCCGACGTACGACCGCACAACTGGCGCTCCGGGCGTGGTGCATTTGGGCCTAGGCGCTTTCCACCGGGCCCACCAAGCCATGGTGTTTGACCAACTGCTGGCCAGTGGCGACACGCGATGGGGCATCCACGGCGTGGGCATGACAAGACCCGACCTGGTGAACCAGCTCAAAGCGCAAGACGGCCTTTATGCGGTGCGCATCGCCGATGCGAACGGCGTGAAGTGGCAAGTGCCCGGTGCCCTGTGGCGCATGAACGTGGCCGCCACCGAACGCGATGCGGTGGTGCAAGCCATTGCAGCGCCCAGCACGCGCTGGGTCACACTCACCGTGACCGAAAAAGGCTACACCCCTGCGCTGGGCCAGTTGCTGCTGGACGGCTTGCGCCTGCGCCAACAAGCTGGCCTGCCCGGCCTCACCATCGCCTCATGCGACAACCTGCAAGGCAATGGCCACAAGCTGCAAGCCTTGGTCAAAGCCGCGATCCAAGCAAATGACACTGCACCGCAAGACGCTGAGCTGCTGCGCTGGCTCGACGCGCAATGCGCCTTTCCGTGCAGCATGGTCGACCGCATCGTGCCCGCCGCGACGCCCGAAGTGTTGGCCGCCGCACAAGAGGCACTGGGCCTGCAGGACGCCTGCGCCCTGAGCACCGAAGGGTTTTGGGAATGGGTGATCGAGGACCGGTTTGCCGACCCGCTAGATGCCACCCTGCTGCAAAGCGCGGGCGTGCGCGTGACGCGCGATGTGCACAGCTACGAAGAAGCCAAACTGCGCATGCTCAACGGCAGCCACACGGCCATGGCCTTGATGGGTGCCGTGACCGCGCGGCCCTATATTGCCAGCTGCATTGGCGCGGCGCACATCCGGACATTTGTTCACCAACTGATGAGCAACGAAGTCGCGCCGCACCTGAGTCGCAGTGACTGGGCCGAGTATCGCGACGCCCTGATTGCCCGCTTTGGCAACCCGTATCTGAAGCACAGCGTGCACCAGATCGCCACCGACAACTCACAGAAAATTCCACAACGCTGGCCACCCTCGGTGCTGGGGCAAATCGCCAAGGGCGCTTCGTTTGACCACCACGCACTGGCAGCAGCGGTGTTTGTGCGCTACACATTGGGTGTGGACGAAAGCGGCCAGAACTATGCTCTGAACGACCCGCAAGCCGCAAGCCTGAGCGCCCTGGGTGCCGCCCAGCGCAGCGAAAGCGCCGCGTGCGTTCGCGCCTTGCTGGCCCGCGAAGACCTGTGGGGCAGCGCCCTGCCGAACAACACCGCATGGATCAACCGCGTCATGCACTGGCACCAGCAAGTCCTGCAAAACGGTGTGGACCTCGCCATCCAGCAACTGCTCTCTCTTGAGGTCTGAGCCATGAAAATCACCGCCGCCCGCGTCATTGTCTGCAGCCCAGGCCGCAACTTCGTCACCCTCAAAATCGAAACCGACCAAGGCGTCACCGGCATTGGCGATGCCACGCTCAATGGCCGCGAACTGGCCGTGGTCAGCTACCTCGAAGACCACCTGATTCCCTGCCTGATCGGGCGTGACCCGCAGCAGATCGAGGACATCTGGCAATACCTTTACAAGGGCGCCTACTGGCGGCGTGGCCCGGTGACCATGAGCGCGATTGCCGCGGTAGACACTGCGCTGTGGGACATCAAGGCCAAGATGGCGAACATGCCGCTGTACCAGCTGCTGGGCGGGCGCAGCCGCACCGGGGTGATGGTCTATGGCCACGCCAACGGCCGCGACACGGCTGAGACAGTCGATGAGGTTTTGCGCCACAAAGAAGAAGGCTACTTGGCCATCCGCGCCCAAAGCGGCGTGCCGGGCCTGAACAAGGTTTATGGCGTCAGCGGTGCCAATCGAATGTACGAGCCTGCCGACGGCAACCTGCCCAGTGAGCACGACTGGAGCACCGAAAAGTATTTGCGCCACACGCCCGGCCTGTTTGAAGCCGTGCGCGAAGCCGTGGGCCCCGACATCCATTTGCTGCACGACGTACACCACCGGCTGACCCCGATTGAAGCAGGCCAGCTGGGCAAAGCGCTGGAGCCCGTGCGCATGTTCTGGATGGAAGACCCGACGCCTGCCGAAAACCAGGACGCGTTTCAGTGGATACGCCACCACACCACCACGCCGATTGCGGTGGGCGAGATTTTCAACAGCATCTGGGACTGCAAGACGCTGATCGAAAAACAACTGATCGACTACATCCGCACCACCGTGGTCCACGCTGGCGGCATCACCCACCTGCGGCGCATTGCCGACTTGGCCAGCCTCTACCAAGTGCGCACCGGCTGCCATGGTGCGACCGACCTGTCGCCCGTTTGCATGGGCGCGGCCCTGCACTTTGACACCTGGGTGCCCAACTTTGGCGTGCAAGAGTACATGCCGCACAGCGAAGAAATGCTGTCGGTCTTTCCGCACGACTGGCGCTTTGAGCGCGGCATGATGTACTGCGGCGAATCACCCGGCCACGGCGT
>JAGNWH010000097.1:0-7971 GCA_017986055.1 Limnohabitans sp. | reverse complement strand
GGTAAAACCACCTTGCTCAAATCGCTCATGGGCCTGGTGCCGATCAAAAGCGGCAGCGTCACGCTGGCTGGGCAAGACATCACACAGGCAAAACCCTACGAACGTGCGGCGGCCGGTATTGGCTATGTGCCGCAGGGTCGAGAAATTTTTGCCCGTTTGACGGTCGAAGACAACCTGCGCATGGGCTTGGCCACGCAAGCGGGTGGCACGCCTATCCCGCCTGAGTTGTTTGAACTGTTCCCAGTGCTCAAGCAAATGCTGCACCGCCGAGGTGGTGACCTCTCAGGCGGTCAGCAACAGCAACTGGCCATTGCCCGCGCTTTGGCAGCCAAGCCGCGTTTGCTGATTCTGGACGAACCCACCGAAGGCATTCAACCCAGCATCATCAAAGACATTGGCCGTGTGATTCGCCAACTGGCCGACGTGGGCCTGCAAGGCCAGCGCATGGCAGTGCTGCTGTGCGAGCAGTACTACGACTTTGCCGAAGAACTGGCCGACCAGTATTTGGTGATGGACCGCGGCGAAGTGATTGCGCGTGGGCCGGGCAGCGAGATGAAGGAAAAGAGCATTCAGCAGTTGGTGGCGATTTGAGGAGCTTTGGGGCACTGGCCGTGCAAAACAAGAGCACAGATTGCGAAGATTGACTGATGTTCGGCGATTGCTGCCGGTTTTTGATCTTTAAATCGTTAAAGACATCGACGTCGCGATAGGTCTTTCTTGGGGTGTTGAAAAATGACGTGGATTTCTCCGAAGCGGTCACTCCCTGTGATCCTCCAATTTGGAGCAAGGACGCCAACGATTTAACACTCGCCCCAGTTACACAAAATTCGATTCACCCTTGAGTCGAGGCCATCGACTCGGTTTTACTTACGCGGGGTATTGTCAACGTCAACTCAACGGCACCGGGCTTGCGCCCATCGGGCCTTTGCCCAAAGCGGCTTCCCGGCCACCGAATCGCGCGACCAGCGCGTCTTGATCGGCCTTGGCGTGCTGGTCGGTGATCTCTGGGTCCAGCATGTGATTTAAGAGCGATTCCATGTGTTTACGGATCGGCTGATAGCCATCCTTCGTAGCGAGGTCAACGGTTTGGCTTGGATCGGCCGCCATGTCAAACAATTCTGGTTCGTAGCCCACGTAGTGGTGATACGCCCACTGGCCTTGTCGCACCAGATAAGCTGCGCTGGGCGAGCCCACGGCGTGATACTCGCTGAAGCCGATACGTTGAGGATCATTTTTCTCATTGGCGAGTGCCACAAGCGATCGGCCCGGCAGCTTAGGGTCTGCGGGCAGGTTCGCGTTGTCAAGTACGGTAGGGGCGATATCGACCAAGTTGGCTAGGGTCGTGCAGACTCTGCCTTCCGGGATTCCCGGCCCAGCCAAGATCAATGGAATATGAGTGGCTTCGCGGTAGAGCGTTGATTTATTCCACATTCCGCGCACACCTTGGTTGTCGCCATGATCACTGCTCATGATCACACGGGTGGATGCTTGCAAACCGGTTTGTTCAAGCGCTTGAAGAACTTTGCCGATTTGCTCGTCAATGAAGCATGTCAACGCGTAATAACAAGCCAAAGCCAAGCGGCGGCGCTCAGGCGTGCCCAATTCATCATCTGCATTTGAAAAATCCGCATGCCGCTGCACCCAAGGGTGACGCTGGTAGCCGCTTAGCGGATGGAGCCGTGGGTCGGCAATGGCAGCCATATCGATGTCATCGAGATAGCGCTGGGGCACGACCAATGGAAAATGTGGTGCAACGAAACCGACGAACAAGGTCCATGGAGCAGCATCTTTTTCGGCCGCCTTGTCTTGCAGCCACTGCGCTGCGTGTTCTGCCGAGGAAATGTCATATCGGTTATAGCTGGACTCCCCAGCACCGAGTTCGGTAAACAGTCGCGATGGGCGCGGCTTGTTGGGCAATGGGTTGCGCACCGAGCCCCAGACCTGACCGATCCCGTCGGCCAGATGCAAGGGATCGTTCTGCTTGGAAAAGCCGGTGGGTGCAGCAGCATTGACATAGTGCAATTTGCCTATCGACTCCACGCAATGTCCAGCAGCTTGCAGTGCATGTCCCCAACCGGGAATACGCCCGTCGTAGCCCATGGCGTTATCCCAATAGGCGATGTCGTGCACCCAGCGCCCCGTTGCCAGCGCGGCCCGTGCGGGGACGCAGATGGGCGAAGGTGTGAGGGCTTGGGTGAATCGCGTGCCACGGGCAGCGAGTGCATCCAGATGGGGGGTCTTGACGAGAGGGTGCCCAGCGCAGCCCAAGACCTGTGCATCTTGCTCGTCGGTCAAAAGAATCAGCGTGTTCAAGGTCATCATCCAATGCCCTTAGGCAGGGCCAACCGGGTCAGGGAGTGGGGAGCGGATATCGTCGGATCGGCTCATGAGCCGCTGCATCAACTCCTCACGCAGGCCGCGATGCTTCGGATCGTCAAACAGGTCGACGCACTCGTGGGGGTCGTTGCTCAGGTCATACATTTCCCCGACCCCACTGGCCAATTCAAACGTCAGCTTGGCGCTGCGGGTGCGCACAGTGCGCAAGTCCAAGGCCACGCCACAACGCGATGGGCCTAGGCGCCATTCGTTGTAGGCGTGATCGCGTTCAGAATTGCCACCGCCGGTGAGCAGTGGGCGCAGGCTCTGGCTGTGTATGGCAGAAGGCACAGGCGTCGATGCAAAGTCGCCAAAGGTGGCGGCCAGATCCAAGGTGGATACGGGCTGATCGTTCTTCTGATCGGCGGCGATACCAGGGCCGCGCATGATTAAGCCGACGCGCAGCAGGCCTTCGTAATGCATCGGCCCTTTGAGCATGAGGCCATGATCGCCGAGCAACTCGCCATGATCGGAAGTGAATACAACGAGGGTGTTGTCAGCCAAGTCAGCATCGTCGAGCGCAGACAAGATTCGCCCCACTTGGTGGTCCACCAAAGAAATCATGCCGTAGTAATTGGCAATGATTTCTCGCAACTGAGCATCGGTTTGCTGTGGCATGCGCGAGTATTCTTCGCGCACTTTTCGGCTTTCCGGTGTGCCACCGGGCGTATTTTCCAGTGCTGCTCTGTGCCACCAGGGGCGTTTGTCCAAATCGCGGCTCCGATGCGGTGGCAAATCCACCTCATCTGGGCGATGCATCCAACACCAAGGCGCAGGTGCGTCAAAAGGATGGTGCGGGTCTGCCATCGACACCCACGCGCAAAACGGCTGTGCTGTCGCTTGTGCTTCGGCGGCAACTCTGTGACGCCGCCCTTGCTCAGCGAGATACTCGACCGTTCGATCCCCCACCCAAGTGCTGTTGTGCCATGCCGTGGGCAGGGCGCTGTTGTGCGTTTGCGCAGCCAGCGTTGGAGGATCTAGGCGCTGGCTGTACAGGGTGTTTTTCATGTCACCCAAGCCATCGCGGTGATACCAGCGCTCGTAATGCAAGCCGCCGGGGCTGGGCTCGGGAAGCCAGTAGTTGTGTCCCAACTGCATCAATTCGACCTGCTCAAAGCCCATGTAAGGGCCTCGCCAATCGTCTGCAAACATATGCGAACTGGGAATATTCTCGCAACGACCGGTTGGCCGATTTGCATAGGAATGATTGCTTGAGAAATGCGCCTTCCCGATGAATCGCGTGTCGTAGCCCGCTTTGCTTAATGCGCCCGAAAAGCCTCCCGCTGCGATGGACTCGTCAAGGTCGATGCCGTTGTCGTGTACCCCACTCGTCAGTGGCAGCATACCGGTCAAGATGGCACTTCTTGCGGGCATGCAAACCACATTGGGCGTGATGCAATTGGTGAACCTCGTGCCTTGCCGAGCCAGCAAATCAAGATGCGGTGTCTGTACCCTGCGGCCTTCGAATCCGAAGCAATCAGCGCGGTGCTGATCGCTCATGATCAGCAAAATGTTAGGTTTTTTCAAATCGTTTCACCGATGTTTGCTGATTGAAGTGCTCAATTTTCAGCGGTGTATCCCGTGGCTTTGATGACAGGGCCCCAGCGTTCAAAATCCTCTTTGAGATGGCGTGCCAAATCAGAAGAAGACCTGACGTCTGAATCAAACTCCAGTTTTTCAATGGCAGCGATCAAGCGTTGGCTGCGCGCCGCAGCTGAAATCGCGGCTTCCAGTTCGAGTTGGACCGCTTTCGATGTTTTACTTGAAGCAAAAAATGCGAACACCTCGGTAAGCTGTAATTCTGGGTAGCCTTGCTCTTTGAAAGTGGGAACGCCCGGCAGGCCAGGTAAGGCCTTGTCGCCGCTGGAGGCAAGAATGCGAAGCTTGCCGGACTTGTGATGCGTCACCAGGTTGGGCAGCGTAGTGGAGAGGGCAGGAATCGTTCCGCCCAACACATCTGTCATTGCCGCTGCACCGCCGCGATAGGGTATATGCTGAAAATCGATTCCGGCCTTGCGCCCAAACATCACACCCATGAAGTGCATGGCCGTGCCAGCGCCGGGTGTACCGTAGCTGGCTTTGCCGGGGTTTGCCTTGGCCCAATCTACAAACTCCTTGAGTGTTTTGGCAGGCGTACCCGGTCCGACCCCCAAGCCAAACTGAAAAGAGCAAACACCTGCAAGCGGTGCGAGATCACTCATCGAATAACGCAGCTTGGGATAGACATGCGGGAATATCGTTGCATTGCCTCCTGGCATCATCACAATCGTGCTGCCGTCGGCGGGTGCGGCAAGCATTGCCTCGGTGGCCAGTTGCCCAGCGGCACCCGTGCGGTTTTCTACGATCGCGTTGTAGCCTGCGGCACGAAGCTCCTCACCGACTTGGCGAGCCACCACATCCACAGCCCCCCCGGCGGGGTAGCCCACGATGATTTTCAAGGGTTTGCCTTGCGCGAACGCTAGGCTGGACGCGAAACCTGCTAAAGCGCTGATTCCGATGTAGGTCAAGCAGTGGCGGCGTGAAAACATGATGATCCTTTCAGGGATGCTGCAGTCAGCATTGGAGGTGGGCAGATTTTCTGTAAAGCCCATTTGCGAACAAGCCAATCATGTGGGGGGCTTGAGCCTGCTTCAGTATCTTCGGGAACAATACAGGGATGACCCCTAGTAACCCGCATTCCAGTGATCGCTTCGCGGTAGAACTTTTACAAAGCCGTCAATTGGGCCGCAAGTTTGCGAATGCCCTTGCGCAACCGATGGCCTTCAAGAGCAGGCCGTTGCACCGTTTTGAAGCTGGCTTCAGCTTGTTCAAAGCGGGGGATCGCGTGACGCAATTGCCATATGTCATGAGCGGTCGGCTCGATGCCGTGGTGCACGTGCCGGGCGTTCAAGGTGGCCAAATCGTTCCGATCTCGTTTCGCGCGGGTGAGATGGCTTTTCTGTCTTATTTATTCAACCAGCTGCCCAGCGGCAGCGATTTGGTGGTGGGAGAGTCCAGCACCATTCAATGGCTCCCGCTGAAAGACATTGAGGCTTGTCTGCTGAATGATCAGGGCTTGCTGCTGATGCTGGTGCGTTTTCTCGGTCAACGCCTGAGGGAGGTGCAAGCACGTGAGCGCAGTTGGGCTGCCAGAGGCGTGCAGCCCCGGCTTTGTGCCGGATTGGGGCGCATGGCGGCTGATTTGCCCAGCCGCTCAGACGGGCGTACCGTCGTCTTCGCAACGCATGAACAAATAGCGACCAGCTGCGGCATCAGCCGCCCGAAGGCATCCCTTGCTCTCAAAGCGCTGGAAGGCGATGGAATTTTGAAACTGGGTCGTGGCTGGATCGAGGTGTTGAATTTGCGAGGATTGATCGAAAGGGCCGACTAGAAGTCGCTAGACTTTACAAATATCAAGAGGGTTTCCTAAGTTTGTTTCAAAGGTCAAATGGCTGGAAACAGTCAAACATCCAGAAAGATGAGCCATGACCCTCAGTAACGAATTGATCAATCAACTACCAATTGGTTTTCTCTCCGATTGATCCTCTGCCCCATCTTTACGAGCGGCACCATGACTGCTTTGGAAAGAAAAATTCCGGACCAATGTCCGGATCAATTTGCTCTTTTGGTCCGCTTTGGGTCGACTGCTGCCGGTCGCTGAAAATGTTTCGCAGGCAGCTCCCAGCCTAGACCTGTCGGTGTGGTCATCACGTCAAAGGCCTGCTGCTGGCCTGCCGCAGCTATCGCGGCAAACTTGGCGTGGCAGTCGACGCACTTTTTGCGACTGATGCTCGATAACTCGTCAATTACTGCGCTGTTTGGACCCAGTTCTCTGCTTGCAGCGCAGGCACCCGTGCGAACTCGCCCATGTTGTTCGTCACCAGCACCAGGCCTTCGCTGCGGGCGTGCGCTGCAATGTGCATGTCGTTCACACCGATAGGCTGGCCGATTTTTTCCAAGGCGGCGCGAATGGCGCCGTAATGCTGCGCGGCCTTGGGGCCATAGGGCAGAACGGCTAGGCGACTGCAAAAGTCCTCGATCGCGGCCAAGTTCCCGCTCACGCGGCTGCTTTTCTCCGCACCGTGCAAGAGTTCGGCGAGGGTAATGGAGGAAATCGCCATGCGGCTGGCGTTGGCATTGAAGGTGGAAAGCACCTCGACGGGTCGCCGCTTCAACACGTAGATGACGATGTTGGTGTCCAGCAGGTAACGCAACATCAGAGCGCCTCCCGCTCCGGCTGGTGCTGGGTGGCGCGCTCGGGCAGGAAGTCGTCGCTCACTGTGGGACCACCGAGAAAGAAGCTGTCCCATGTTTGGCCTAGAGGGGCGATGATGCGCTCGTTGCCATTGACGCGTATCTCGACCTTTTGGACGCCCTCGGGCAGTCGCACGTCCAAAGGGAGACGAACGGCCTGGGTACGGTTGTTGACGAAAACAGTGCCGATGGACATGGTGACCCCCTTAAAGAAACGTATATGGCAATTGTATATAGCCCCGTCCGCGGTCGGCAAGGGGGCTGTTCTAAGGTTGAACCGTCAAGGATTTCTTGACGGTTGCTTTTCTCCGACGTCTGGTGAGCGGTCAATGCCGGTCATTCGGCAATCACAGATTCCACAACCTTGGCACGTTCCCCGCCAATCCCCACATCTCATGTCGCCACGCGGCCCACACTGGCCGCAGCAGTTGCATGGCTGGCTCGGTCACGGGGGACAGCACGCGCAGCACGATGATTTGTTTGTGGGGCGATGTCGCACCCGCCGTCAAGCGCAGGGATGAGGCTTCGATCAGCTCGCGTGCGCAGGCGAGGGCGCGATCTGCGCGTTCAGCCGCGATGGCGCTGCCTGCCGCAAACACCAGCGTGGCCATGCAGCGCTGGCCTGCCAAGCCGAGTGGGCTGTCCATCAATCGGGTGTCGGTGGCGTTCAGGGTGCCGCGCTCTAGCCAGATCGGACCCTTCGGGCCGGGGATTTCCAAATGTTGGCGAAATGTGCCTTGTGCAAAAGGCAAGTCGGCGGCGGGCAGGCCCAGCGCGGTGATGTCCCAGGTCATCATTTCTGCGCCGGGTGCCAGATCGAACACGGCGCGGTTGAGCGCATCGCAGCCGTTGTAGGCAATCGCCTCCAAGGGCAGCCATTCCAGCCGAGCACCGCCTTCCACACGGGCATGCACTTGCTGCGTGGCCAAGCCCGCATCCGACCGGTAAAAGCGTGTGGCCCCCGGCGTGGTGACCAGGCCATGGGCACCTGCGCCCACGGTGACGTGCATGTCGAGGGTGTCGCCGCCCACCAGGCCGCTGGGTGGGTGCACCAGCACGTTGTGGCAGACCGCATCGCCTTCGGGGTAAAGGCTTTGCAAAATGCGCAGCGGGCCTTGGTGCAGGTAGCGGGCCACGCTGCGCTCTGACTCCAGGGTGTAGTCGAGGTTGAGGCTGGCGTGCCAGGTCATGTGTGAGCCGGTGGCATGTTGCGCGGTGTCCGCTGCGCCGGGGCGAGCTTCATTCGCCTTGCGAGCCGCGGTGCGCCCAGCCGGTGGTGTGTTTTTCGATGGCGCTGAACAGTTCGTACATGATCATGGCCATGGCCCCCACCACCACCAAACCCGAAAACGCCAGGCCCAT
>JAGNWH010000018.1:0-28114 GCA_017986055.1 Limnohabitans sp. | reverse complement strand
GCTGGTTCGGCCTTTGTTGCAGTTGGGCTTTGCCGATGAATTCATCGAGCATGGTGACCCTGCCAAGTTGCTGGTCTCGCAGGGGCTGGATGCGGTGGGCATTGAGCGCGCCATTCGGCTGCGCTGGCCCGATTGAAGTCCCCTCCAGTAGCAGGCTGAATTCTTTTCAAATGCATTGAATTTCAACCAAATTTCGATTCCAGATTGCACAAAAAGGGTAAACCCGTGGCTCTTGGCAGTCGTGCACTTCTTACAATAGACCCCGACTCAAGAGTCAACGCCCGGCTCTCTCGGGTGTGTCTTACATTTTCAACAGGAGTCCATTCATGGATCGTCGTTCCGTCATTAAAAACGCTGGCTTGGCTGGCGTCTTGGCCGCTGGTGTCGCTCCAGCTGTTCATGCTCAAGCTGCCATCCGCTGGCGCCTGAGCTCCAGCTTCCCCAAGGCGCTGGACACCATTCACGGCGCAGCCGATGTCTTTGCACAGAACGTCAAAGTCATGTCGGGTGGCAAATTTGAAATTTCGGTGCATGCCGCTGGCGAAATCACACCCCCCTTTGGCGTGGTGGACGCAGTGCAGCAAGGTTCGGTTGAGATGGCTCACACCGCCCCTTACTACTTTTTCGGCAAAAACGAAGCCTTCGCGCTGGGTTGCGCCATTCCATTCGGCTTGAACAGCCGCCAGATGACGGCTTGGATGTACGAAGGCAATGGCTTGAAGCTGATGCGCGAGTTCTACGCCAAATACAACATGATCAGCTTCCCAGGTGGCAACACAGGTGCCCAGATGGGCGGCTGGTACCGCAAAGAGATCAAGACCGTTGCAGACATCAAGGGTCTCAAAATGCGCATCGGTGGCTTTGCTGGCCGCGTGCTTGAGCGCATGGGCGGTGTGCCGCAAAACATCCCTGGTGGCGAGATCTACACGTCTTTGGAAAAAGGCACGATCGACGCAGCCGAGTGGATTGGCCCATACGATGATCAGAAGCTGGGCTTCAACAAAGTGGCACCCTTCTATTACTACCCAGGTTGGTGGGAGGGCGGCCCTCAGCTGGACTTCTTCATCAATCAAAAAGCCTACGACGCACTGTCGCCAGAGAACAAGGCGATCGTTGCAGCCGCAGCAGCCGTGGCACACACCACCATGCAGGCCAAGTACGATGCCAAGAATCCGGCAGCGTTGAAAGAGCTCGTGGGCAAAGGCACTAAGTTGCGTGCTTTCCCTGATGCTGTGATGAAAGAAGCCTTCAAGCAGTCCATGGCGGTTTACGAAGAGTTGAACGAGAAGAACCCTGACTGGAAGAAAATTTACGGTGACTACCGCAAGTTCCAGGCAGACCAGAACCTGTGGTTCCGCTTCACCGAAGCCACCTTTGACAAGTTCATGCAAGCTCAGAAGTTGTGATCTGACTCATGCACAAAAAAACCGGCCTAGGCCGGTTTTTTTGTTTTTGAATGTCCATATTCAAGGGATGAAAAGGACGATCAGCGCATGGATCGGAACTCTTTGAGTTCGGCCCCCAGCCGTTTGAACTCGTCGATCATTTCCGGACTGCATGCGTAAATCACGGTGAATTTACCCATCAAGGTGCGGGCATAAAGGCGTGGTGCAATCACGGCGTCCAGGCCGGGGACTCGGATCAGTTTGACGTAGGCCAAGTCACGAAGCTCGACCTTTTTGTGCCAGATCCAGGTTTGCTCCAAGGTTTGGGATGTCAGCCGTGTTTTTCCCAGCAGCAGGTGGCCAACGGTGTAGGCCATGATGCCCCATGCCGCCCACAGCCAGAGGTAGTCGGTTTGTGCCATTTGGGGACCGTGCAATTGGTACGCCCAGAAAGCCAAGCCCAGCAAGAGCGAGACGGCCAAGACCTTGAAAGGCAGGCTGAATGCAGGTGATGCCACGGTTTCGTGTTTTGGGGTGAAGCGAAAAGGGGCGGGGCCCAAGTGCTCGGTCAAATCGGGTAAGGGTGTGGTTGTCATTGAGGTTTACGCATAAAAAACGCCTCGAAGTCGAGGCGTTTGAAGGGGTCTAGCGCTTTATTTCTTAAACAAGTCGTCAATCTTGTCTTGCGCGTCCTTGTCGGTTTTTTCTTGCTCAGCACCTGTTGCCGGCGTCACTGTTTCCAGTTCTGAGGGGCCGTCTTGCGGCATCTCGATGACCACCTTGTCGATGTCCACTTTGACTTCCTTGTCGAGGAAGGCGGTCACAGTTTGCGGTACAAAGATCACGATCACTACCAGCAAAATTTGCATGATCACCCAAGGGATGGATCCCAGATAGATGTCACTCGATTTCACGGCCACAGGAATGCGTTTGTCCTTGAACAAGGTATCGGCAATGCCACGCAAGTAAAAAAGCGCAAAGCCGAATGGTGGGTGCATGAAGCTGGTTTGAAGGTTGACGCACAGCAGCACACCAAACCAGATCAGGTCAATCCCCAGCTTGTCAGCCACGGGGGCCAGCATCGGCACGATGATGAAAGCAATTTCAAAAAAGTCGAGGAAAAAGGCCAAGAAAAACACAAACAGGTTCACCACGATCAGGAAGCCCACCTGACCGCCCGGCAAGCCGGTCAGCAAGTGTTCGACCCATTTGGCCCCGTCCACACCTTGGAAGACCTGACTGAACACCCGAGAGCCGATCAAAATGAACACAACCATGGCCGTCAGGCGCATGGTCCCGTGCATGGCTTCCCACAACAGACTCCAGTTCAGGCGTTTGTGCATGGCGGCCAGAATCAATGCGCCCACCACACCCATGGCACCGGCCTCGGTCGGAGTCGCCAGTGCGGAGTCTTGAAACGGCAAGCCGCCCATCGAGCCCAGCACGGTGAAAATCAGCACAGCCGATGGAATGATGCCCTTCAGGCACTTGCCCCACAGCGCCCAACCGTTCAGGGTGCGTGCTTCTTTAGGCACGCCGGGAACGTACTCGGGTTTGACGAGGCTCAAACCGTAGGTGTAAAGCGCGAACATGCCAATCTGGATCAGCGAAGGGCCCCAAGCGCCCTTGTACATGTCGCCTACGGGTTTGCCCAATTGGTCGGCCAGCACCACCAAGACCAGCGATGGAGGGACCAATTGCGTGATCGTGCCCGATGCCGCCAAAACGCCCGTGGCGTAGCGCATGTTGTAACCGTAGCGGATCATCACAGGCAGTGAAATCAAGGCCATGGCAATCACTTGCCCCGCAACGGTGCCGGTGATGGCCCCCAAAATGAAGCCCACGATGATGACCGAGTAACCCAGCCCTCCTCGCACAGGGCCAAACAATTGGCCCATCGAGTCCAACATGTCTTCTGCCAGACCACATTTTTCAAGAATGGTCCCCATGAAGGTGAAGAACGGGATCGCCAGCAGCAGGTCGTTGCTCAGTATCGAGAAAATCGAGATGGGCAGGTTGCTCATGAAGGCAACGGGGAACCAGCCCATTTCAATGGCATAAAAACCACTCGCCAGGCCCAGTGCAGCGAGAGAGAAAGCGACGGGGAAGCCGACCAACATCACCACGACGAGGCCTGCGAACATGATCGGTGCGAAATTTTCCATTTGCATTTGGTGTCCTTTTTGTTGTTATGTTCTATTTCAGTGCCTGAATGTCATTGCAGGGGCTTTTCATAGTGTGTGTCCATGGCGTATTGGCCAGTCAGGTAACCCACACGTTTGATCAGCTCAGCCAGACCTTGCAGCCAGACCATGGCAAAGCCCAAGGGCAGCGCCAGAGTGGCCGGCCAGCGAATCAGGCCACCAGCGTTCTGGCTCATTTCGCCTGAGACCAAGGTGTTCATGAAGTAAGGGAAAGACAGCCATGCCAGATAGCCCATGATGGGCATCAGGAACACGATGATTCCGAAAATATCGACATAAACGGGTGCGTTGCCTTTGAGCTTGCCGTAGATCAGGTCCACGCGGACATGCTCGTTGACCTTGAGCACATAGGGCGCGCCGACCATGACCACCCAAGCAAACATGTACCACTGGATTTCGAGCAGGCCGTTGGAGCTCCAGTCGAAACCATAACGGATGAAGGCATTTCCAGCACAAATCATGGCCGCCAGAAACACGGCCCACGAAGCGATCTTGCCGAAACCTTCGCTCAGCCAGTCCATGAAGCGTGCAAATTTGAGTAAGGCAGTCAAGGCATCTCTCCAATCAAAAAATAACAAAGGCCTGTGAGGCCTCTTGCGCAAAGCAAGCGCTTTGCAAACGCCGTCAATGGTAACAACGAGTAAGCCTTGCATTCGCCTTTTTAAAGCGTTGCAGGCCTGATATTTGACCTGTCGATGTTTGAATTTCTCTCAAACGGGCATTAAAAAATACTTTGTACGTGGTATTACTTATGGCTTTGGTTTGTGCGAACGGTGCGTCCACCACGGCAGGCGTTGCTTCAAGGATTGGATTTGTCCGGATGTGTTGACTGCGGTGTAGCCTGCCATGGCATTCAGCTGGTCGGTCCAATCTGCGGACTGAAGCAAGCGGCAAAGATGCTGAACAGGGGGGGAATCAACGGCACTTTTGAGGCAAACAAGCCAGTAGTCTTCCTGTTCAAGAGGGACAAAATCCAGGCCTTGTGCCTGAGCGGCTGAACCGATGCCCAAACCCACATCGGCCTGTCCTGCCGCAATGCAGGCGGCGATGGCCGCATGCGAAGGCTCTTCATGTGCATAGCCTTCTATGTTTTGGTGGTTCAGTTCGGCGGCGGTGAGCCATTGATCGAGCAGTAGGCGTGTGCCTGTTCCGGGGCTTCGGTTGACAAAACGCACGCCCGGTCTGAGCAAATGGTCCAGCCGGCGCAGCGCCAGGGGGTTGCCGGGCTGCACCATCAAGCCTTGTTGTCTGCTGGAAAACCCAATCAGTTTATGCAAACCTGTTTTGAGCAGCGGTTTGTATGTGCGTGCCACCAGCGAATCTGTGGCGGGTTGAGAGGGCGCATGAAAGCCAGCCATGATGCAGCGGCCTTCATTCAAGGCGCGAATGGCGTCGACGCTGCCGCAAAAACGCAAATCAAGGTGCAGAGACTGTTTGGCTGCGTGCTCTCTCAGTTGAACCAACGCATCGTCATGGCTGGCAAAAATGGGCAACACGTGGTGCTCAGGGTCAAAAGCCACAGAAAACGTTTTTTCCAGCTCGGCATGCAGGGCACTGATTTGGGGGGCGAGCCGGGCCTGTGCTTGGCGCTCGGCCCACAGCAATTTGTCGGCAAATTCGCTCAGTCGGGCGGCGTGGCCTTTTTCCCAGAGGATCAGGGGCTGTTCAAGCGCTTGCTCCCAGCGCTTGAGTTCTCCCCAGACATGTCGGTACGACAGTTGCAATGATTTGGCTGCTCCGGCAATCGAGCCTGCTTCGCGTACAGCTTGCAGCATGTCCATCAAAGGGTTGCGCAGGGGGCTGGTTTGATGGCGCTGCGCCACTTCGTCTTGATGTGGCGTCCAGCTGTAAGAAAGATTGATGTGTTGCACAGGCAAGAGTTTGCCTTAATCCTGGTGGCATCCGTCCACAAACAGTGGGCTTGTCGTATGCAGTTGATTTCATAGTTGACATCCCCTACTCGGACTGAGGTGTTCGTCCGGTAGCATCATCCCCCTCTCATGAACACCTTCTCCGACAGCGTCATCGCGGCGTTGCAACTCATCACCTCTGCCGATCCAGCCCTTTGGGTGGTTGTCGCGAGGTCATTGGCCGTCAGTGCCACGGCCTGCCTGCTGGCCTATGGTGTGGGCGTAGCGCTGGGGGCCTGGTTGGCGGTGGCGCGTTTTCGCGGCCGAGGCGCGGTGCTTCTGGGCTTGAACACCTTGCTCGCTTTGCCTTCGGTGGTGGTGGGTCTGGTGGTTTATCTGCTGCTCTCGCGCACCGGGCCTTTGGGATTTTTGGGCTGGATGTTCAGTTTTAAGGCCATGGTGTTGGCCCAGTTCATCCTGGTGGTGCCAGTGGTCACAGCATTGACCCGGCAGGTGGTCGAGGACGTGGAGCGTCAGCACGGCGAGCAGTGGGCCTCGCTTGGCGCTGGCCCTTGGCTGCGCAGTTTGCTGCTGGCCTGGGATGAACGCCTGGCCTTGCTGACCATTGGCGTCACTGCCTTTGGCCGTGCCATCTCGGAGGTTGGTGCCGTGATGATTGTGGGTGGCAATATCGATGGCTTCACCCGGGTCATGACCACCGCCATTGCACTCGAGACCAGCAAGGGCGATTTGCCGCTGGCGCTGGGGTTGGGCATGGTTTTGTTGGGGGTGGTGCTGCTGCTCAATGCCTTGTTGGCCGTGATTCGGCGGTGGGGCGAGCGGCGTCATGCGAGGCCATTGCCAGTCATCGCTTTGGATGGGGTTCATCCATGACGGCCGTGCAGATCGCACTGGACGCCGTCGGCGTTCAATTGGGGGCACAGCAGGCCTTGACGGGTGTGAGTTTGCGCATCGAGGCCGGAGAACGCGTGGCGCTGGTGGGGGCCAACGGTTCGGGCAAAAGCACTTTGCTGCGTACTTTGCACGGACTGCTGCCGCATTCTCAGGGCCAAGTGCTGCACGCGCCGGGCGTGCAGCAGGCCATGCTGTTCCAAAGACCCCACTTGCTGCGCCTGTCGGCCTTGAACAATGTGGCACTGGGCTTGTGGCTGGACCGTCAACGGGGCCTGAACTGGAAAGCGGCGCAAGCGATGGCGCTGCAAGCTCTGCAGCGCGTGGGCTTGCAATCTGTGGCCGGGCAAAACGGTCGCCAATTGTCTGGCGGCCAGCAGCAGCGACTGGCATTGGCCCGCGCCTGGGCACGGCAGCCCGATGTCTTGCTGCTGGACGAGCCCACGGCCAGTCTGGACCCGCATGCCAAACGCGAAGTCGAGACCTTGATGGCCGAATTTGCAGCGGGCTCCACTGCAACGCAGCCCGTGACGCTGATCTGGGCCAGCCACAACCTGGGCCAGGTCAAGCGCCTGTCCACCCGAGTCATTTATCTGGAGGGCGGTCGCATCATGGCCGATCTGCCCGTGGCCGATTTTTTCAACCCCGTCCTGCTGGCTGAGTGCAGCCCAGCAGCCCATGCTTTTGTTCAAGGAGAACTTTTATGACCTTTAAAAACTCAATGACCCGTCGCGCCCTGGTGTGCGCGGTTTTGGCCACCACATCGGCGTGGGCGCAAGCCCAGTCCATCGTGATGTCGTCCACCACCTCGACCGAGCAATCGGGCTTGTTTGCGCACCTGTTGCCCGCCTTCAAAAAAGCCAGCGGGCTGGATGTGAAAGTGGTGGCGCTGGGCACGGGCCAAGCGTTGGACATGGCGCGTCGCGGTGACGCTGACGTGGTGTTTGTGCACGACCAGGTGGCCGAAGAAAAGTTTGTGGCCGATGGCTTTGGCCTCAAGCGCTTGCCTGTCATGTACAACGACTTTGTGCTGATTGGCCCCAAGGCCGACCCGGCAGGCACCAAAGGCCAAGACATCGTGGCGGCTTTGGCCAAGCTGTCGGGTGGCAATGCAGCTTTTGTGTCACGCGGTGACAAGAGCGGCACGCATGCGGCCGAACTGCGCTTTTGGAAGATGGCCAATTTGACCGACAAAAAAGGCAGTGGCTACAAGGAATGTGGCTGCGGCATGGGTCCGGCGCTGAACATCGCGGCATCTTCGGGCGCCTATGTGATGGCCGACCGCGCCACCTGGCTGAACTTCAAGAACCGCGCCGATCTGGCCATTTTGGTCGAAGGTGACAACCGCTTGTTCAACCAATACGGCGTGATGGTGGTCAACCCGGCCAAGCATGCGCACGTCAAGCAGGCCGATGCACAGAAGTTTGTCGACTGGATCACCACGGCTGCTGGCCAAGCCGTGATCGCCGATTACAAAATCGGCGGAGAGCAGTTGTTTTTCCCTAATGCCGGCAAGTAATCTGGCTCGAGCGATGCCGAGTGTGCGGTAAAGCGTGGATCGGAGATGCCCAGGGGGCTGGTGGCTTTTGCCACCTTGCCCCTGGCGTCAAGGTTTTGGTCTGAATAAGCAGGCTTTGGCGCTGCGGCGGTGATGACGTGCGCTCGCGCTCATGCGCATGTGGCGCAGCGGGGGCAGAGCAGACGATTCAGGGCTGGGGCCATCAATGTGCCCACAGTGTGCTGACGGTCTTCAAGCCCAACAAGGTGAGTGCCAACGAACCAAAAAGATGCAGTGAAGCGGTGCCAACCGCTACCGCGAAACGCCCCTGCTGCAGCAGAGCCACCACTTCGGCCGAAAAGCTGGAGAAGGTGGTCAGTGCCCCCAGAAATCCGGTGATCAAAGCCAATCGCCAGACCGGGTCCAATTCAGGCAATTGCTGAAACACGCCCACACCAACACCCACCAGGTAACCGCCGATCAGGTTGGCCGCCAAGGTGCCCCAGGGCAATAAGCCGCTGCCTGCGGGCGTTGGGTTGAGCCACAAACCCAATTGCCAGCGCGACAAGGCACCTACACAAGCACCGATGCAAATGGCGATCACTGTGAACATGTGCCGTGTCCTTGTGTGGCGTTAAAAAGGCGGGTCTCCGTCGTCGGCCCCACCTGCCAAGACGGTTGAAATGACTGTTTTTTGTACGGGATTCGCCGTGGGGGCATCGGTACCCGCAGCGCCCAGTTCCATCTCGCCACCCAAGGCTTCGATCAGGCTGTCGATCAGGGGGGCCAGCAAGCCGGTGGACAAGGCCATATCGGCATCAAAACGGTCTTCTTTCTTGTCGGTGCCCGACTCGTCCATGACGCCATCAAGGTATTGCACTTTCTTGAGCTGCAGGGTTTCGGTCAGCACAAAGGCCACGCGGCCGTCCCAGCTCAGCGCCAGCTGGGTGGGCAGTTTGCCTTCCAACACATGTTTGCGCACGTCGTCGTTGGCCAGGTGGTGGCGCGTGAAGCGCACACTGGCCGCATCTTCGCCGGTGGACTTGAGCACGGTTTCGCGTTCCACCGTGAGGTCGGCAGGCCATTCGTCCGGCGTGGGGGCCAAAAGCCACTGCGTCATGGCCGCTTGCGGCGAGGTGACGGTTTGGATCAAAGACACTGACAGACCGCCCATCACGTTCATGAGTGCCGACATGACTTCGTCGGCCTTGCCTTGGCTGCCCGCATTCAGCACCAGACGGCGGTTGTCCAAGTCCATCCACACCAGCACGCTGGATTGGCGGGCAAAAGCCTGAGGCAGCAGCGTCAGCAGCACCTCGTCCATCAGGTCGCGCTTTTCTTTTTTGCCGGGCTTGCGGCCTGTGGCCGCTTCGATTTCGGCGATGCGTTCATCGGCCTTGCGGCGCACCACGTTGCCGGGCACCGCCTTGGACTCGATCATCAGCTTCATGATCCACTGCCCAGCCACCGACTCGACCAAAGGGCCATGGGCTTCGCCGCGTGGCGGCACCCAGCCAATCGATTTTTCTTGGCTGGCGCCACATTCCACAAATTGGATCGGCTCCAGAGCCGCCTGCACATCGGCCAATGTGGGCGCGAAGCCCTCGCCGATGCGGTAAACCATCACATTCTTGAACACAGCATTCCTTCTTGACTTCCAAGCGATAGGTGCCTGGAAATATCCAATGATCATAGATGATGATCTGCTTGCATTTACAGTATGAAAGATCCTTGTCTGTTGTTTTGGAAGACCTGTTCATGAGTACATCTCCACCGCGTTGGCAATTTTGGATCGACCGTGGCGGCACGTTCACCGACGTGGTGGGCAAGCGCCCCGATGGCACCTTGGTCACGCACAAGCTGCTTTCTGAAAACCCTGAGCAATACCGCGATGCGGCGGTGGCGGGCATCCGACATTTGCTCGAGTTGAAGCCCGGTGAACCCGTCACACCAGAGCAGGTCGAATGCGTGAAGATGGGCACCACCGTGGCCACCAACGCCTTGCTGGAGCGCAAGGGTGAAGCCACGCTGCTGGTGACCACGCAGGGCTTTGGCGATGCGCTGCGCATCGCCTACCAAAACCGCCCGCGTTTGTTTGACCGTCAGATCGTGCTGCCCGAGTTGCTCTACAGCGCGGTGGTGGAAGCGCAAGAACGTGTTGCGGTGGATGGCCAGGTGTTGCAGCCGCTCGATGAGGTGCATTTGCGCACCCAATTGGTGAACAGTTTTGCGCAAGGTGTGCGGTCGGTGGCGGTGGTCTTCATGCACGGCTGGCAGCACACGGCGCATGAGCGGGCTGCGGCACGTTTGGCGCGTGAAGTGGGCTTCACACAGATCAGTACCTCGCACCAGACCAGCCCGATGATGAAACTGGTCAGCCGGGGCGACACCACCGTGGTCGATGCCTATTTGTCGCCCATCTTGCGCCGCTATGTAGACCAAGTGGCCAGCGAAATGCCGGGTGTGAAACTGATGTTCATGCAGTCTTCGGGGGGCTTGACAGACGCGCAGGTGTTTGCGGGCAAGGACGCGATCTTGAGCGGTCCGGCGGGCGGCATTGTGGGCATGGCCCGCACGGCCCAGCTGGCGGGGCACGACAAGGTGATTGGTTTTGACATGGGTGGTACCTCCACCGATGTGTCGCACTTTGCCGGGCAGTTCGAGCGCGAGTTTGAAACCCAGGTGGCTGGCGTGCGCATGCGCGCCCCCATGATGAGCATCCACACCGTGGCGGCGGGTGGGGGGTCATTGCTCACTTTTGACGGTGCGCGTTTTCGGGTCGGGCCACAAAGCGCGGGGGCCAAGCCCGGCCCGGCCAGTTACCGCCGTGGCGGGCCTTTGGCCGTGACCGATGCGAACGTGCTGGTGGGCAAGGTGCAGCCGCGGTTTTTCCCCTCGGTGTTCGGACCGGATGCAAACCAAGCGCTCGACGCCGAGGTGGTGCGCGGGCACTTTGAAAAACTGGCCGTGCAAACCGGCCGCGCTGCCGAAGATGTGGCGCACGGTTTCATCCAGATTGCGGTGCAGCAGATGGCCAACGCGATCAAGAAAATTTCGGTGGCGCGTGGCTACGATGTGACGCGCTACACCTTGCAGTGCTTTGGCGGCGCGGGCGGGCAGCACGCGTGTTTGGTGGCCGATGCATTGGGCATGTCGCAGGTGCTGGTGCACCCGCTGGCTGGTGTTTTGTCGGCCTATGGCATGGGTTTGGCCGATCAGAGCGTGATGCGCGAAGCATCGATGGAGCGCCCACTGGACGCTGCGACCATGCCTTTCATGGCCGAGCGCTTGCAGGCTTTGGGGGACGACACGCGTCAAGCCTTGCTGGCGCAAATGGGCGGGGACGCGGCCAATGCTGACCGCATCGAGCTGCGCCAACGCGTGCATTTGCGCTACGAAGGCACCGACTCGGCGCTGGTGGTGCCTTGGGGCGATCAGGCCCAGTTGGAGGCGGGCTTTGAAGCGGCCTACCGCCAACGCTTTGCCTTTTTGATGCAAGGCAAGGCCTTGGTGGTGGAGGCGGTATCGGTCGAGGTGGTGCTCCCCGGCGATGCGCCCGAAGAGACTGTCCATGCCTTGCATCCCGAGCGCGAGGTGCCGCGCCGAGACACCGTGCGCATGTACACCGCCAATGCGCAAGGTGTGGCCCAGTGGCATGGCGCTGCGCTGGTGGTGCGCGAAGACCTGCGCCCAGGGGATGTGATCGACGGCCCGGCCATCATCGCCGAGAAAAATGCCACCACGGTGGTGGAGCCCGGTTGGCAAGCGCGGGTGACGGCATGGGACCATTTGCTGTTGGTGCGCGTGCAGCCACGGGCTGTGCAGTACGCCGCAGGCACGCAAGCCGATCCGGTGCTGTTGGAGGTGTTCAACAACCTGTTCATGAACATCGCCGAGCAAATGGGTTTGCAGCTGCAAAACACCGCTTACTCGGTCAACATCAAGGAGCGGCTGGATTTTTCATGTGCACTCTTCAGTGCCCAAGGGCATTTGATTGCCAACGCCCCGCACATGCCGGTGCATTTGGGCTCCATGGGCGAGAGCATCCAGACCGTGATCCAAGACAACCATGGCCGCATGCAGCCGGGCGATGTGTTTGTGCTCAATGACCCCTATCACGGCGGCACGCATTTGCCCGACATCACGGTCATCACGCCGGTGTTTCTGTCAGACCCCACACACCCTGTGTTTTTTGTCGGCTCGCGTGGCCACCACGCCGATGTGGGCGGTTTGACGCCGGGCTCGATGCCGCCGTTTTCCACGCGCATCGAAGAAGAGGGCGTGCAAATCCACAACTTCAAACTGGTCGATGCGGGCCATTTGCGCGAAGCCGAGATGGTGGCCTTGCTGCAAAGTGGGCCCTACCCCTCGCGCAACCCGTCGCAAAACATGGCCGACTTGAAGGCGCAAATCGCGGCCAACGAAAAAGGCGTGCAGGAGCTGCGCCGCATGGTCGAGCAGTTTGGGCTGGACGTGGTGCAGGCCTATATGCGCCATGTGCAAGACAACGCCGAAGAGTCGGTGCGCCGTGTCATCACGCGCCTGAAGGACGGCGCTTTCACTTTGCCCCTGGACAACGGGGCGCAGATCCAAGTGGCTGTGCGCGTCAACGCCACCGAACGGACGGCTGAGATCGACTTCAGCGGCACCAGCGCTCAGTTGCCCAACAACTTCAACGCGCCTCGGGCAGTGTGCATGGCGGCGGTGCTGTATGTTTTTCGCAGTTTGGTGGACGACGACATTCCCTTGAACGCCGGCTGCCTTAAGCCCTTGAATGTCATCATTCCGCAGGGCTGCATGCTCAACCCCAACCCGCCCGCTTCGGTGGTGGCGGGCAATGTGGAGACCTCCACTTGCATCACCAACGCCTTGTTTGGCGCATTGGGCGTGATGGCGGGCAGCCAGCCGACGATGAACAACTTCACCTTTGGCAATGCGCGGGTGCAGTATTACGAGACGATTGCAGGCGGCAGTGGCGCTGGCGGGCGATTTGACGACCAAGGCCGTCAAGTGGGTGGTTTTGACGGCACCTCGGTGGTGCAAACCCACATGACCAATTCGCGCCTGACCGACCCTGAGGTGTTGGAGTTTCGTTTTCCGGTGCGGCTGGAAAGCTACGCCATCCGCCCAGGCTCGGGCGGAGCAGGGCGCTGGCGCGGCGGTGATGGGGGTGTGCGCCGTGTGCGCTTTTTGGAGCCGATGACGGCGGGCATTTTGTCCAATGGGCGTGTGCACCCGGCTTTTGGCATGGCCGGTGGGCTCAGTGGTTTGCCGGGCATCAACCGGCTGGTGCGCAGCGATGGCCAAGTGCAGACCTTGGCGCACATTGGCCAAGTCGAGATGCAGGTGGGCGATGTCTTCGAGATCCACACCCCAGGTGGGGGTGGTTTTGGCGAGGCTGAATCCAGCGCGTCTGACTGAGGTTCAGGGTTTTTGGGGTGGATAGGCCGGGGCTTGACCATAGCCTTGGCCCTTGACCCGGACGCCTTGCTCTGAAAGGTTGGCGGCCTTTTTGGGGCCGATGCCTTTGACGCGTTGCATCACATCAGGCCAATCACGAAAAAGGGCTTTTTCCCGTTCGCGCATGACTTCGCGGGTCATCGCCGGACCAAGACCTTTCAAGCCATCGAGTTCCATTTCTGTCGCTTTGTTCAGATCCACCTGCGCCCAAGCGATTCCGGCCAACATGACGCTCACGATGGCGGTCGTCATCTTTTTGATCATCTCTGCCTCTCCCCGTGTGGGCTGCAGCGCTCTGCAGCTGAGGCCATTGTGGGTCGGGCGCTCAGATCGGAGAACAGGGACGTTCGCATCACTTGAAACAAGGTGTTTCAAGTCAGTTGTTCACAACTCTTCAATGCGTCTCGGGGGGTAGCTGTCCCAAGCCTGGCAGCCCGGGCAGTGCCAGAAGTGCTCTTTGGCTTCAAACCCGCAGGCGGCACAACGGTACCGGGCCAAGGGCCGGATGGCTTGCTCCAGCGCTTTTTGTACCGGGGCCGGCAAAGGGTTCTGCCCCTTGTTTTCTTCGGTCAACCATCGAGTGGCAGCCATCAAGGAGGCATGGTTGCTCAAATGGTCCAGATAGCGTTGGTGTGATGCCGCCCCCCCTTCTGGGGACGTTGACTCTATGGCCGAGATGGCATCCAGCACATCAATGCAGGCTTGTTTGGCGTAATGCGTTTTCAGCAATTGCGCGGCCTCTTGGGTCAAGGCGGCAGCCTGGGCAGCCTTGACCAAACTGGCAGCAGCCAGTGGGGCGGCTGCATCCGAACGTTCAAACAAAACCGACAAAGTCTCAAATGCTTGTGCGGCCTGTCCCTGGGACAGTTGCAGTTGCCCCAGCAAAATGCGGGGTCTGGCCGCATCGGGGGTTGCCTGAATGGCCGCCGTCAACAGGTTCAGGGCATTGGGGATATCGCCTTGTTGCACGGCTTCGCGAGCTTGCTCACATTGGTAGTGCGCCATGCGCATGTCGAAATTGGCCTCACCTGAGGTTTCAAGAAGACGCGCCACGCGTGCGGCTTCAGGCCATTCGCGCGAACGCTCGTAGATGGCCAGTCGTGCCAACCGTGCCTGGCCTTCGTAGGATGTTCCTTCCAGTTTGCGCAGCGCTTCTTCCGCGCGGTCGAGCAAGCCAGCTTTCAAAAAATCGAGGGCCAAGCCATGTTGTGCACGCTGCCGATCGGCACTGCTCAGATCGGCCCGCGACATCAGGTGTTCGTGCACGCGTACAGCGCGGTCGTATTCACCTCGGCGGCGAAACAGGTTGCCCAGAGCAAAGTGCAACTCTGACGTGTCGGGGTCGTTTTGAACGGCTTCAATGAAAGCATCAATCGCCTTGTCCTGCTGCTCATTGAGCAGGTAGTTCAGGCCTTTGAAATAAGCACGCGGTGCCTGCCGGTTGGCGATGCGCATTTGGCGCAAGTCGAGACGAGAGGCTATCCAGCCCAACGCAAACGCAGCGGGCAGGCCCAACAAAATCCAGGTCAGGTCAAGTTCCATGAGGCGTCTCGGGCACAGGAGTGGGTTCGCTTGCGGTGGGCAGATGTTGACGCGCAGTCTGGCGATGACGCCACCATCTTGGCACCATGCCCAGCACGCCCACCATCACGCCCAAGCTGAAGGCAGAAAGCACCACCAAGACGGTGGGTGCTGACCAAAAGGTGCTGAAAAAGAAATTGACGCGCGTTTCTTGCTGGTTGTTCAGCGCAAAAGCGAACAGCGTGAAAAAAACCGCTGCTTTCAGTAGCCACTGAAGCAGCCGGAGCAGACGTTTCATGGTGTGACCTCGGAAGCTGGAGCCATTCTAATGGGCCCATTCGTGCCCCCTGCGGGTGAGGCATCACAAACCCGCGCACCTTGGGCGACAAGAGAGATAAGGGTCACAGCACTTTGGGGGCGTTCACTTGGGCGCTGGACACTGTGCCGGCATCCACGGCTTCGCGCAGGGCTTTGCCGGGTTTGAAATGGGGAACCCGTTTTTCCGGAATCTGAACGCTCTCACCTGAGCGGGGGTTGCGGCCAACACGGGGTGGGCGGCGGTTGATGGAGAAGCTGCCAAAGCCGCGAATTTCGATGCGGTGACCTTTGACCAGCGCATCGCTCATGGCGTCCAGCACCGTTTTGACGGCCAATTCGGCGTCACGGTGGGTCAGCTGTGCAAAGCGGGCGGCGAGTTCTTCAACCAGATCGGAGCGGGTCATGTGCTTACTTTGTTGTTCATGCAACTTGCAGGTGTCGGGCACCAGCCTGAAAAAAGCCTGCCCCCATGACAGGGGCAGGCTTTTCAGACAGCAAGCGTCTTCAGATCAAAGAGATCAGTTGTTGTCCAACTTGGCACGCAACAAAGCGCCCAGGCTGGTTGTGCCCGCGTTTTCACGCGAAGACTGCTGAGACAAGGAAGCCATGGCTTCTTGTTGGTCCACAGCGTCCTTGGCTTTGATGGACAACTGGATGTTGCGGGTCTTGCGATCCACGTTCACCACCACAGCGGTCACTTCGTCGCCAACTTTCAGCACGTGGCTGGCGTCTTCCACGCGGTCACGCGAGATTTCGCTGACGCGCAGGTAGCCGACAATGTCTTCGCCCAGGTCGATCTCAGCGCCTTTGGCATCCACAGTCTTGACCTTGCCGGTGACGGTTTGGCCTTTGTCGTTGATCGACACGAAGGTGGTGAAAGGATCGGAGTCGAGCTGTTTGATGCCCAAGCTGATGCGTTCGCGGTCCACGTCCACAGCCAAGACCAAAGCCTCGACTTCTTGACCCTTCTTGAATTCGCGCACGGCGTTTTCGCCGGTTTCGTTCCAAGACAGGTCAGACAGGTGCACCAAGCCGTCGATGCCGGCAGCCAAGCCCACGAACACGCCGAAGTCGGTGATCGACTTGATCGGGCCCTTGACGCGGTCACCGCGCTTGGTGTTTTGAGCGAACTCTTGCCATGGGTTGGCACGGCACTGCTTCATGCCCAAGCTGATGCGGCGCTTGTCTTCGTCGATCTCGAGGACCATGACTTCGACTTCGTCACCCAATGCAACGATCTTGGAAGGGGCCACGTTCTTGTTGGTCCAGTCCATTTCGGAGACGTGCACCAAGCCTTCGATGCCTGGCTCGAGTTCCACAAACGCGCCGTAGTCGGCGATGTTGGTGATCTTGCCGAACATGCGAGTGCCCTGTGGGTAGCGGCGGTTCACGCCCATCCAAGGATCGTCGCCCATTTGCTTGAGGCCCAAGGACACGCGGTTTTTCTCGGTGTCGAACTTGAGGATCTTGGCAGTGATTTCCTGACCGGCAGTGACCACTTCGGATGGGTGACGGACACGGCGCCATGCCATGTCGGTGATGTGCAGCAAACCGTCGATGCCACCCAAGTCCACGAATGCACCGTATTCGGTGATGTTCTTGACCACACCGTGAACGATGGAGCCTTCGCGCAATGTTTCCATCAGCTTGGCGCGCTCTTCGCCCATGGATGCTTCCACCACAGCGCGGCGTGACAACACGACGTTGTTGCGCTTGCGGTCGAGCTTGATGACCTTGAATTCCAGGGTCTTGTTCTCGTAGGGAGACAGGTCTTTGGTAGGACGTGTGTCGACCAAAGAGCCAGGCAAGAAAGCGCGGATGCCGTTGACCAACACGGTCAGGCCACCTTTGACTTTGCCGCTGGTCACGCCAGTGACGAACTCGCCGGATTCCAGGGCTTTTTCGAGGGACATCCACGAAGCCAGACGCTTGGCGGTGTCACGGGACAAGATGGTGTCGCCGTAACCGTTTTCGATGGAGCCGATGGCCACGGAGACAAAGTCGCCGACCTGGACTTCAACTTCACCCTGGTCGTTTTTGAACTCTTCGAGCGGCACGTAGGACTCTGACTTGAGACCAGCGTTGACCACAACGAAGTTGTGCTCGATGCGCACGACTTCAGCAGTGATGACTTCGCCTGGGCGCATTTCGGTGCGCGTCAGGGATTCTTCGAATAGGGCGGCAAATGATTCAGACATGAATTTTCCTCATCCACAAAACAGGACTGACGAGCGCGAAATGCGTCGTTTCCAGGAGCTGACTGTGGCGGTTGGTTGTGCAGCGTGAGCTGCGGTTGGTTTCAAAAATCCACCTGGCCAGTGTGCAAGCTGCACGAAGAGAGCCGGGTGGAACCTCTATTTAGCCCGCGCAGGGCGGGCTAGGTGGCCGGTTTGGGTTCATCAACCTCGGTCGATTAACCAAAAACCTGCCGACTTTGCCACCAGCCCATCACCTGTTCCATCGAAGCTTCGATGGTCAGGGACGAGTTGTCCAGTTGCAAGGCATCTTGTGCGGGCTTGAGTGGCGCAACGCTGCGGGACATGTCCCGGGCATCACGCGCTTCCAAGTCAGCGCGAAGAGCGTCGATATTAGCCGAAAAACCCTTCAAAATCAATTGCTTATGCCGTCTTTCGGCCCGTTGGGCAGCGCTGGCGGTCAAAAAAACCTTCAATGGGGCATTCGGGAAGATCACCGTACCCATGTCGCGGCCGTCGGCCAAGAGGCCGGGCAGGCGGCGAAAGCTGTGCTGTAGCTGTACCAAAGCCTCGCGCACTGCGGGCAAAACAGACACTTTGGAGGCGTTCATGCCACCTTGTTCGCTGCGAATCGCATCCGTCACGTCCACGCCATTGAGCAAGACTTGTTCGCCTTCAAAGTGCACAGGCAGATGGCGGGCCAGGTCGGCGATGTGGCTTTCGTCGGAGGCTTCGAGTGTGAGCCCGGCCTGCAGCGCGGCATGAGCCGTGACACGGTACAGTGCGCCCGAGTCGAGGTAGTGGTAGCCCAGCTTCGCAGCCACGCGACTGGCCAGTGTGCCTTTGCCGGAGGCGGTGGGGCCATCGATGCAGATCACCGGGATCTGCATGGCGTTGGCGGTGGCCACCGAGAACAGGGCCTCGAAATAATCAGGAAAGGTCTTGGCCACGCATTTGGGGTCTTCGATGCGCACGGGCACCTGCGCCGCATTGAAGGCCGCCAACGAAAAACACATGGCCACGCGGTGGTCATCGTAGGTGTGGATGCGGGCCGCTTGCCACTGGCCCTTTGCCAACGCATTGCTGAATTGACCGTTTGGCAATGGATGAACGCGCAGCCAGTCAGGACCTTCTTCTACTGTGGCACCCAATTTGCGGCATTCGGCGGCCATGGCCACGATGCGGTCGGTTTCTTTCACGCGCCAGCTGGCAATGTTGCGCAGCAGGGTGGGGCCGTCGGCATAAAGCGCCATCACGGCCAGCGTCATGGCAGCGTCGGGGATGTGGTTGCAGTCGAGCTCAATGGCTTTGAGCGGCCAGGCGCCGCGTCGGATTTCCAGCCAATTGGGCCCACTGGTGACCCGTGCGCCCATGCGTTCGGCCGCCTCGACAAAGCGGATGTCTCCTTGGATGGAGTCAGCGCCCACGCCGTTGACTCGAATGCCTTCACCTTGGGCAATGGCACCGAGTGCGATGAAATAGCTGGCCGATGAGGCATCGGCCTCAACGTGGATGCTGCCTGGTGACTGGTAGCGACTGCCCGCAGGAATGACAAAACGCGCCCAGCCATGTCGTTCCACATCAATACCGTAGCGCGCCAGCAGGTTGAGCGTGATCTCGATGTAGGGCTTGCTGATGAGTTCGCCCACCACTTCAATCGTGATGGCGCGGTCGGCAGCGGCCAGTGGCAGCGCCATCAACAAGGCGGTCAAGAACTGGCTGGACACATCCCCGCGCACGGGGATGGGTTTGTCGAGCTGGAGCGCAGGCTGGCCGATGCGCAGCGGCGGAAAACCTGCGTTGCCCAGGTAGTCGATGGCGCAACCGAGTTCGCGCAACGCATCCACCAGGTCGCCGATCGGACGCTCGTGCATGCGCGGCACGCCCTTGAGCGTGAAGTCACCGCCTTGAACCGCTAGCGCTGCCGTGAGCGGACGCATGGCAGTGCCCGCGTTGCCCATGAAAAATTCGATGGCCTCAGTCGGCCATGCTCGACCACCCAAACCCGTGATGGTCACCGTGGTGCCCGCCACTTCCACGCCGCAGCCCAGTTGGCGCAGGGCGGCCAGCATCACTTGGGTGTCGTCAGAGTCGAGCAAGTCGTGAACAACGGTCGTGCCTTGGCACAGGGCCGACAGCAGCAGCACGCGGTTGGATATGCTTTTGGAGCCGGGCAGGGTGACGCTGCCAGAGGCTCCTTGCAGCGGGGGAATGTCAAGAAAGGCTGTGGAGAACATGCTTTAGTCTTCGGAGTCTTGGTTGCAAGCGTTGCCCGCTTGCAGTGTCCAGGCCGAGCGCACATCGCTGGCTTGTTGAATCAGGTGTTGCAAAGCGGGGGTGTCGCCCAGCCTCAAGGTGTTTTCGAACTGTTCGAGTGCAGCACGAAAGTGGGACACCTGCATGAGCACTTCTGTTTTGTTGGCGCTCAAGATGTCGCGCCACACGGCAGCATCACTGGCTGCTATCCGCGAAAAATCCCTGAAGCCCGGGCCTGCCATCTCTAGAAATGTTGCGCCTTTGGGCTGTGCCGTGAGCGCATTGACGGCCGCAAACGCCAACAGGTGCGGCAAGTGGCTGACAGCCGCAAACGTGGCGTCATGGGCTTCGGGCGTCATGGTGCTGACATGGCTGCCGATGGCCGTCCACACCGTGTGCGCGGCTTGCATTTTTTGAATGCTGGTTTGCGGCAAAGGCGTGAGAATGGTTCGGCGCTTTTGATAAAGCGTGCTGTCAGCATGTTCAATGCCTGCCACTTCTTTGCCTGCAATCGGATGGGCAGGCACAAAGCAACTCAAGCGTTCGCCCAGTGAGGCCTGGGCGGCTGCGATCACATCGCATTTGGTCGAACCCACGTCCATCAGCAAGGCACTGGGCTGCAATGCATCGCGCATGGCGGAAAAACTGACTTGCATTGCGCCCACAGGGACCGCCAATAAAACCAAATCTGCCCCTCGTACAGCGTCGGCCACGTTGGTGCAGGCGTGGTCGAGCACCTTGAGTTCAACGGCACGTTGTCGGGTTTTTTCAGAAGCGCTGAAACCGACGATGGTCTTGACGAGGCCAGCCTTGCGCAGGGCGAGTGCAAACGAGCCGCCCATCAGGCCGCAGCCGATCAGGGCCAAACGCTCAAAACGTGGCGCGGTCGGACGCTCGGGCGTCATTCAGAAACGGGGTAAGAACCCAGCACCTTGTAGAACGCGCACAACCCTTGCAATTCTTGCAAGGCAGCGGCCACATGAGGTTCGCTGATGTGGCCTTGCAGGTCGATGTAGAAGTAATACTCCCACTGGCCCGATTTGGCGGGGCGCGATTCAAAGCGGGTCATGGACACGCCGTTGTTTTTGAGTGGCACCAGCAAATCGTGCACTGCACCCGGGCGGTTGGGCACAGACAACACCAAGCTGGTGCAGTCTTTGCCCGAGGCCGGTGGCGTGGCCAGTGTTTGCGGCAAAGCAATCACAGCAAAGCGAGTGCGGTTGAAGGCTTCGTCCTGAATGGCGTGGTGCACGATGTGCAGACCAAACTGGCTGGCGGCACGTTCGCTGGCCAAGGCGGCCCAGGCGGGGTTGGTCGCTGCCAAGCGGGCGCCTTCGGCGTTGCTGGATACCGCGCGGCGTTCCACATGCGGCAGGTGCTTGGACAGCCAGCCCTGGCACTGGGCCAGGGCTTGGGGGTGGGCCATGACCACTTCAATGCCCGCATCCGAGTTGAGCTGACGCAGCAAGTTAAAGCGCACTTGCAGGCTGACTTCGCCCACCACATGCACGGGCGAGCGCAAGAACAAATCGAGTGAGCGGGCCACCACGCCTTCGGTGGAGTTCTCCATGCCGACCACACCGTATTGGGCTGTGCCTGCGGCAGTGGCGTGGAACACTTCGTCAAAGTTGGCGCAGTAAATCAGATTGGCGGCGCTGCCAAAAAACTCGATGGCGGCCTGTTCGCAGAATGTGCCTTGTGGCCCCAGCACGGCGACGCGTTGCGGCGCTTCAAGGGCCAAGCAAGCCGACATGATCTCGCGCCAGATCGAGGCCACATGTTCGTTTTTCAGCGGGCCAGGGTTGGCCTGTGTGATTTTGTCGATGACTTGCGCCACGCGGTCGGGGCGAAAGAAGGGCGAACCTTCGGCTCGTTTGATCTCGCCCACTTGCTCGGCCACATGGGCGCGCTGGTTCAGCAGGCTCAGCAGCTGTTTGTCCAGCGAGTCGATCTGCACGCGCAGGGCGCCCAAGGCATCCGACTGAATGGGTTGTTGGCTCATGTCCGAAAAGTCTTTCTGGTCGCCTGCTTCAGGCCTGTGTTTTTTCAAATTCACGCATATAGGCCACCAAGGCCTGCACACCTTCAAGAGGCATGGCGTTGTAGATGCTTGCACGCATGCCGCCTACCGATTTGTGCCCTTTGAGCTGCAACAGGTTGGCGGCTTTGGCCCCGGCCAAGAAGGCATCGTTGCGCGATTCGTCACGCAAGAAAAACGGCACGTTCATGCGTGAGCGGCAGTCTTTGGCGACCTTGTTCACATACAGGCTGGAACTGTCCAAAAAGTTGTACAGCAGCTGCGCCTTGGCGATATTGCGCTCTTCCATGGCGGCGATGCCACCTTGTTTTTTCAGCCACTGGAACACCAAGCCTGCGATGTAAATGCTGTAAGTCGGTGGCGTGTTGTACATCGACTGGTTGTCTGCCACCAGCTTGTAGTCGAAGGCGCTTGGGCAGTGTGGCAGGGCGTGGCCGATCAAGTCTTCTCGCACGATGACCAGGGTCAGGCCTGCAGGGCCGAGGTTCTTTTGTGCGCCACCAAAGGCCAGGCCCACACGAGACCAATCGACCGAGCGTGACGCAACGTGGGATGAAAAGTCCACCACCAAAGGGGCATCGCAGCCCAAGGCCTTCAGGTCGGGCAGTTCGTGAAATTCAACGCCGTGAATGGTCTCGTTGCCACAAATGTGCACGTACCGGCTGTCCGCGCCGACTTGCCAGCTTGCCGGAGCGGGCAGTGTGGTGAAACCATCGGTTTGCGCACTGGCTGCGACGCGGGCTTGTCCATATTTGCCCGCTTCTTTGAGTGATTTTTGGCTCCAACTGCCGGTCAGCACAAAATCCATGGCCCCGCCTTGCGACAGGTTCAACGGGATGATGGCGTTTTCGGCCAAGCCGCCGCCTTGCATGAACAAGATTTTGAAATGCGCGGGCACGGCCAGCAGTTCCCGCAAGTCGGCTTCGGCTTGCTCGTAAATGCTGATGAACTCCTTGCCGCGGTGGCTCATCTCCATCACGCTCATGCCTGAACCGTGCCAGTCGAGCATCTCGGCTGCGGCCTGATGCAAGACTGCCTCAGGCATGACGGCAGGGCCTGCCGAAAAGTTGAAAGCGCGCCCCATCGTTACTCCGCTGCAGTTGTGCCGTCATCCGGGGTGGCTTCGCCATCACCCGTTTCGCCTTCGGATACGTTGGCATCGTTCTCGACGATACGTTGCAAGCCTGACAGCTTGGCACCCTCGTCCAGACCGATCAAGGTCACGCCTTGTGTGGCACGGCCGAGTTCGCGGATTTCGGACACGCGGGTGCGCACCAAAACACCCGTGTCGGTGATCAGCATGATCTCGTCATCGGCGTGCACCAAAGTGGCGGCGACCACTTTGCCGTTGCGTTCCGATTGCTGAATGGCGATCATGCCCTTGGTGCCGCGGCCATGGCGTGTGTACTCGGTGATGCTGGTGCGTTTGCCGTAGCCGTTTTCGGTGGCTGTCAGCACACTTTGTGTTTCGTCACCCGCCACCAGCATGGCGATCACGCTTTGGCTTTCTTCGATCATCATGCCGCGCACGCCGCGGGCACTGCGACCCAATGGACGCACGTCGTTTTCGTCAAAGCGCACGGCCTTGCCCCCGTCGCTGAACAGCATCACATCGTGTTTGCCGTCGGTCAGCGCTGCGCCGATCAAGAAGTCGCCTTCGTCCAAATTGACTGCAATGATGCCGCCTTTGCGGGGATTGCTGAATTCATCCAGCGATGTCTTCTTGACCGTACCCATGGACGTGCCCATGAAAACGTACTGGTTTTCTGGGAAGGTGCGTGCTTCGCCAGTCAAGGCCAGCACCACGTTGATTTTTTCGCCTTCTTGCAACGGGAACATGTTGACGATGGGGCGACCACGCGAGCCGCGTGAGCCTGCAGGTACTTCCCACACCTTGAGCCAGTAAAGGCGACCACGGTTGGAGAAACACAGCAAATAGTCGTGGGTATTGGCAATGAAGAGTTGGTCAATCCAATCGTCTTCTTTTGTCGCGGCAGCTTGCTTGCCACGTCCGCCACGCTTTTGTGAGCGGTATTCACTCAGCGGCTGGCTCTTGATGTAACCGCTGTGCGACAAGGTCACGACCATGTCGGTCGGGGTGATCAGGTCTTCGGTCGAGAGGTCTTGTGCGCTGTGCTCAATTTCACTGCGGCGTGCGCCGATCTTGGTTTGACCAAATTCCTGACGCACGGTGCCCAGCTCATCGCCGATGATGGTCGAGACGCGTTCAGGCTTGGACAAGATGTCCAGCAAGTCTTCGATTTCGGACATGACCTCTTTGTACTCGGCCACGATTTTGTCCTGCTCCAAGCCTGTCAGGCGCTGCAGGCGCATCTGCAAAATCTCTTGCGCTTGTGTGTCCGACAAGCGATACAGGCCGTCCTGGCCCAGACCGTATTCGCGCTCCAGGCCTTCTGGGCGGTAGTCGTCGGCGTTGATGACTGAGCCATCTCCCTTGGCCCGCGTCAGCATGGTGCGCACCATCTGGCTGTCCCAGCCACGGTGCATCAGTTCGACCTTCGCCACGGGTGGCGTGGGGGCACCACGAATGATGGCAATGAAGTCGTCGATGTTGGCCAATGCCACGGCCAAGCCTTCCAGCACGTGACCGCGGTCGCGCGCTTTGCGCAGCTCAAAAACAGTGCGGCGTGTGACCACTTCACGGCGGTGCTGCAAGAACACCTGGATCAGGTCTTTCAGGTTGCATAACTTGGGTTGACCGTCGATCAGGGCCACCATGTTCATACCGAACGTGTCTTGCAACTGGGTCTGCTTGTACAGGTTGTTCAGCACCACCTCGGGCACAGCACCGCGTTTGAGTTCAATCACCAGACGCATGCCCGATTTGTCAGACTCGTCCTGGATGTGGCTGATGTCCTCAATTTTCTTTTCGTGGACCAGTTCAGCCATGCGCTCTTGCAGGGTCTTTTTGTTGACTTGGTAAGGCAGCTCGTCGACCACGATGCACTGGCGTTGACCTTTGTCGATGTCTTCAAAGTGGCACTTGGCCCGCATGATCACGCGACCGCGACCTGTGCGGTAGCCGTCCTTGACGCCCGTCATGCCGTAAATGATGGCGCCTGTCGGGAAATCGGGTGCAGGCACGATTTCCATCAGTTCGTCGATCGACGCTTCCGGGTTACGCAGCAAATGCAAACAAGCATCCACCACTTCATTCAAGTTGTGCGGCGGGATGTTGGTGGCCATGCCCACAGCGATACCGCCAGAGCCGTTGATCAGCAAGTTAGGCAGGCGCGAAGGCAGCACCAGTGGCTCTTTTTCCGAACCGTCGTAGTTGGGGCCGAAGTCGACGGTTTCCTTGTCGATATCGCCCAACATTTCGTGGGCGATTTTGGCCAAACGGATTTCTGTGTAACGCATCGCAGCCGCGTTATCGCCATCGACCGAGCCGAAGTTGCCTTGGCCGTCCACCAGCATGTGACGCATTGAAAAGTCTTGCGCCATGCGCACGATGGTGTCGTACACCGACTGGTCGCCATGCGGGTGGTATTTACCAATCACGTCACCCACGATACGGGCTGACTTTTTATAGGGGCGGTTCCAGTCGTTGTTCAACTCATGCATGGCGAACAAGGCGCGGCGGTGTACCGGCTTCAAGCCATCGCGGGCATCAGGCAAGGCACGACCCACGATCACACTCATGGCGTAATCGAGGTAGCTGCGCCGCATTTCCTCTTCTAGACTGATGGGCAGTGTTTCTTTGGCGAACTGGGTCATAAAGATAGAAGGAGTAATGGACGCAATGTGAAGCCGTGATTTTAGGTGCAAGCGGGTGTCGCGTATATGCAACGTTTTTCATTCATTCGAGTTGTACCTGGCGCTAGCGTTAGTCATTTCACGAATCACACTGCGGTCTATGGCACAATATTTGTCAACGGATCAAGTGATGGTCACTTGAGACGTATTTTTTTTCGCAGCGAGTCTGCGGCTTTATCCCTTAAGAGGAAGACCATGAAGAAATTCAACAAATTGGCGATGTTGGTTGCCTCCGCAGCTCTCGTAACAGCAGCAGGCGCTCAGACTGTTGACAACTGGCGCAACGGCTCCGGCGACCTCGTCTGGAAAAACGGTACACAAGAACTGTGCTGGCGCGATGCCAACTGGACACCTGCAACTGCAGCTGTTGGTTGCGACGGTGCCATCGTTGCTCCTAAAGCCGCTCCTGCACCAGCTCCAGCTCCTAAAGCAGCTCCAGCCCCAGCTCCTAAAGCAGCTGCACCTGCTCCAGCGCCAGCTGCGGCCACCAAAGTGACCTACGCTGCTGATGCATTCTTTGATTTCGACAAAGCTGTGTTGAAAGCTGAAGGCAAAGCCAAGCTGGACGACCTGGTCGGTAAAGTCAAAGGCATCAACTTGGAAGTCATCATTGCCGTGGGTCACACTGACTCCGTTGGCTCTGACGCTTACAACCAAAAATTGTCGGTCAAGCGTTCTGATGCTGTGAAGGCCTATTTGGTGTCCAAAGGCATCGAAAAGAACCGCGTTTACACCGAAGGCAAAGGCGAAAAGCAGCCTGTTGCTGACAACAAGACTTCTGCTGGCCGTTCCAAGAACCGCCGAGTTGAAATCGAAGTGGTTGGTACACGCGCCAACAAGTAATCCTTTTATCAGGATGAAAAAGCCCCAGCGATGGGGCTTTTTTTATGGTCAATTCTTTTTCGAAGCGCAGCTTGCGAGACAATCTCTTCCATGAATCAAGCTGCAAGCAACGTCGATCCGGCCGAATTGGCCAAATTTTCCGATCTGGCTCACCGTTGGTGGGATCCTGAGAGCGAGTTTCGTCCCTTACATCAGATCAATCCTCTGCGACTGGAGTGGATTCATGGCCTGGCGGATTTGACAGGCAAGCAAGTGGTCGATGTCGGCTGTGGTGGCGGTATTTTGGCTGATGCCATGGCTCGCAAGGGGGCGCAGGTCCTGGGCATAGACTTGGCCACCAAGTCCCTCAAGGTCGCCCAGTTACATGCACTGGAAGCAGGCACAACTGGCGTGCAGTACCGGGAACTCAGTGCCGAAACATTGGCCAAAGAGCAGCCTGAGCAGTTTGATGTGGTCACCTGTATGGAAATGCTGGAGCATGTTCCTGACCCGGCATCGGTGGTCAGGGCCTGCGCCCAAATGGTCAAGCCTGGTGGTTGGGTGTTCTTCTCCACACTCAACCGCAACCCCAAATCCTTTTTGTTTGCGATTTTGGGTGCTGAGTACATCCTCAAGTTGTTGCCCAAGGGCACGCACGAATTCGCCCGCATGATCAAACCCAGCGAGCTGGTCACTTGGGCCAGAGAGTCTGGGCTCGATGCTCAAGGCTTCAAGGGCATGGAATACAACCCCTTTACCAAGCGTTATTGGCTCAGCCAAGACACCAGTGTGAATTACTTGCTGGCATGTCGCAAAGGATAAGTACGCATGTTTAAGAATGTAGAAGCCGTGCTGTTTGACCTTGACGGCACGCTGATCGACAGTGCCCCTGATTTGGGCGCCGCTGTAGACAAAATGCGAATGGACCGAGGCCTGCCATCCTTTCCGCTTGAGCACTACCGTCACATGGCGGGTGCGGGTGCGCGAGGCATGATTGGCATCGCCTTTGGTGTGACGCCCGAGCACGCCGATTTTGATGCGATGAAAGAAGAGTTTTTCGTCAATTACGAAAACTGCATGACCGAGCGCACGCGTATTTTTGAGGGGGTGGTCGACATGATTGCCACTCTCGTGGCTCAAGGTTTGCCTTGGGGCGTTGTGACCAACAAGTCCAGCCGTTTTACCGATCCACTGACTTCGGCCATGCCTCTTTTTTCGACAGCGGGTGCCATCGTCAGCGGTAACACCACTCCGCATGCCAAACCCCATCCAGAACCCTTGTTCGAGGCGGCCCGTCGGTTGTCCGTAGACCCTGCTCGGTGCGTCTATGTGGGCGACGATGAGCGTGATATTGTCGCGGGCCTTGCTGCAGGCATGGGAACGGTGGCAGCCACTTACGGTTATTTGGGTCAGCAGACCGATATTTCGCGTTGGAATGCCCATTTGCACATTGATTCTCCAATGGACCTCTTGAAATTCCTGAACAACGCCTAAAATAGCCATTGAGGGGCTGCACTGGTTTCGACATGGGTTCGGACGCGTGGCAGGGCATGTCGAGGTTCTGATCCTCGTAAAACAGCAGAAAAAAAACTAACTGCAAACGACGAACGTTTCGCACTCGCCGCTTAATCCGGTGAGCCTTGCAACAGTTGGCCGATAGGCTGGGTTAGGGTGATGGGGGTGTTAAAGCCCTCAAAGTCCTAGCTGCAAGGTAAAACATATGGGCTGGCATCATCTCGGGTACCTTGAGATGGTGTGAGAAAAAAGGGTACTGGCTGGGTGTTCAGCGTGTCGCTGCGCGGTTCATTTGGCGAGACTCAAATCAGACGACTACACATGTAGAACTGTACGAAAAAGACTTATGGACGGGGGTTCAAA
>JAGNWH010000096.1:0-8004 GCA_017986055.1 Limnohabitans sp. | reverse complement strand
TTGGTGATGAATTTGATGGGTTTGCTGGGGTAGCTTTGGGCCCATGCAGGGACTGAAAGGGTGCAGGCGGCCATGCCCAGGCACAGCGCTGCGCCCCAAGGTGTCAGTGATTTTTTCATGTGTTTTTGTGTGTCAGTGGGTGATCAGCAAGCAGCCGATGCAGAGTGCGGAGCGCTTGGAAAGCAGAGTGCGGACAGGCACGCCTTCAGTCCAGTTGCACGCCCGTGGCCTTGATGGGTTTTTCCCAGCGCTTGAGATCGGCTTTTTGAGCCGCAGCCAGATCGACCGAGTTAGAGCCAATGGGCTCATAGCCGAGCTTGAGCATCTTGTCTTTCATGGCCGGGTCGCGCGCGATTTTCATCATGGCTTTTTCAAGGCGGCCAAGTGCATCGCCTTTGAGGCCGGCAGGGCCATACATGGCAAACCAGGCCGTGGCATCCATGTTGATGCCCGATTCTTTGAGCGTGGGCACTTCGGGCACTTGCGGGTCGCGCTGGCTGCCGGTCACGGCAATGATGCGGACCTTGCCCGTGCGGTGCATTTCGGCGGTCTCGGACACCACGTCAAATTTGTAGCCGATGTGGCCGCCCAGCAGCGCGTTGTTGGCCGGTGCGCCGCCCTGGAAGGGCACATGGTTCAGGCTGATGCCTGCCGATTGCTCCATCAACACGCCCATGAAGTGTGGCAAAGTGCCCGCGCCAGGGGTGCCGTAGCTTGCATTGCCTGGATCGCTCTTGGCTTTGGCCACCATCTCGGCCACATTTTTCACGTTGCTGGCGGGGCCGGACACCACGCCAAACTGAAAGCGGGCAATTTGCGAGACGGGGGTGAAGTCTTTCACCGCGTCGTAGTCGAGCTTTTTATAAACATGGGGAAACAGCACCATGGGGCCGCTGGGCAACACGATCACGGTCTGGCCATCGGGTTTGGCGATCTTGACCGCATTCAAGGCAATGCGTCCACCTGCGCCGGGTTTGTTGTCCACGACGATGGTGCCAAAGTCTTCGCGCAGGGCGTCGGCCACCATGCGGGCCAAAATGTCTGCCGAGCCCCCGGGCGGAAAACCCACCACGATCTTGAGCGGCGGTTTGTCTTGGGCCTGCAGGCTGGGCGAAAGTGCTGCCAGTGACAGCGCCAGCAAGCCCAAACTGCGGCGGCTGAAGTTGCAGATGCTCAGGCGGTTGGTGCTTGGGATCGATTTCATGAAAGTCTCCGTTTGTGCAGGGCTGAAATGGCCCCGTTGAAAGCGCAGGGCAAGTCAGAATGTAGTGGCTTGACCGACAATTGATCTAATCAACCATCCCCCCGGAAAACCCTGATGCCCTTGTCCCCATCCCAACGTCTGGCGTCGATTGACGACCTGCTTTTGTACAGGCTGGGCCGTTTGTCGAGCGTGGCGGGGACCATGGTGGTGCGCTTGTGTGAGGGCGGTTATGGCATTACCCGGCGCGAATGGGCGGTGGTCGCCCAGCTGTATGAAAACGGCAGCTTGCCACCTTCAGCCCTGGCCGAACGCATGCACCGTGACCGTGCTCGCACCTCGCGGACCTTGACGTCTTTGGGGCAAAAACAACTGGTGCTGCGTACCATCCCTGCCAACGATCGGCGCAGCGCACTGGTGAGTCTGACCCTTGAAGGGCGGCAGCTTTATGAGGCGTTGATGCCCCAGATTCAGGCGATCAACGGCCACATATTGAAAGCTCTGCAGCCCGAAGAGGCCGCTCAATTTGACGAAGCACTGGAGCGCTTGCAGGCCCGTGCCCAAACCTTGTTGACCGAGCTGAGCCCGGACTTGCCCAAGGCCAATCGCCGCCAGGGTCAGCGCGGCAAGGATGCGTCATGACGGTGTGGCGTCGGTGGTTTTGTGCGTTGGCCTTGGCACTGCCTTGTGCGGGGCAGGCTTCTGAGGTTTGGACAGGCTGGGTCAGTTGGGTCATGGATGGCGACACGGTTTTATTGGTGCGTGAAGGCCAGCATGAGCCTGTCAAATTGCGCATTGAAGGCATTGATGCCCCCGAAATCTGCCAACCCGGTGGGCCCGAAGCCCGCGACGCCATGATTCTTTTGGCACTGCGCAAGCCGGTTCAGGTGACCGATCATGGCCAGGATGTTTATGGTCGCCAGATCGGGCGTTTGTCAGTCGATGGCGTCGATCTGGGGGCCGAGATGGTGCGCTCTGGCATGGCTTGGGCTTACCGGTTTCGCACCGGAAAAGGCCCGTATGCAGGCTTGCAGCATCAGGCTCAAAAACAAAAGACAGGTGTGTTTGCGGCAGACGAAGTCGCCATGTCGCCGCCCGTGTTCAGAAAATTCCACGGCACTTGCCATGGCAATTGAGAGACACCCTTAGCTGCATTGATCAGTCCCATGCAGCAAGCTGCCCGGCGACCGCATGCTGGCTTGCGCGGCCCGGATCAACCCTGACGGTGCGCAGCGCACACCGGGCAGGCCGGGTTGCGCTGCATGCGGATATCGGTCCACGACAGCGCACGCCCGTCGAGCATCAACAAACGTCCGGCCATCTGGCTGCCCATGCCGCTCAAAATCTTGAGGGCTTCGGCGGCTTGCACCGTGCCGATGATGCCCACCAAAGGCGCGAACACGCCCATGGTGGCGCAGCGGGTTTCTTCGGGCGCTTGCTCGGGGGGGAAGATGCAGGCGTAGCAGGGGGCATCGGGCTGGGTGCTGTCAAAGACCGAGACCTGCCCGTCCATGCGGATGGCCGCGCCAGAGACCAGTGGTTTGCGGTGTTTCACGCAGGCCAGATTCACGGCCTGGCGGGTTTCAAAGTTGTCGCAGCAGTCCAGCACCACGTCGGCTTGGGCCACCAGTGTGTCGAGCAAGGCCGCGTCGGCCCGCTGCGAGATGGCGCTCACTTGTGCGTCGGGGTTGATCTGCGCAATGGCCGTGCGCACCGATTCGGCTTTGGATTGGCCAACCCGCTCCAGTGTGTGGGCAATCTGGCGCTGCAAGTTGGTGGCGTCCACTGTGTCGTGGTCGACCACGGTGATGTGGCCGACTCCGGCACTGCCCAGATACAGGCTGACCGGAGAGCCCAGCCCGCCGGCGCCGATGATCAGGGCGTGTGAGGCCAGCAGGTTTTCCTGGCCGTCGATGCCCAGCTCGTTGAGCAGGATGTGCCGCGAATAGCGCAGCAGCTGCGCGTCATCCATTCGCGTTGTCCATGGCGCTCAGTCTTCTTTCTTTTCGGTCTTGCGTTCGGCCAACGTGGTGCTGGCTTTGACCGGCAGGCCTTTGAGTTGGTTCAGGGCCTGGATCAACTGGAAGTCTTTGTCCGAGCCGAACTCGGGCAGGCGGCGTTCAGCCACGGGCTTTTTGGACTCTTCTTCCAGCTTTTTGAGCGCGTCTTCACGGGCTTTTTCGCGGGCCGGGTCTTTCTTCTCTTCGGCTTCTTTGCCGTTGGACAGGTGTTTTTCGAGATCGGCTTCGCGGGTGCGCAAGGCCGAGAACACATTGCCGTTTTCGGTTTCGTCCAGCATCACCTCGGGCACGATGCCTTTGGCCTGAATGGCGCGGCCATTGGGCGTGTAGTAACGGGCCGTGGTGATCTTGAGCGCCGTGTCAGGGCCTAATTGGCGCACGGTTTGCACCGAGCCCTTGCCAAAGGTCTGGCTGCCCATCAGTGTGCCGCGCTTGTAGTCTTGCAGTGCACCGGCCACGATTTCGCTGGCCGAGGCCGAGCCTTCGTTGACCAGCACCACCAAAGGCACTTTTTTCAGGGCACCGCCCGTGGCCTGCGTCATGCGGGTGATCGGGTCGTTGCTGCTGTTGCGACGCCAAAATTGGGGCGTGGCTTTGTAGGTGAATTTGCTTTCTTCGAGCTGGCCATTGGTGGTGACCACCGTGACGTTTTCGGGCAAGAAGGCGGCAGACAGGGCCACCGCCGCATCGAGCAGGCCACCCGGGTCGTTGCGCAAGTCGAGCACCAAGCCTTTGAGCTTGGGGTCTTCTTTGTACATTTCTTCGATCTTGCGGGCGAAGTCGTCCACGGTGCGTTCCTGGAACTGCGACACGCGAATCCAGCCGTAGCCGGGCTCGATCAGTTTGGACTTGACTGACTGGGTCTTGATCTCTTCGCGGACGATGGTGACCGGGAAGGTGCGGTTTTCAGACTTGCGGAAGATGGTCAGCAACACCTTGGTTTTGGGTTCGCCACGCATGCGCTTGACCGCTTCGTTGAGCGACAGCCCTTTGACCGCGGTGTCGTTGATCTTGGTGATCAGGTCGTTGGTTTTGAGGCCAGCACGGTCGGCTGGAGAGCCTTCGATGGGCGAAACGATCTTGACCAAGCCGTCTTCCTGGCTGATCTCGATGCCCACGCCGACAAATTTGCCGGTGGTGCCCTCAGAGAATTCTTTGAAGCTCTTTTTGTCGAAATACTGGGAGTGCGGGTCCAGACTGGCCACCATGCCGGAGATGGCTTCGGTGATCAGCTTTTTCTCGTCCACAGGCTCAACGTAGTCACTTTTGACCATGCCAAAGACAGCCGCCAGTTGCTGCAGCTCTTCCAGTGGCAGGGGGGCCATGTTGCCGCGTGCCACCGTTTGCAGCGACACGGTGGTCAGTGCGCCAGCCAGTGCGCCTATGCCGATCCAGCCCGCGATCTTGAGTTTTTGTCTCATGTGCTTGAGTATGTCCAGTCAGAAGCGAGTCAATATACACCCGCCAGTGACGGGTGTTTGTGCGAACGGTGAATCACCTTGTGCCAGTTCGGTTTGGCTCAGGCTTTGCCTTGGCTGGCCACTGCGGCAGCGGCAGCGGCTGCAGCTTCGGCATCGCCCAGGTAGTAGTGGCGGATGGGCTTCAAATTGTCGTCCAGCTCGTACACCAGCGGGATGCCGTTGGGGATGTTCAGGTTCACGATGTCGGTGTCCGAAATGCCGTCCAGGTACTTGATCAGGGCGCGAATCGAGTTGCCGTGCGCGGCGATCAGCACGCGCTTGCCGGCCTTGATGCTGGGGGCGATGCTGTCGTTCCAGGCGGGCAGCACGCGGGCCACGGTGTCTTTCAGGCACTCGGTCAGTGGCACCGATTCGACGTCCACATTGGCATAGCGGCGGTCGCTGCGCTCGCAGCGGGTGTCTGTGGCTTCCAGCGCCGGAGGAGGCGTGTCGTAGCTGCGACGCCAGATGAGCACCTGCTCGTCGCCGAACTGCTTGGCCATGTCGGCTTTGTTCAGGCCTTGCAGGGCGCCGTAGTGGCGCTCGTTCAGGCGGTAGTCCTTGACCACTGGCAGCCAGGTGCGGTCCATCTCGTCCAGCGTGTACCAAAGGGTGTGGATGGCGCGTTTGAGGACCGAGGTGTAGCAAAGGTCAAAGTCCCAGCCTTCGGCTTTGAGCAGTTTGCCGGCCGACATGGCCTGGCTCACGCCGGTGGGGGTCAGGTCGACATCGGTCCAGCCCGTGAAGCGGTTTTCGAGGTTCCAGGTGGATTCGCCGTGGCGGATGAGGACGATTTTGTACATGGTGAGGCAGCAGCTGGGCTGTAAAAACAAGGGGTCAAAACAGAGGATAAGGCCGTCATTTTAGAATCGCTGCTTGGCGGCCCGCTGACGGGCCGGTGTTTTGTGGCTTACAAAGGTCTGATTCGTGAAATTTCTCCTCGACAACTGGATGCTCATCACCGTGGCTTTGGCTTCGGGCGTGGCTTTGCTTTTTCCTGTTCTGAACAAAGGCAGTGGCCTCAGCCCCCAAGACATGGTGCAGCTGATGAACCGCGAAAAAGCCATCGTGATTGACGTGTGCGAGCCCGACGAATTTGCGCGTGGCCATGTGATCGGTGCCAAAAACCTGCCCTTGGGTCAACTCGAAGACAAACTGGCCCAAGTTGTCAAAAGCAAATCGGCCCCAGTGGTGATGGTTTGCCAGGTGGGTGCGCGTTCGGCCCGCGCTGCAGCGACTGCCCGCAAGCTGGGTTTTGAAAATGTGCAGTCTCTGGCCGGTGGCCTCAATGCCTGGCAAGCCGCCAGCATGCCTGTTGAAAAAGCCTGATCCAAGGAGCACCTCATGCAAGCCGTCAAGATGTACACCACCGCCGTTTGCCCTTATTGCATCCGTGCCAAGCAGTTGCTCAAAGCCAAAGGCGTTGAGCAGATTGAAGAAATCCGCATCGACTTGGACCCCGTCCAGCGCGACCACATGATGCAGACCACCGGACGCCGCACCGTGCCGCAAATCTATGTGGGCGATACCCACGTGGGTGGCTGCGACGACCTGATGGCGCTCGATGCCAAAGGCGGTTTGCTGCCTTTGTTGCAAGCGGCCTGAACTCTCGCGGGTTGTCACTGACGCCCTAGGGTTTTCACAGGCGGGCCTCGGGCCGAGGCCTGTTTCTGATCGCCGATAATTCACCTGTTTCATCCTTGGGCGGTTCCCTGTGGACTGCCCGTATTTTTTGAAGAGATTCTCATGACCGATACCGCTGTCAACACCGAAGCCCAAGCCCCTGTTTTCCAGATCCAGCGCGTTTACCTGAAAGAGGCTTCACTCGAGCAGCCCAATTCGCCCGCGATCTTGCTGGAGCAGCAGCAACCCAGCGTGGACATTCAGTTGGGCGTGGAAGCCACTCCCGTGGCCGAAGGCGTGTTTGAAGTCTGCGTGACCGCAACAGTGCACACCAAAATCGCTGACAAGACCGTGTTTTTGGTCGAGTGCAAGCAAGGCGGCATCTTTGAAATCCGCAACGTGCCCGAAGACCAGATGGGCGCCATCATGGGCATTGCTTGCCCGCAAATCGTGTACCCCTATTTGCGCGGCAACGTGGCCGACTTGATCACCCGTGCTGGCTTCCCGCCTGTGCACTTGGCCGAAATCAACTTCCAGGCCATGTACGAGCAGCAGCAAGCCCAGCAAGCTGCGGCCCCTCAGCAGTAAAAACAGCACGCGCCCGGCATGCAGATCACCATCATCGGTGCAGGGGCTTGGGGCACAGCGCTGGCCATTGCCGCCAGCCGCCAGCCTATGGCCCATCGAGTGAGTTTGCATGCACGCGACGCAGCGCAGGCGCAAGCCATGCAGCAGCAGCGCAGTAATGAGCGCTACCTGCCCGGCATCGTGCTGCCTGCCGATCTCGCGATCACTTCAGGCCCGCTGGCCGCGTTGGTGCAACACGCCAGCGCCGAAGACCTGTTCATCATCGCCACCCCCATGGCCGGCCTGCGCAGCACTTTGCAAGCGCTGCAGGGTGTGCCCGCATCTGTGGCCTGGCTGTGCAAAGGCTTTGAGGCCGACACGGGCCTCATGCCTCATGAGGTGCAAGCTCAGGTCGCGCCCGCGCTCCTGGCCGGGGCCCTGAATGGGCCAAGCTTTGCCCAAGAGGTGGCCCGCAGCCAGCCCACCGCACTGGTGGCTGCCAGTTCGCACGCGTCGGTGCGCGAGGCGCTGGTCAAGGCTTTTCATGGCGCTGCGCTGCGTGTGTATGCCAACGACGACATCGTCGGGGTTGAGGTCGGTGGTGCCGTCAAAAACGTGCTGGCCATTGCCACGGGTCTTTGTGACGGCCTGGACTTGGGGCTGAACGCCCGTGCCGCACTCATCACACGGGGGCTGGCCGAAATGACCCGTTTGGGCCTGGCTCTGGGGGCCAAGCCAGAAACTTTTATGGGCCTGTCGGGCTTGGGTGACTTGGTGTTGACCGCCACAGGTGACCTCAGCCGAAACCGCAAAGTAGGCCTGTTGTTGGCGCAAGGCCTGAGCCTGGCGCAGGCGGTGACCTCACTGGGTCATGTGGCCGAAGGTGTCTACAGCGCGCGCACCGTGTGGCAACGCGCCCAGAGTTTGGGCGTTGACATGCCCATCACCGAAGCGGTGGTGGCGCTGCTCGATGGACGTTTGAAGGCGTCTGAGGCTGTGCAGGTCTTGATGGGGCGTGGGCCTCGGGGCGAAGCTGTTTAAGCCTTCTGCTCAGCCGTGACGGCAGACTCAGATTTCGAAGTTGTCGATCAGACGGGTGGCACCCAGTTTTGCCGCGCCCAACACCACCAGC
>JAGNWH010000153.1:0-2584 GCA_017986055.1 Limnohabitans sp. | reverse complement strand
ATTTATGTGACCCTTGATATGCAAAAACTCTTGTTGTCGATCGACAAAATCAGCACCTGGATAGGCCAAGTATTTTCTTGGCTCATCGTGGCGTTGACGCTCATGATCTCCTGGGAGGTCTTCTCGCGGTATGCCCTTGACGACCCCCACCCGTGGGCGTTTGACGTGATGAGCATGATGTATGGCTCGTTGTTCATGATGGCTGGTGCATACACGCTGTCCAAAAACGGCCATGTGCGCGGCGATGTGCTTTACGGCTTTTTTCCGCCGCGCCTGCAAGCCTGGCTGGACTTGGCGCTCTACATCTTGTTTTTTATTCCGGGTGTGTTCGCGCTGGCTTGGGCGGGGTACGGTTTTGCGGCCGAATCATGGGCCATCAATGAACATTCCAACATCACGGCCAACGGGCCGCCGGTGTACCCCTTCAAGACCATCTTGCCGATCGCAGGCGCATTTTTGTTTGCCCAAGGCTTGGTCGAAATCGTGCGTTGCATTGTGTGCATTCAGCAAGGCGAATGGCCCAAGCGCGGCGATGACGTGGACGAGGTCGATGTCGAAAAACTCAAGGAAATGGTCAACGTCAAGGACGAAGACATCGCCAAGCTCGATGTGCTGGTGACGGCTGGTAAGGGAACTCACAAATGAAAAAAGAAGTCTGGTTTGGCCTGACGATCATGGCCTTGGTCGTGTTGTCGGCCTTTATCTTGTTGCCATCGCCTTCCGAGATGACCAATGGTCATTTGGGCTTGTTGATGCTGGCGCTGGTGGTGGTGGCGATCATGTTGGGTTTCCCGACCGCGTTCACCCTCATGGGCATGGGCATGATCTTCGCGTGGATCGCCTACAAAAGCCAAAACCCCGATTTGGCGATTCAGCAAACGCTGGACTTGATGGTTCAGCGCGCGTATTCGGTCATGTCGAACGACGTGCTGATCTCCATTCCGTTGTTTGTGTTCATGGGCTACCTCATTGAACGTGCCAACCTGATTGAAAAACTGTTCAAGAGCATGCACCTGGCCATGGCCCGTGTGCCCGGCTCATTGGCGGTGGCCACCATCGTGACCTGCGCCATTTTTGCGACCGCCACAGGTATTGTGGGTGCGGTGGTCACGCTCATGGGCTTGTTGGCCTTGCCTGCCATGCTGCGTGCGGGTTACAGCGTGCAGTTGTCGGCCGGTGCGATCACCGCAGGCGGCTGTTTGGGCATTTTGATTCCGCCTTCGGTCATGCTGATCGTGTACGGTGCCACCGCCGGTGTGTCGGTGGTCAAGTTGTATGCCGGAGCCTTTTTCCCTGGCTTGATGCTGGCCACTTTGTATGTGCTGTACGTGGTCATCATCGCCAAAATCAAACCCCACATGGCACCCCCCATGTCGGCCGAAGACCGCATCGTGCCCTTGCCAGCTTTTGCGCAAGTGGTGTCCAAAGACATCAGCAACACCGTGTTGCCCGGCTTGATCGGTGCTCTCAAAGGCAAGCGCAATGCGGCTGTGCCCATGCGTGAGTTGCTCAACCATTTGGGCATTGCCTTGTTGCCTGCATTGGCCGTGGCATTGCTGATGGGGGCCATTTATTTGAAGGTCACGGCACCATTGCCTCCCGAGGTGGTGGAAGGCGTTGTGGCGATGGGCGGCGAACTGGCCGATTCTGCCGAGATCGAAGAAGCAGGCAGCGTCAGTGGTTTGTCTGAGCCCGAAGCCGATGGTTTGCAAACGCCTCCCGGTTCGAGTGAGGTGGCCAATGCGGCACCAGCTGCTGCACCCGCCACTGAGCCTGCCAAAGCAGAGGCACCGGCTGCGGTCAGTGCCGCTGCCGAAAGCCCTGAGGCCGTCGCCGAGCGACAGCCCGCGCCAACGGCCTTCTGGATTGGTTTGGCCAGTTGCGCCGTGGCGTTGGCCCTCTTTTATGCCTACTTCAGTTTTGCGCGACTTGAAATCTTCAAGATGCTGCTCGGCTCGTTCTTCCCATTGGCCTTGATGATCCTGGCCGTGCTGGGCACCATTGTGTTTGGCTTGGCCACACCGACCGAAGCGGCAGCCATGGGCTCTTTGGGCGGCTTGCTGTTGGCGGCGGCTTATCGACGCTTGAACTATGTGGTGCTGCGCGAGTCCGTTTACCTGACGGCTAAAACCAGTGCCATGGTGTGCTGGTTGTTCGTGGGCTCCAGCATCTTCTCTGCGGCGTTCGCGTTGCTGGGTGGGCAAGAGATCATCAATACCTGGGTGCTGGGCATGGACCTGACGCCGGTGCAGTTCATGATCCTGGCGCAAGTGGTTATCTTTTTGCTGGGCTGGCCGCTCGAGTGGACCGAGATCATCGTGATTTTCATGCCGATCTTCATCCCCTTGTTGCCGCACTTTGGCATCGATCCGCTGTTCTTTGGCTTGTTGGTCGCCTTGAACCTGCAGACCGCATTCCTCAGCCCACCGGTGGCCATGGCCGCGTTCTACCTCAAAGGTGTCAGCCCACCACACGTCACCTTGAATCAGATCTTTGCAGGCATGCTGCCCTTCATGGCAATCCAGGTGTTTGCGATTGTGTTGCTGTACATCTTCCCGGCCATTGGCATGTGGTTGCCTGAAGT
>JAGNWH010000095.1:0-8064 GCA_017986055.1 Limnohabitans sp. | reverse complement strand
GACCACCGAGGTGAATGGGGCGATGCGGCGGTCACCGATTTTCGGTACCCCGTCATGAGGTGACCGCCGCATCGCCCCATTCGCCGCTCTCCCATCGAATTCAAAGCAACCGCACCTTCACACTCTTGCCCTTGATCTTGCCGTGTGACAACTGAGACTCCACCTTTTTGGCCAGTGCAGCCTGCACCGCCACATAGGTCGAAAACTCGTTCACATTGATCTTGCCGACCTGTTCGCGGGTCAGGCCACACTCACCGGCCAAAGCCCCCATCACGTCGCCAGCGCGGATTTTTTCCTTGCGGCCACCGACGATTTGCAAAGTGCGCATGGGCGGCTGCAAGGGCCCGCCCGCAGCAGGCGTCAAGCCAGACAACGGCTCCCATTTGGACTCGCGGCCCTGCATCACCTCGATCTTGCCGACCGAACCCATCTCGTCCATGCTGGCCAGCGTCAGGGCCAAGCCTTCGGCATCGCCTCGCCCCGTGCGTCCAATGCGGTGGATGTGGATTTCAGCGTCGGGCGTCACGTCCACATTAATCACCGCTTCGAGGCCCTCTACGTCCAGCCCGCGTGAGGCCACGTCGGTGGCCACCAACACCGAACAGCTGCGGTTCGAAAACTGCACCAGCACCTGGTCGCGTTCGCGCTGCTCCAACTCACCAAACAGTGCCAGTGCGCTGTAGCCCTGCGCCTGCAACACGGCCACCAAATCGCGGCACTGTTGTTTGGTGTTGCAAAACGCCAGCGTGCGCTCGGGGCGGAAATGCGCCAGCAATTTCGACACCGCGTCCAAGCGCTGACTCTCGCTGACTTCGTAATAAATCTGTCGGATCTTGTGCGCGCTGTGTTGCGCATCGACCTTGACGGTTTGGGGCGCACGCATGAACTGCGCGGCCAGTTTGGCAATGCCTTCGGGGTAAGTGGCCGAAAACAACAGGGTCTGGCGGTCTTTGGCGCACTGGCGCACCACCTTGGCGATGTCGTCAAAAAAGCCCATGTCCAGCATGCGGTCGGCCTCATCCAAGACCAGTGTGTTCACGCCTGCCAAGCTGAGCGAGCCGCGCTCCAGATGGTCCAAGATGCGGCCGGGCGTGCCCACCACCACATCCGCGCCGTGCTCCAGACTCACCGTTTGACCGCGCAAGGCCACACCACCACACAAGGTGACGACTTTCACGTTCTGGCGAGCGCGGGCCAGGCGGCGGATTTCTTGTGTGACCTGGTCGGCCAACTCGCGTGTGGGGCAAAGGATCACCGCTTGAATCGCCGCGCTGGGTGAACCGGCGGTCTGCAAGCGCTCAATCAAAGGCAGGCCAAAGGCGGCGGTTTTGCCGCTGCCGGTGCTGGCTTGGGCAATCAGGTCTTGCCCGGCCAAGGTCAGCGGCAAGCTGGCCGCTTGGATGGGCGTCATCTGGGTGTAGCCCAGTTGTTCGAGATTTTGGAGGGTGGCGGGCGCCAGCTGGAGCTGGGCAAAGCGAACGGCGTTCGCGTCTGGTGTTTTTGCAGTCATGCCCCGATTATCGGGGGCGGGGATGGTGGCTGCAGATCGACACGCGTGGCCGCGTTCAAGCGCTCATGCGCATCGGGATCGTGATGGGCCCGTCATTGACCAAGGACACCTTCATGTCAGCCGCAAAGCGTCCGGTCTGCACCTGAGGGTGCGCTTGCTGGGCTTGGGCCACAAAGTGCGCGTACAGGCGCCTCCCGTCTTCGGGGGCCGCTGCCTGTGTGAAGCTGGGTCGGTTGCCGCCCGCCACATCGGCGGCCAGCGTGAACTGGCTGACCACCAGCAAGCCGCCGCCCACATCCTGCACGCTCAGGTTCATCTTGCCCGCGTCGTCACTGAAGATGCGCAGCTTGAGCATTTTGGCCAGCATCCGATCGGCCACGGCTTCGGTGTCGCCTTTTTCGGCGCACAACAGCACCAGCAAGCCCGCGCCGATTTGGCCGATCACGGCCCCCTCGACCCGCACACTGGCTTCACTCACCCGTTGCAGCACCGCGATCATTTCAAATCCCGCGTGTCGTGAAAATGCGCTTCCACGTCGCTGGGCAAGAGCTGGATGGTGGCGCGCAAGCCGGGCACTTCGCTCATCAATGCTTGCTCCACACTGCCCCGCAAGGCAGCCGCTCGCCCCAAGGTCCAGCTGGCGGGCATGTGCATGTGCACATCGACAAAGCGACGCTGCCCTGCTTTGCGGGTGTGCAAGTGGTCAAAGCGGATGATTTCGGTCTCGCCGCGCTGATGTGCAAAACCGTCCAATACCTTCTGTACTTCGGCCAAAACTTCAGGCTCCAGGGCTTCGTCCATCAGGCCTTGCGAAGAGAGCCAAATCAGGTGCCAGCCTTCTTTCAGAATGTTCAGGGCCACGCCAATGGCCACCACCGCGTCCAGCCACAGCCAGCCCGTCACGCTGACCAACGCAATACCCATCACCACCCCGGCAGACGTCCAGACATCGGTCACCAAATGCCGCGCATCGGCCTCCAGCGCCAGCGACCGGTGCTGCTTGGCAGCACGAAACATCAGCCAAGCCAGCAGACCGTTCAAGGCCGAACTGCTCACGGACAGCGCCAAACCCAGACCCACTTGCTCGATGGGTTGCGGGTCAAACACGCGATGCCCGGCGGCCCAGATGATGCCCAGTGCCGCCACCACGATCAGGATGCCCTCGAAGCCCGAAGAAAAGTACTCGGCTTTGTGGTGCCCGTAGGGGTGTTCTTCGTCGGCAGGCATGGCCGCCACGGTGACCATCATCAAACCAAAAATGGCACTGGCCAGGTTGACCAGAGATTCCATCGCATCCGACAACAAACCAACCGAGTCGGTCAGCCACCAAGCCATTGTTTTGAGGCCAATGGTGATCAACGCGACCAGCACCGAAGCCCACAGCATGCGTTTGGGCGTCATCCAGGAATCAAGGCTTTTCATGCTGGCAGGATACCGTTGGAAAATGAACCGACGATGAAGACCTGCGGGTTCTGGCGGCTGATCAAGACAGCGTCACCTTGGCAAACTTGCGCTTGCCAACCTGCACCACGTAGGTGCCCGCTTCGAGCTTCAAGCCCTTGTCGCTGACCACGCTCGAATCCACACGCACACCGCCGCCCTCAATCAAGCGCCCGGCTTCGGTGGTCGAAGGAGCCAAACCCGCCGACTTGAGCAAGGCCCCGATGCCCATGGGCGCGCCCGACAAAGACACTTCAGGGATGTCGTCCGGCACGCCCCCTTTGCTGCGGTTGATGAAATCCTGCTCGGCAGCATCGGCGGCCGCTGCGCTGTGAAAACGCGCCGTGATCTCTTTGGCCAGCATGACTTTGGCGTCCTTGGGATTGCGCCCGCCTGCCACCTCTTGCTTCAAAGCCTCGATCTCGGCCATGGACTTGAATGACAACAAGGTGAACCAGCGCCACATCAACACATCAGAAATGCTGAGCACCTTGGCGAACATGCTGTTGGGCTCTTCGGCGATGCCGATGTAGTTGTTTTTCGACTTGGACATTTTGTCCACGCCATCGAGACCTTCCAACAGCGGCATGGTCAAGATGCATTGCTGCTCCTGACCGTACTCGGCCTGCAAGTGGCGGCCCATGAGCAGGTTGAACTTCTGATCGGTGCCGCCCAACTCCAGATCGCTTTTGAGGGCCACCGAGTCGTAGCCCTGCATCAAGGGGTAGAGGAACTCGTGCACCGAAATCGGCGTGCCGGCCTTGAAGCGGTCATGGAAATCGTTGCGCTCCATCATGCGGGCCACCGTGTACTTGGCCGCCAACTGGATCATGCCCATAGAGCCCAGCGGTAGCGACCACTCACTGTTGTAGCGGATTTCTGTTTTGGCGGGGTCCAACACAAGGCTGGCCTGCTTGTAATAGGTTTCGGCATTGGCCTTGATCTGCTCAGGGGTGAGCGGCGGGCGGGTGCTGTTGCGTCCCGAAGGGTCCCCGATCAGGCTGGTGAAGTCGCCAATCAAAAAGATCACTTGGTGCCCCAAATCCTGCAACTGGCGCATCTTGTTGAGCACCACGGTGTGGCCAATGTGGATGTCGGGGGCCGTGGGGTCCAAGCCCAGTTTGATGCGCAAAGGCACGCCCGTGGCTTCGGATTTGGCCAGTTTTTGCAACCAATCCTCCTTGGGAATCAGCTCCTCGCAGCCCCGCAAAGTGACTTCCAAAGCGTTCCGGGTCTTGTCCGTGACCGGGAATTTTGTAACAAGCGCTTGATTCATAAGGGTTTTTTCTAAAGTCAAATGGGTATAGAACGGTACAATGACTGGCTATCTCCGGATCGCCCATTTTAAAGGCGCGCTGACTGTACAAATCGTGTCGCCATATCGCCAAAGCTTTGGTCGACACGAAACACTTCCGAATTGATGCATTTTCTCGCTTCCATCCAGTCCCGACTGGCCTCCTTGTTCATTGGCTTCTTGTTCCTTTGCACCACGGTGCTCGGCGCAGTGCTGATGACCGCCCAGCGCGCACTGACTTGGCTGGACGGACAACACCCCCAACTCGTACACACGCTGCAGGCTTTCACCCGTTGGTTAAGCCGCCACCCCAAAGCCATCAGCGCGACACTGGCCTCGGTTTTGCTGGCTGGCGGCGGTGGCGCATTCGCCATCGCCAACTTGGGGCCCGATATTGCCGATCAACCTGTCGTCACACTCACCGTGCCCGTCGAGATTGACCGACTGCAAGAGCAGGCCCAATCTCTGGATCTGACTCAGATGCGCCTGTCGCGCACCGAGAGCACGCGCTCATCGGACACCCCCGAAAGCTTGCTGCGCCGTCTGGGCCTGGTGGACCCGGAGGCGGCTAATTTCTTGCGCAAAAACCCCGTGGCCAAACAGGCCCTCAAACAGGCTGGCCGTTCCGTCGTAGCTGAAGCCGACGGACAACAGCGCTTGCTCAATCTCAACGTGCGTTGGCTCAACAACGAAACGGACACCTTCTTCCAGCGCTTGGCCATCAAGCGCACAAACCAAGGCCTGGAAGCGGCCCTGGAAACCTCGCCAATGAACACCAGTGTCCGCATGACGGGTGGCACTGTGGCGAGCTCTCTTTACGATGCTGCGGATGAAGCCCGCTTGCCTGATGCCGTGATTGGCCAGCTGACGCAGATTTTTTCCAACCAAATCGACTTTCACCGCAACTTGCGCAAGGGAGCCCGCTTTTCGGTGGTCTACGAGGTGCTGGAGGCAGACGGCGAGCCCGTGCGTACGGGTCGCGTGCTGGCAGCCGAGTTCAACAATGGCAACAAGACCTTCGAAGCCGTGTGGCACCAGGAGCCTGGCCAAAAAGGCAACTACTACAGCATCGACGGCAAAAGTCTCAGCCGCACCTACTTGGCATCACCCGTAGCCTTCTCTCGCAAGACCAGTGGCTTCAGCATGCGTCTGCACCCCATATTCCAAACCATGAAAGCCCACTTGGGGGTCGACTATGCAGCCCCAACCGGCACACCCGCGCAGACGGTGGGCGATGGCGTGGTCGAATTTGCGGGCGTTCAAGGTGGCTTTGGCAACACGGTGATTGTTCGCCATGGCAACAACCACTCCACCGTCTATGCCCACCTCAGCCGCATCCAGGTACGCAAGGGACAAACTGTTCAAAAAGGACAAGCCATTGGTGCCGTTGGCTCGACGGGCTGGTCTACAGGCCCTCACCTGCACTTCGAATTCCGAGTCAACGGCACACACGTTGACCCGCAAAAAGTCATTCAGCAAGCCCAAAGCACACCGCTCAGCCCGGCTGGCATGGCGCGATTCAAGTCCGCTGCAGCGCAAGCCAAGGCGCAACTGCTGGCGGCTGCACAAATGAGAGAAGTCACTTCACAGTGACCATCTAGGGCCGAAAGGCCCTTTTTTGATGCCATGACCGCCCCATGCGACATGCCCTCATCTTTTGGCGGGAAGATACCCCGCGCAAGTACCGCCTGCTTTAACCATCCAAATGACTGAACATTTCATAGGCCTGATGTCAGGCACTTCACTGGATGGTGCCGATGGCGTGCTGGCACGCATGGACGCACGAGGGCAATTGCAAGTTCAAGCCCATGCCTTTGTGGCTTTTGATGCACCTTTCAAAGCCGAACTCATGGCCCTGAACCAAAGCGGCCCCGATGAATTGCACCGCAGCGCACTGGTGGGCAACCAGATCGCACGCCACTATGCAACGGTGGTGCACACTTTGTTGCAGCAAGCTGGCTTGAGATCCCCAAACATCACGGCCATTGGCGCACACGGCCAAACCGTGCGGCACCGCCCGCTTGAATTTGATAGCGACGCCACTCGTCAACAGCCCGCCGTCGGCTACACCATACAACTGCTCAATCCGTCTTTGCTCGCCGAACTCACTGGCATCGATGTGGTGGCGGATTTCCGCAGCCGCGACCTGGCTGCGGGTGGTCAAGGCGCACCACTGGTGCCGGCTTTTCACCACGGCGTGTTTGCGCAGGCTGATGCTTGCGTGGCGGTGCTCAATATCGGGGGCATCTCCAACCTCAGTGTGCTCAAACCCGGTACGTTGGTCACGGGCTGGGACTGTGGTCCCGGTAATGCACTGATGGATCACTGGTGCGCCACCCACACAGGCCAGCCCTTTGACCAAGACGGGGAATGGGCCGCAGCAGGCCACATCAATGCCCCCTTGCTGGCGGCGTTGCTGGCCGACCCCTTCCTTCAGCGTACGCCCCCTAAAAGCACCGGACGAGACTTGTTCAACCCGGCCTGGTTGGCCCAGCATTTGCAAAACCACGCAGACATAACAGCCATTGACGTTCAGGCCACATTGACCGAATACACCGCATTGGCGTGTGCCAACGATGTGAAACAGCACGCCAACGAAGCAGCGTCTTTGGTCGTTTGTGGTGGTGGTGCCTTAAACGGTCAGCTAATGAGGCGCTTGGCCCTGCATTTGCCCCTGCTGAAAGTGATCAGCAGCGAGACACGCGGTTTGCCGCCCTTGCAGGTCGAGGCTGCGGCTTTTGCCTGGCTGGCCTGCAAAACCATGCGGCGCGAGACAGCGAGCCTGCCAAGCGTCACGGGCGCCAGAGGCGCCCGTGTGTTGGGGGCCATTTACCCCCGTTGAGACAAGGCGAGCACTGCTCGCCTGCTCATCTGGTCAAGTCGAGAAAGACGAACCACAGCCGCAGGTGGATGTGGCGTTCGGATTCTTGATCACAAACTGCGCGCCTTGCAGGTCTTCTTTGTAATCGATCTCGGCACCAATCAGGTACTGGTAGCTCATGGCGTCGATCAACAGCGACACACCGTTTTTGCTCATGGTCGTGTCGTCTTCGTTGGTGATTTCGTCAAAAGTGAAACCGTACTGGAAGCCCGAGCAGCCGCCACCTTGCACAAACACGCGCAATTTCAGATCGGGGTTGCCTTCCTCGGCAATCAGGTCAGCCACTTTGGCGGCCGCGCTGTCGGTAAAGACAATCGGGGTAGGCATTTCGGTCTGGATGTTTTCAGCAACAGCGCTCATGGTGTTTCTCCGGGTTCAATGCCAAATAGTATAGCGCGTTGGTCGGGAATTACCGCCTAGAGCGGCCAGTAACGCTACTGGGTTTGGGGGCTTTTCAGGCCAAGGACCCAAGACGCACGCCCCAAAAGCAAAAAGCCGCCACGGCGGAACCGGTGCGGCTTTTTGGCGAAACAGGAAAAGCGGATTAACGCTTCGAGAACTGCTTGCGGCGGCGGGCTGAGTGGAAGCCGACCTTTTTACGTTCGACTTCACGAGCGTCACGAGTGACAAAACCAGCTTGGCTCAGCATAGGCTTGAGCGTTGCGTCGTAGTCAATCAGAGCGCGGGTGATGCCGTGGCGCGATGCACCGGCTTGACCGGATTCACCGCCACCGTGCACGTTGATCATGATGTCGAAAGTTTCGGCATGGTTGGTCAACATGAGGGGTTGCTTGGCGATCATGATCGAAGTTTCGCGGCCGAAGTAGGCTTGGATGTCCTTGCCGTTGACCGTGATCTTGCCAGTGCCTTTTTTCAGAAACACGCGGGCGACGCTGGATTTGCGACGGCCTGTGCCATTGTTCCATTCACCAATCATCT